>CAZDDH010000095.1:18193-29586 GCA_964504165.1 uncultured Rickettsiales bacterium | reverse complement strand
CGGCGACGGTGAAGATGGTGCCGTCATCGAACAACTCGGTGTGTCCCCAGACCCGTGCTTCATGGTCCGCTTCCCAGGTATGCACGACAGCGCCCTGCCTATCGATCAGGTAGGCACCGCCCGCGTATCGGCCCGAATACAGCATGTAGGAGGGCCAGGCGCGGTCTTCGTCGTGGATCGTGACCTGCCCGTCCGAGGGAGACGGCTCCTCCGCACAGCCGCTACACACGGCCATCCCCAGTGTGTACCCCATTGCCAGCAGGGCCCATCGCCATAAGGAAGTAGAAGTGTCAGACACAATCAATGGTCCAAATATGCCGCTCAAGTTTAAAAGATACCGGTGCATGGAAGCGCATGATAACAGCGTTGTAGTTCAAGTGTGGAATCCCTACGTGGGGACCATCTTGGCGGGAAGCAACCGTTGCGTGATCCCCACCCTCAGCGGGCCGTCGCCGCGCCCGTACGGGATGGTTAATCCCAGGGAGCCGGCGAGGGTCGGTGAGGACTTCTGACATGAGGTACTGGCCTGCCCCGGGCGATGGATGTATAGCTGCGAGGAGCAGGAGGGCGAGTGGCTTTTATCCCATCAGTGCTGGGCCGCATCCACGAGCTGGACGTGGCCGCCGTGCGCGCCGTGGACCGGCAGCGGCGGGGTTGGCTGACTGCCGGGATGATCGCCATCACCTACTCGGGCTCCGGGTTCGTATGGGCCTTCGGTGCCATCACGCTGACGGTGCTGTGTGCCCTGGAGCGGGAGGTGATGCCCGGCCAGTTCACCTTCCTGGCGGGCATGATGGGGTCGGGGTGCTCGCTGGTGCTGGGCCACACGATCAAGGCCGTCGCCCGCCGGGATCGACCCTACGAGGCCATCGAGGGGCACCGGGCGCTGATCCGTCCGCCCACCGATCGGTCCTTTCCCTCCACACACACCTCCACCGCCATCGCTCTGACGGTGGCGCTGCTGCTGGCGGGGCATCCGCTGGCGTGGGTCGTGGCGCCGTGGGCCCTGGCGGTGGCGTGTTCGAGGTTCTACCTGGGGGTGCACTACCCCAGCGACATCCTCTTCGGCGCGGCCATGGGGGCGGCCTGCGGGATGGCCAATCTGCGGCCGGTGCTGATGGAGATGTTCGCCGCGTTACCTTGACTGCAGCGGGCCTGGATCAGGGCGCCGTGCCTTCCAGCGTTGCCAGGCGGGAGCGACCGTAGGTGACGAACTCGGCCTTGGCGGGATCGTCCTTGGCCAACTCCAGATAGTGCTTCCAGGTGGCCAGCTCCGCCGCCGTCTCCCCCTGCAGCTCGTACATGTAGGCCACGGCGTATAGCGCCTTGAGGTAGTCGGGGTCGATGGTGATGGCCTTGAGGTAGGCCTGTTTGGCCTCCTCGATCTTGCCCTGCTCCTCGAGGGACATGCCCAGGTTGTACCAGCCCTTGTGGTCACCGGGCGTGGCGGCCAGGTGCTTGTGGTAGGCCTTGCACGACTGGTCCAGCATGGCCATTTTCTGGTCTACGGTGGGCTGATCCTGGGCCACGTTGTACAGAGACCAGCCCATACGGAACCAGGCGTTGAAGGCCGCCTCGTCGATGGCGATGGCTTGCCGGGCGTAGGCCAGCGCCCGGCCATGGTCCCCCTTGTCGCCGTGGGCCATCATCAGCCCAACCAGCGCCTTGCGGTAGCCCGGGTCGATGGCGATGGCGTGCTCGTAGGCATCGATCTCCTCGTTGAACATCCCCTTGTGGCTGTAGGTGTAGCCCAGGTTGTACCAGGCCTGTTTGTACTCGGGGCTGGCCGCGACGCAGCGCTTGTAGAAGTCGATGGCCAGGTCATGGTTGCCGCGCTCCATGGCGCTGTGGCCCTGATTGAAGAGCTGGTCGGCCGTCAGCTCGGGCTGGGCCGCGCAGGTCGTGGCCACGGCCAGCGCAGCCATAAGCCATAGGCTCGGGATGATCGATCGCATACCAGGTCCCCTCCAGGTTCAGGAGCTCCCGCCCCGAATGGCCGCGAGCCGGCGTTCCAGCCAGGCCGCGTCCGAGTCCAACCCGTACTTGGCGCAGTATTCGCGCATCTTCACGTAGCGCGCCTCGATGTCGAACTCCAGCGCCCAGTGCAGCTTGGCCAGATCGATGGGGCACAGGAACAGGGGGCCCCGATCCGTCTCGTCCAGGCTGTTGGAGCCGTTCATCACACAATGGTACTCGGTGCAGTGGTGGATGCCGAACATGTGGCCCGCCTCGTGGACGAACACCTTGGCCGTGCGCTGCAGGGCCAGGGCGGCGGTCTCGTCGCTGGTGCCCTGGCCCCAGAACCGGGGGAAGTAGCGCGCGAGGGAGTAGACCCCCACGCGGTCGGCCAGGCTGGCGTAGCCGAACACGTAGTTCCATCCGTCCCCGGGGTAGAGGTCCGCCTCGGTGATCCCCAGCAGGCCGATGGCGTCGTCGGGCAGGCGGGGGCGCAGCGTGTCCAGCAGCGGATCGGTGAGGTACTGGGGGCCCGAGCTGACGACCCGGTCCGGGTTGTCGGGCAGGTCGATGGGATCGACGGCCTCCACCGGCACATCGAAGAACAGGCCGGCGAACTCGGCGGCCCGGTCCAGCGCCTGGCGGCCCTCGTAGCTGAACGGGCCGATGGGCTGGATGACGAAGCGTTTGCGCTGGGCGGTGCGGCCGGGTGGCGCAGAGAGCCTGTACTGCTTGAAGGTCTGTCCCGGCTCGTCGAAGCGGTCCAGCCACTCTCCGGGGGCCGGTTTCCCCAGATGTTCGAAATTTGAGTCATCGGTCAGGGCGCGGTGGGTGACGCCGGCGCCGTCGGCTGGCTGGGTGGCGGGGGGCGTCTGTTCGGAGCTGGCGCGTTGACCACAGGCGAGCAGCAGGCCCACCACGGGCAACACGATCCACGCGATTTTCCATGAGGTTCGAGCCACCATCCCCTCCTCTCGCGGGCGCTCCACCCCTAATAAACTCCCGTCACGCGGGCCTGTTCCAGGTCTTTTTGTCGATACCGGCAAAAAAAACCCCTTCCATCCAGCACGAGTCTTGCATCAGTTGCTGGACGCAACCGTGGAGGGATGGCTGATGCGATGCTGGCAAACCGGTGGGATTCTTGCGCTGTTGGTCGCCGTCACAGCCCCGGCGGGAGCGCTTCCGCTGTCCAACCTGGACTGCGACGAACTCACGCAGATGATGCTGTTCGACGACATCAAGGATATGCGTGAGGACGCGGCGGAGGAGCTGGGCGACAAGGGCTGCTGGGGTTCGATCGCCTACCTGATCGACGCGGCACTGCACGATCCCAGCGGCGAGGTCCGGCAGACGGCGGTGTGGGCGCTGGAGGAGATGGGGGAGATGGGGGAAGTGGGCGGGATCGACGCCCTGGAGTTCCTCTTCGAGCTGGAGACGGGGGATTCGGCCATGCGCCGTGACGCGTTCCGCTCCCTGATGGTGCTGGACCCGGTGCGTATCGAGGACGGCATCCTCGAGGCCCTGTGCCGGTACCGCTCGCTGGACGACAAGCTGATCGTGGAGCTGCTGGCGGCGGTGGAGAAGAGCGGCAACATGGATGGCGCCGCGGTGGCGGCCCTCATCGCCCAGGACGAGTTGATGGTCCCCAACGTTCAGGCGGAAGCCTTCTTGGTGGCCGCGACCCTCGATCCGCCGGGTATGGGCCCCCTGTACCAGGCCCATGTCGACGATCCCGATCCCCGCATCCGGGTGGCCTGCAAGGTGGCCATCACGGCGTCGGAGCGCCCCGGCGAAGAGGTGGCTCCGGTGCTGGAGAAGATGGTCCGCAACTCCAAGAGCGGCGCCAAGCGGGCCGAGGCCCTGGAGTCGTTGCGCTACCACGCCCACCCGGGGCTGCTTCCTTTGGTCCATGACGAGCTACTCCTGGAGAAGAATCTGGTGGCCTGGGCCCACGCCTTCAACCTGCTGGAGATCCTGGCGGACAGCAGCTCGGTGCCGGTGATCGAGAAGGTGCTGGAGCGGGACCGCAAGTACCTGCTGGACGAGTCCTTCGTGCGGATGTTCCACATGCTGGTGCGCGTCGCCGATCCGGCGGGCCTGCCGGTGCTGGACGAGCTGGCGGTGGCCAAGGAGGTCTCCGAGGCCACGCGCACCGAAGCGGCGGCTGCGGCCAGGCTCCTGCGTCAGGGGCCCGCGGCCTGTGCCAAGGCGGCCAGCAGCTGGGCGCCCAAGGTGGAGTTCGCGTACCTGGTGACGTCGGATGCAGCGCCCGCGGTATTGGCGGCGCGGATGGGAGACGACGGCGTGGTGGTGTTGGACGGCGCCGTGCCCGAGTCCGTCGAGGAGTGCGCCGAGGGCGAGCTGCTGGTGAGCGCCCTGCGATCGGTGGAGTTCGACGTCCAGATCAACGGGCTGAACTATGCGGGCTACCGGGAGGGCGATGTGCCGCTGGAATCGACGCTGCGCTTCCCGCTGCAGCCGGGCCACAACTACCTGCGGGTGGTGCGGCCGGCCTCCCGTGAGCTGTGGTCGTCGGGGGAGCTGTCCATCCGTTGTGGGGATACGATCGAGGGTGAAGTGGTCCCGGGCAAGGGCCTCAAGATGATCGAAAAGCCGCCACCGGGCGAGGAGGCGCCACCCGCCGAGCCGGCGGGCGGGGTCATCCCAGGCACCGGTTCGGAACCGGCATTCCTGGACCAGATCCCCGCTGCGGGCGAGGAGCCCGCTCCCGCACCGGCCGCAGAAGCCGCGCCAGCCGAAGAAGCCGCGCCGGCCGAAGAAGCCGCACCGCAAGAGGAGTCCGCCCCGGAGGAGATCATCGCCCCGGAGACCGGCTCCCCGTAACCGCCCGCTCCCGGGGCGCGGTATAGTGCCCCCATGGAACAACCCACCCTAGAACCGGTCATGCGCTCCCGCGTCAAGCTGGTCATCTCCCTGTCGCTGATCCTGCCCATGCACCTGGCCCTGGTGGTGTTCCTCGGGGTGGAGCTACTGATGGTGGTGCCCCGCTTCGCGATGCTGTACGCCGACATGGGCTCTGTCCTGCCCGTTCCCACCCAGCTGGTGCTCGGCGTGTCGTCGTTCGTGCGCCAGACCGTGTGGCTGTGGGCCGTGCTGACGCCGCTGGCGCTGGCCGCCGACATGGCGCTGCTCGTCGTGCTGCACCAGACGGGGCGCAAGGCTCTGATGTGGTTCTACACGGGGGCCGTGGCGGTGCTGGCCGGGCTGATGATCGTGGCGATCTATGGCGCCATCTACCTGCCCATGTTCGCCGTGGCCGGGGACCTGTAGCGGTCACTCCCCGCCGTCGTCGTCCCGATCCAGTCGCCCACTGAATCCGCGCTCCGGATCCGCCCGATCCTCCGCCGGCGTCAGCAGGTGCAGCTGCTCCCCCTCCAGCCGGGCCATCAGCACCGTGGCGGTGCTGTCGCCGACGATGTTGGTGGAGGTGCGGAACATGTCCAGCAGCCGGTCGATGCCCAGGATCAGCGCCAGCCCCTCCAGGGGGATGCCCACGGCGGTGAGCACCATTGCCAAGGTGATCATGCCAGCGCCGGGCACGCCGGCGGCTCCGACGGAGGCCAAGGTGGCCGACAGCACGATGGTGGCCTGGGCCACCAGCCCCAGGTCGTGGCCGTAGATCTGGGCGATGAACACCGCCGCGACGCCTTGATAGAGGGCGGTCCCGTCCATGTTGACGGTGGCCCCCAGCGGCAGCACGAAGCTGGTCACCTGGCGGCTGACCCCCACGTTGTCCTCGGCGCACTCCATGGTCACCGGCAAGGTGGCAGAGGAGCTGGAGGTGGAGAACCCCAGCAGCATGGCCGGGCGCATGGCCCGCAGGAAGCCCCAAAACGGCAGGCGGGCTCCCAGGCGGATCACCAGCCCGTAGGTCAGGCACAGGTGGGTGGCCAGCCCGGCCAGCACCACCAGCCCGTACACCCCCAGCGCCATCAGCACCGACGGCCCAGTGCTGCCCACCACCTTGAACAGCAGCGCGGCCACCCCGTAGGGGGCCAGCTTCATGATCAGGTGGACCAGCATCACCATTGCCTCGTTGATGCGCTCGGAGACGTCCACCACCAGGCGGGCCCGCTGGCTGTCCATGTAGGTCAGCGCGATGCCCAGCATCAGCGCAAAAAAGATGATCTGCAGCATGTTGCCGCTGGCCAGCGCCTCCACCGGATTGGCCGGCACGATGCCGATGAGCTGGTCCATCATCGTCGGCGCTTCCGCGGCGGCGGAGACCTTGTCCTTGGCCTCGGAGGAGTAGGACGCCAGCAGGTCGGCGCGGGCCTCGTCGGTGAGCAGGTGGCCCGGGCGCACGATGCTGGTCAGGCCCACGCCGATGATCAGCGCCATCGCCGTCGTGCCGCTGAAGAACAGGATCGTGCGCAGGCCGATGCGCCCCAGCTTGCGGAAGTCCCCCAGGGACGCCACCCCCACCAGCAGCGAGAAGAACACCAGCGGGATGACCACCATCTTGATCAGCGCCAGGAACAGCTTGCCGACCCACTCGGTGGAGCGCACCAGCGTGATCCCCACCGGGGAGTGCCGCTTGACCTCGGGGCGGGTCTCGGCCACCCAGCCGGTGTGGCGGGAGCCCGCCTCCAGCGTCGCGGCTTCCTCGACACCGTCGTCGTTGAGCTTGAGCAGTTCGGCGGCGTTGAGGGTCCACTCCACCTGCAGCCACGGTGGGTCCTCGGATCGGGCCCCGGGCTGCTCGCCGATGATGCGCATCTGACGGGGGGTGGCCAGGGTGTGGGGATCCTGGCCGTCAGGGGCCACGAAGACCACGGCATCCGCGTTGAGTACGGCGGCGGTGTGGGGCAACAGGAACGAGTTGGGGCCGGCGAAGATCCCCAAAATGACGCCCACGCCCATGCCGAGCAGGATCTTGGTGTAGAGCTGCATCGGTGGAGTATAGGCGCTGGCCGCCTTGCGCGGCGACCCCCCCCGGTCACCTCACGGGTTCCGGCTGTGGCTCCGTCCGGGGATCAGGTGGTTGCAGGGGGCTGGGGTGGATCGGCCGGGCGCCAGCGGCGGGCATCCCGGGCAAATCGCTTCGCCCGCTGCAGATCCTCGTCATCCACGGGGCGGGCCCCCCAGCGTATGGCGTAGTAGCGCTGGACCAGCTCCACGGCGCGTAGATCATCCCCCCCGGCCCGCTGAACGGCCCGGGCGATCTCCAGCGGGGTCGGGTTCTGCCGGCCTTCGGGAAGCCGGCGGCTGGCCCGGTCCAGCCCGCGCCGGACGGCCCGCGCGAATCGGCGTGGTGGGCCCCGGGGAAGATCGTCCAGCGAGCCGGCGCCCCCCCGGCGGCGGCCCAGGAGCCATGCCCCGGCGACACCGGCGGCCAGCAGCACGGCACACAACACCAGCACGGAGGTGGCCGAGGTGGTCACCGGGCGGTCGAGGGCGGGGGCCTCGCGGAGGGCCGGGGCTTTCCCGAGCTGGATGCGCGACATGCGGGTGCCGAGGGACAGCAGGCCGTTGATCTGGGAGCGCTGGTCGTAGTCCAGCACCATCTCGCGCCAGCGCAAGGAGGCCAGATCGATCCAGTCGGCCAGGCGGGCCGCCGGCCGGATGCGCGCCGCGTCCGTGCCGTCCCCGGCCGGCGTCGGATCGAAGCGCTGCCAGCCGTAGCCGGCGAAGTAGACCTCCACCCAGGAGTGGGCGTGGCGCTGGCGCACGATGAAGTAGCCCCCCGCTGGGTTGTAGTCCCCGCCGTAGAAGCCGGTGACCACCCGCGCCGGGATGCCCGCGCTGCGCAGCAGCACCGCCATGGAGCCGGCGTAGAACTCGCAATGGCCCTCCTGGGATTCGAACAGGAAGTGGTCCACCGGGTCGGTGGCGCCGGCGGACGGCTGGTCCAAGGAGTAGGTGAAGTTCTGCGAGAGCTGCTGCTGCACCAACAGCACGCCATCGTAGGTGGTGGCCCCACTGGAGACCCAGCGCTGGCCCAACTCCTGGACCCGCTGGCTGACGGGGGGCGGCCGGATGTAGGCCTGGGTGATGGCCGATGGATAGCTGTCCGGCGCCGAGCGGAGCTGCTCGGGGGAGGGGCGCCTGTGGTCGCTGTGGACGGTGTAGGCGGACTGCTTGGCGCCGGTGGGACCGTAGATGCCGTCGGTGGAGGCGATCTCCAGGGTCCGATGGGGGACCACCAGGGCCAGCCGGTCCTTGACGTGGAACAGGACCATGCTGTCGATGGGCTCGGGGGTGTAGCGCTGGGTCAGCGTCGTGTCCGGATGGGGGTAGACGCGATCCCCCAGGTAGTACAGGCGGTTTGCCTCCCTGCGGCGGCGGGGGTCGGCCAGCCGCCAGCGCCGGCCGTCGAAGGTGTCCAGGGCCAGGCCGTGGTAGTACAGCGGCTGGGCGTAGGGCTCGCCGTCCGGGGTGGTGACGTAGACCCGCATCACCGGCTCGTTGCCCTGACGGAAGTCCCCCTTGTCCCCCAGCCCCATCTCCTCGGAGAAGCCGGCGACGGAGACCGGATCCAACAGGCCGCCCCCCAGCCCGATGTGAAGCCGGGGGATGAGCAGGAACAGGGCCCCGGTCGCCGCCAGCAGCAGGGCGCTCATCAGCGCCGCGTAGGCCAGGTAGGCGGCCCTCAGCAGGCGGCCGGCGTCGGCATAGACCGCCGGTGGGGGTATGCGGCCGGCGCCGCCGCGCTGAGCCCATGCTTCGTCCGCAGTCTGCTTGAGGTGGAGCAGCAGCAACGAGGCGATGAGCATCACCGCGAAGGCCGCGAGGACGGCGGCGAAGGCCAGGCGGATGGTCAGGATCGACGCGAGCAACACCTGGGAGAAGGCCAGCAGGAAGTTCAGCACGTAGCCCCGGTTGTCCGTGCGTGCAAGCAAGCGGTAGGCCTGGAACACCAGTGTCAGATGGACCAGCAGTACCAGCGGCCCCACGTTCAGCAGCTTGAACGCGAAGACACTGCCCGCCAGGATGGCCATCCCCAGCAGGTTCCACACCAGCAGCGGGATCCGTCCGGGGGGGTGCCGGAGGAGGGCGAGCTGACAGGCGGCGAGGCCGAGGAGGGTCGCCGGCAAGCCCAGCTGCCCCGTGACCGTCAGTGACGCAACCCCCAGCATCAGCAGCAGGGTCACCGATCCGTGGAATAGGATCAGGAAACGCTGCCCGGCCCGGTGGGCGTCTCGATGCCGGGAACTCACAGCACCACCACGTCCCGGTCACCGAGACGGCTCCGCAGGGCCAGCGGCTTGTCCATCAACGGATCGTCGGGGATCGGGAGGATGGCCAGGTGCCCCAGCAGCGTCCGGCGGGCCTGGTCGCCCCGGCCGGGGGGGAGGGCGTCTCCCGGCGTCACCAGGGCCACCTCGTGCCCCTCCTCGAGGAGCTCGGCGACGGCGGTGGCGGCCAGCACCACGGCCCCCTCGTGGCTGGCCCTGAACGGCCGGCCGCTGGCTGGATCCCCGCCCGGGAGCAGGTAGACCGTGCGGGTCTTCAGATCCGAGCGGCTGTGCTCCACGGCGATGAGTTCGCCCCGACGAGCCGAGACCTTCCAGTGGATCAAGCGGGCGTCCTCCCCCTCACTGAACTCCCGCAGGCCCAGGTAGTCGCCGTCCACGCCACGTGTCCGGCCCGCCGCTGCGCCGTTGCCGGACTCGGTGCGTGATCGCCCGGGCCGCCGCCGCCCCAGCTCGGGGTAGACCAGCACCTGCTGGGGTGCGTCGATGCGGTACCACTTGCGGAACAGGCCGAAGGGGTAGGTAGTGCGCACCTCGATGGCCTTCATCTCGTGCAGACCGCGGCGCCGGAACAGGTACTCTACCTCTCGCTCGGCCGTCTCCCCGGGCCCCACCGTCAGCAGGGTGACCATGGACGATGACCCGTCGCAACGGGCCCCAGGGACGTCCCTGATCTGGAGGCCCACGGCCGGGAGCCAGCGCCGGGGGTTGTGGACGACCAGCCGGCCCCGGCCCGGCCGCCCGGCCACCAGTTCGGGGGGCAACCTGCGGCCGATGCGCACCTTGCGGATGGCGCTCTCCGACAGCAGGCCCGAGACCACCACCATCGCCAGCATCAGCGCACACAGCAGGTACAGCAGGTTGTTGCCGGTGTTGAGGGCGGCGCCGGCGATGGCCAGCGTCAGCAGCATGAAGACCCAGCCCTCGATGGTGGGCAACAGCTGGCGGGGGGGGCGCAGGCGCTTGAGGACCCAGCGCATCGCCCGCCGGGTGCTCCCCGCAGGGGCGGTGTCCGCCGGCAGCACCGGGCCCAGGGCGCGGTGATCCGAAGGTTGGCGGGTCAGGCCTGTCATGCCGGCGGCGGGAGCGTCTCGATGATCTCGGCGATGATTTCGGCGGTGGGGCGGGTGTTCCCCAGCGGATCGGGCCCGCCGGCGGCCAGTACCCGATGGGCCAGCACCGCTGAGGCCAGCTCCTTGACGTCATCCGGGACCACGTAGTCCCGGCCGTCCAGCAACGCCCGGGCCTGCACGGCCCGCGTCAACGCCTGGGTCCCCCGGGGGCTGACCCCCAGCTGCAGCTGGCGGGAGCGCCGGGTGGCCTCGACGAGGGTCAGGATGTAGTCCTCGATGGAGGCGTGGAGCTGGACGGTGCCGGCCCGCTGCTGCAGGGCGAGCACCTGCTCCGGGCCGACGACGGCCGCCAGCTTGTCCGGATCCGCCGTGGCGGTCCGCATCACGCGGCGCTCCTCCTCGCGGCCCGGGTAGCCGACGGTCAGCCGCATCAAGAAGCGGTCCATCTGGGACTCGGGTAGGGGGTAAGTCCCGTGGTGCTCCAGGGGGTTTTGGGTGGCGATGACGTGGAACGGTTGCGGCAGCTCCTTGGGCGCCCCGTCGATGTGAACCCGCCCGTGGCTCATGGCCTCCAGCAACGCGGACTGGGTCTTGGGGGTGGTGCGGTTGATCTCGTCGGCGAGGATGACGTTGGCGAAGATGGGCCCGGGGCGGAACGTGAACTCCGCCTGATCACGGTCGTAGACCGTGACACCGAGGATGTCGCTGGGGAGCAGGTCGGAGGTGAACTGGATGCGGTGGAAGCTGCACCCCAGGGCCGCGGCCACTGCGTGGGCCAGGGTTGTCTTGCCCACCCCCGGCACATCCTCGACGAGCACGTGCCCGCCGGCGATGATGGCGGTCAGCAGCAGGTCGATGACGTCGTCCTTGCCGACGATGACGCTACCCACCGCGTCACGGAGAGCGGCGACCCGTGGGGCCAGATCACCCAGAGCCGAGCTGTCCTGGGCCGCTGGCAGGACGGAAGGGGACGCTGCTGCGCTTTGTTCGGAACGGTTCATCTGAGGACAGGATACGCCAGGTCGGGCGGGGAGCACATCTGCGGCGTGCGGGATATCAGTCGTTGTCGGGGCCGGGCCCCCCCCCCGGGCGGGGCGAGGCCCCCCCGCCAGGGGGCCACGCCGGGTGGGAGGTGGGGACCACCCCC
>CAZDDH010000095.1:0-18183 GCA_964504165.1 uncultured Rickettsiales bacterium | reverse complement strand
GTGGGGGGGGGGCGGCGCGCCGGGGGGGGGGGGCGCGCGGCCGCCCCCCGCTGCTCTGCTCCTCGAGGGTGGCGCTGGTCTCGACCACCACGTTGCGCCCGGTCTGCAGCACATCCATCAGCTCCTGCAGCACCGGGTTCACCACATCTTGCAGCTCCGGTTCGGTGGCGGCCAGCGCCAGCAAGGTGGCGACCCCCTTGTTGACGCGGGACTCCAGCTGGTCCCAGCGGGTCACCCCATCGGCGCTTTCCGTGCCGAGTTTTTCCAGGGATGCCAGCAGGCTCTCCAGCTTGTCCCAGGGCAGCTCTCCGGCGTCCAGATCGTCCTGGGTGTCGCTGGACGTGCGCTCCAGCTCCACCTGCAGGTTTTCCAGCATGTCTTGCGTATCGGCCAGCGCCGCCTCCAGCTGCTGATTCGTGGCGCGTTCGGTTTCCTGGGTGTCGGTCAGCTCGGCGATGAGCTTGTCGCGCTCGTGGATCTCCTCGCGGAGCGTCACCAGCTCGGTCAGCTCGCCGGGATCCACCGAGTCCAGATCGATCTCCTGGCTCTCCTCCACCTCCACCCTGGCCTCCATCTCGGTGGTCAGCCGGGCGGCCTCGGCGACGCTCTCCAGGCGGGCCTTCTCCAGCTCGTCGGCCAGCTTGTGGGCCGCGGCCAGCTCCTCCCTTAGCTCGGTGATGGTGCCGGCGGACTGGTCCTCCCCGGACTCCAGCACGTCCACCCGATGGCGCAGCTGGGTCACCTCCTCGTCGAGCTCGCTCCGGGCCTCGATGGCGGCCTGAGCCTCCTCCCGCAACTCCTCGGCGAGGTCGGTCTGGGCCTTGATCTGCTGGTTCAGTTGCACGATCTGAGCCGACGCGTCCCCGCCCTCCTGTTCCAGCTCCTTGCGGGCCGCGTCTGCATCTTCCATGCGCTGTTGCAGCCCGGCGAGCTCCTCGGCGAGCTTGTCCCGGGCCTCGGTGGCAGCCCGCGCCTCCTCCCGCTGCTCCTCGGTGAGGTCGGACTGGGCCTTGAGCTGGTCGTTCAGCTGGACGAGCTGGGCTGACGTGTCCCCGCCCGCCTCCTCCAGATCGTGGACCAGCTGCTGCTGCCGCTCTGCCTCGGCCCGGGCCTCGTCCAGCTCCCCGGTGGCCCTGGCCAGGTCGGCGTCCCGTTGCTCCATCTCGGCGCGCACCTCGTCCATCTCCGTGCGCAGCGCCTCGGCGGCGGCGGCGCTCGCCTGCGCCTCCTTCTCCGCTGCCTCGATCTTCTCCTGGCGTTGCTCCGCGATGTCCGACAGCGTGCCGATCCCTTCCCGGACCCGATGCACCTCCCGCTCCGAATCCCGGGCGCGCTTGAGAGTGGCGGCCGTCTCCTCGCGGGCCTGGTCCAGCTCCTCGCGGGCCTTGGCCACCGCCTCGTCGAGCTGGGCGGCCCGGTCCTGCGTCTCTTGCAGTTCGGATTGGCGGAAATCATGGTCCATGCGCAGCTGATTGAGCTCAGCGCTGGCCTCCTGGGCCCGGGCTTCGGCCTGGGTCTTTTGTTCCTGGAGCGTTTCGATGAATTCCTGGAGCTTGCTGTTATCCTCTCGTAATCCCTGTTCGCTCTGCCGGAGCTCCTCCAGATCCCGCTGGACCTGCTGCAGTTCCTCGGCCTGGGTAGCGCCCTCCTGCGCTGCCTGGTCGGCCCTGGCCTCGGCCTCCTCGATCCGGGCTTCGGCCTCGCCCTTGGCAAGCTCGACGGCGGCCAGCTCCCGGGCGGCCTCCTCCACCTGCTGGACCGCCTCGTCGACCAGCGCCTGCGCCTCCTCGGCCTTGCGTTCGGCGCCCTCGGCCTTCAGCTCGGCTTCGCCGATCTTGGTCTCTGCGTCCTCGGCCGCCTGCTGCGCCTCCTCGGTCGTCCGTTGTGCGTCCTGGGCCGCCCGTTGTGCGTCCTCGGCCCGCTGTTCGGCCTCGCTAGCTCGCACCTCGGCCTCTTCGAGCTGCCGGTCCGTCTCTGAGGCCCTCTGCATGGTTTCCTCGACCTTAGTCCGGGCCTCAGCGACCCGCTCCTCGGCCGCTTGTTGGGCTGCCTCCAGGGCCTCGTGGCTGCGTGCCTCGGCCTCTTCGAGATCTTGGCGGGCCTGGTCGGCCCTGGCCTCGGCCTCCTCGATCTTCTGCTGCGCGTCCTGCTCGGCGTTTTGCCGGGCCTCGTCGGCCCTGGCTTCGGCCTCGCGGATGGCCTCCTCGGCTCGGGCGCCGGCCTCGTCGACGGCCTCCTGTGTCCGGCTCTCGGCCTCTGCGGCGGCCTCCTCGAGCTTCTGTTCAGTCTCTTCGGCTCGCAGGTCCGCTTCCTCGGCCCTCCGCTGCGCATCCTCGGCCTGCTGCTTGGCCTCTTCGGCCTGGAGACCGGCCTCATCGAGGGCGCGCTGGGCATCCTGCTGACCCTGGTCCCGCTTTTCACGGAGCTGCTCGAGCGCTTTTTGCAGGTTTTCGAGCTCGCTGGTGGCCGCCTGCAGCTCCCGCGTCTGTTCCTCGACTTTGAGCTCCATGCCCGCCGATTCCGACTGGTTGCACCTCAGATCGACGACCTCGCGGGCCATGTCCTGGATGCGACGACGCAGCAGCCGGCACTCCGAGTCGGCGGCCCAGCGATTCTCCAGACCGCGCAGATAGCGCAGCATGAAGGACCCGGCCACCGGCTTGCGGATGTACAGGTTGGCGGCGGTCTGCTCGAACCAGTGGGCCACCATGCGCGCGTCAGCCAGGCCATGGCACATCAGCACCAGCGGGATATTGCGTAGCTGGCTGTCGCTCTTGAACAGATCGCAGGCGGTGTAGCCGTCGGGCAGATCGCTGCTGAGCAGGATCAGGGCGGGGGCGGCCGCGCGGGCTTGCTGGTACCCGTCCGATGGGTCGGTGGACGTGCGGATCTCGATCCCGTGGTGTTCGAAGCGGCGGAAGATCTCGTCGGCCGGGCTGGCGTCCGTGTCGATGACGAGGATGTAGCGCTCGGGGTTGTCGGTGACCTCGGTTTCGACCAGGCGCGTCAGGATCACGTCGGTCAGTTCGTCGTCGGCCGAGCCCAGGAACGGATCTCCCCACATGGGGGCCTCGTCCGATTCGGTGTTGATGCCGTGCTCTTCGAGGGAATCCGTCTCCTCGTGGTCCACGATTTGAAGCTCGGAGCCGGAGTCGAGCTCCTCGAAGGTCACCAGCTCGAGGGTCGACGAGTCCCGCGTATGGATCCAGGACATGGCCTCGAGGATTTCCTCGTTGGGCTGGCCTTCACGGATCAGCAGCCCGGTTTTTTCCAGCATCCACAGTAATTTGGCCAGATCACCGCTGCGGTCGGCGATGACCCTGAACAGCGCCTCGACCCGGGTCCGCTCGCCGATCTCGGCGGGCAGATTGGCGAACATCGTGTCCACTTCCAGGGCCGGGAAGACGGCGATCAGATCGTCGCCGGGGAGCAGATCGCCGGCGGTGGGATCGGAGATGGTGCGCAGGCTCTCGTCCATGGGGACGTGCCGCTTGATCCCCTGCCACAGGGTGCGCAGGGGCTGGATCGGCATCTGCAGCGCCGGATCCAGGCGATCGGACAGGTCCTCCTCGCAGCTCTCGAAGGACCACGTGCCCTTCCGCCACGCCAGGGCCGCCGTGTAGCCCTGCTCGACCTGCATCTGTTCGTGCACCTGGAGCCGATCCCGGGTCACGGTCCCCGACGCCACCACCGCCTCACCCAGCTGCTCGCCGGGGGAGAGCTTGTTGCGAAGCCAGTCCATCTGGCTGGCGGTCACCAGACCTGCCGATACCAGCGAGGCCCCCAGGCCCTCTTCCTCCACGTTGCTGGAATACCAGGCCGGTGCGCCGGCGACGATATAGAGTTGCCGGTATTGTTGACCCGAACGAACGGTCAGGATGCCGCTGCGGCGCGCACGGTACAGCTGGAACAGCAGATTGACGTGCGTGGCGCGGTCGTGGTCGCCATTCGTGATCATGCGGGGATGTACCGCATGCTGTGTCATGTTTTCTGGTCCCTCTCCCCACCCCTGAACCCTACGGGACACCCAGAATAGCGCGCTGCCTGCGTGGGTGGAAGTTCTTGAGTGATTCAGGGGGATTAAGGGAGCAGCGGACCAATTCTATTTGGGAATTTCGGCATTTTTTTTGGGCGGGAGCAGCTCATATTGGATCCAGCGAGCGTCCACCGGGCCGATGCGGATGGGATGACGCCGAGCGGCCTTGAGCCGTAGCGGACGGGTCAGGGCAGATTCGCCGGACAGCAGCCAGGCCGTCGCTTCCGCACATTGGCCCTTGAGGAAGCGTCCCAGGTCGGTCCAGATCTGCTCCAGCTCCCCGTGGCCCATGCGCAGGCCCCACGGCGGATTGCTCACCACCAGCTGTGGGGTCAGCGAAGGCTGATTGCCGTCCAGCGCCTTGCGCCGGATGCGGATGGTCTCGTCCACCTCCGCAGCCTCCGCGGAACGCCGGGCGATGCTCAGCGCGCCGGCGTGGTGGTCCGCACCGGAGATGGCCAGCGGTCGCGACCGGCCGGCCTCGTGGCGAGCGTTGGCGTCATCGCGCTGCTTGCGCCAGGCGGTCTCGTCCAGATCGGCCCAGCGCTCGAAGGCGAAGTGCCGCTTCAGGCCCGGGGCCCGGTCCTGGGCCATGTGGGCCGCCTCGATGAGGAACGTCGCCGACCCGCACATGGGATCGTGGAGCACCTGCTTGCCGTCCCAGCCCGCCACCATCAGCAGGCCGGCGGCGATGGCCTCGTTGAGGGGGCTCTTGACCTGGACCGGCCGCCATCCGCGCCGGTGCAGGCTGTCGCCGGATAGATCGCGCAGCACGGTCGCCCGATCTTGGTGCAGCAGCACGCGGAGCGGCACGTCCGGATCATCCGGGTCCACGTCCGGCCGCCGGCCGTTGCGCTGGCGCAGCTGGTCGACGATGGCGTCCTTGACCACCAGGCCCACGAAGCGGGAGTCGCTGGCGCGGCTCTCCCGCACGGCGGCGGAGACCGCCAGGGTGTCGTCCGGGCCCAGGATGGGGCCCCAGTCGAAGTCGTGGACCGCCTCGTACAGGTGCTGCCGGCTGTCCGCGCGGCGGTTGCGGAACAGCTGCTCCTGCACCCGGCTCGCCGATCGCAGCCACAGGCAGGCGGCGTAGCCGGTGGCCAGGGTCCCCTGGAACGCCACGCGGCCGCGCTGGGGCTGGACGTGCAGGGCGCCGATGCCGTTGAGTTCGGTGGCGAGGACCTCCTCGAGGCCCAGGGCACAGGTGGCAAAAAAGGAGCGGCTCATGGCGGCAGGACTCCGGGATTATTCTTCGCTGCCCAGCAGCAGATCGAAGGCCTGCTGGACCAGCGCGTAGAGGGACTCGGAGCCGCCGATGGCGACCCAGTGGTGCTTGGCCGTGATCAGCGCCGCCAGCGAGACGCTGGCGTAGACCTTGGTCTTCAGGTCACCGGGGTCCACGCCCAGGCGCTGGGCGATGGCGCCGGCTACCGCCTCCTCCATGGCCGGCTGCATCACTTCGCGTTCGTAGTCCCCCACCTTGCACGCCGCGCCGGCGAGCTGCTTGCGCTGCAGGGTCTTGGGCCCCTCCGCCTCCATGGCACTGGCCACCGCGAGCGCCACCTCCCGCATGCACACGATGGGTGACTCGTCGGGCGGACGGGCCAGGATGTAGCCGGTGACCTGGTCCAGCATCGCCCGCCAGTCGCCGAACAGCACGGCCTCCTTGGACTCGAAGTAGCGGAAGAACGTCCGCGGCGAGATGTCCACCGCGTCGGCGATGTCCTCCACCGTGGTCTCGTCGTAGCCCTGGTCGACGAACAGCCGCCAGGCCGCGTCTTCGATGGCGTCCCGCGTGCGCAGCTTTTTGCGTTCGCGGCGGTTGAGCGGTTGATTGCCCATGGCATCAGGGTAGTCCCGGGACGGCATGAATGCAATGTGACAGTGATGCCAGAATGGAAAACGAACAAATTTTAGGAAAACTGGAAATGTCATTGTTGACAGATGGCAACAATGACCTTACTGTGAGGCATGCTTTCGAGTCACCATGGCAAGGGACGATTCTGGCGCTTGGCCCGCAGGGCACTGCTCGCCGCAGCGGTGCTGGTTGCCCTGCCCGCCGGGATCGGCGCTGCGACCACCGATTTCACGGCCTGGGTGGGGTGCCCAGGGGAAGAGAGGACTGCGATGATGCAACGATCTGCAAATCACGACGGGAGCCGCTTCCTCAACGCCGAGGACACGGCCATGTCCACCGGTGATGGCAGCTGGAATACGGCGGTTCGCTGGTTCACGGGCCCGGAAAAACGCCGGCCCAGCGGGCAGATTCCGGTCCAGGCGCTGGACAGCAGCGCCTTTGAAGACCCACCTCCGGACGGCCTGCGCGTTACCTGGTTCGGCCACTCCACGGTGCTCGTCGAGATCGACGGCCAGCGCCTGCTCACCGATCCGGTCTTCGGCAAGCGCGTATCCCCGTCGCGCCTGGTCGGGCCGTCCCGATTCCACGCCCCGCCCATGGCCCGCGAAGACCTGCCCCGGCTAGACGCCGTGCTCATCTCCCACGATCACTTCGACCACCTGGAAAAGGACAGCGTCACGGCCCTGGCCGAGACCGGCGTGACCTTCGTCGTCCCGCTGGGGGTGGCGGACTATCTGGCCTGCTGGGGCGTGGATCCGTCCCAGATCAAGGAGCTGGACTGGGACGACGAGGTGGCCATCGGAGGGGTGCGGGTCTTGGCCGTGCCGTCGCGCCACTTCTCCGGCCGCGGTCCCGGCATCGGGATGAACAGCACCTTGTGGACGTCATACGCCCTGCTGGGGCCCGGCCACCGCGTGTTTTACAGCGGCGACACCGGCCCCACCACCAACCACGCCGCCATCGGTGAAGAGCTGGGGCCCTTCGACTTGACCCTCATCGAATCCGGCGCCTGGGACCGCAACTGGTCCGATATCCACATGGGCCCCGACGGCGCTGTGCAGGCCCATCAGGAGCTGCGGGGCGAGCTGTTCATGCCCGTACACTGGGGCACCTTCAATCTGGCCCTCCACGGCTGGGACGAGCCGGCCCGCCGCATCACTGAGCTGGCCGGGGAACAAGGCGTGAAGGTCACCATCCCCGCGCCGGGGCAGATGGTGACCGTCTCCCGGCCCCCGCAGCTGGATCCGTGGTGGGAGGCGGTGGACTGATCAGGCGCCGTCCAGCAGCTCCAGGACGATAGCCGTGGCCCCCTCGGTGTAGGCCTTGCAACGGTCCCGCTGGTCCGTCTCCTTGAACCGGCGTTGCCCCTCGTCGGTGGCCAGATCGCATCCCGTGAGCTCGCCGCAGCACAGGGCCCCAAAACGTTCGTGGAACCGCTTTTGCAGCTGCCGGGCCGCCGCGTAACAGGGCTCCACCGACTCCTCGGGGTGGTCCCGCCCCAGCTCCAGGCCCAGTCCCATCACCCCGCCGGAGACGGCTCCGCACAGCTGGCTCGACCGGGAGACCCCCCCGCAGAGCCCCGTGGCGATGCGGGGGATCCATTCCGCGTCCACTTCCAGGTAGCCGGCGACCGCCAGCAACACGCTCTCCGCTCAATAGAAGCCGGCTTCGAAGTGTTCGCCGCTCTTGTGGACGGCCTGATTCATGATGCCTCCAGAAAAAGGGACGCTCATAAGAACATAAGAAACTCATCCATAGACCAACCCATTCTTCTTGGAGATGGCCGGAAAAACTTATGTTCTTATGAGCGTCCCTATTTCGTTCCTCCTTGGAACTGGCCATCTGTTGAGTGAAGACCCAGGTTCTAGGAAGCCATGGACGCGCCTGATCCCAAGTTTGCCGTGCGGCGCGGCAGCCGCTTCCGCGTCACCCCCGGCGGGCTGATCTACGACCCGCTCCCGCGGGGCTGCGCGGGGCACAAGTATCCCTGTAGGGATTGCCGGGAGTGCGGCTGGTGCCCGGAGACCAAGTGCCGCCGCTGCTACTCCGATTCCAAAGGCAGGTACGGTAGATCCACCTCGAAGTAGAAGGCGTCGTGGGAGCAGTCGGTCTGGGGATCGTTGTCCCCCGTGGCGACGAAACCGAACTCGGCCCGGCTCTCGTCGATGGCGCTGAAACTGAGCTGGGAGGTGATGGACAGGTCGAAGGACAGGGAGATGGGCCCGGGCGTCTCCGGGGGTGGGATCACGCAGTCGGCCAGATCTGTGTCCTCGCCCACGCAGTAGGTGGGGATGTTGTTGTCGAACTCATTGGGCGCTCCAACGATGGAGGGCCAGTCGTATTGATAGAAGATATCCTCCTGGGGCATCTGCTCGATCCAAGGCCTGTAACTCGACGCCAGCACCACGCCGTTGAAGATGAACAGGAAGTTGTCGTCGTAGACGATGTCCTGTTCCAGCCCCGCCTCGCCGGCGAAGTTGAACTCCATGTCGCAGATGACGATCTCGTCCAGGTCCAGCGATTCGATCTGCTCGACCCGGGCGGTGAGCACCCCCTGCTGTTCGTCCAGGTTGTCGGCCTGGCCCCACGGGCACCCGCCGGAGGTGGCCTCGAACTCCACCGTGAAGGTCTCCGTCAGGATGCTCTCCTCGTTCTCGTCGCAGGCGTTGACGACGTCTTCCGCGTCTTCGATCTCACCGAACTCGAAGAGGCCTCCCTCCTCACAGCCGGCAAGACCGAGGGCCAGGAGTAATGCAGCCAAGAGCAGACCGGGTAATCGACACATGGATCGCCTCCTAGTAGCTTGAAGATACCAGGCAACGCTTGCACAGAGGTGAGGATGCGGCAAAAACCGGGTTGGATCGTGGGCATGATGGCGCTGATCGTGGTGTTGGTGGGGTGCCCCAAGGAGGAAGAGGAGCCACCCCCCGACGACTCGCGGGAGGACTTCCCCTACATCGTCGACGACCAGGGCCGGGTGATGATCCTCCACGGCATCAACGTGATGAGCGCCTCCAAGGGGGCGGAGGACCGCATGCCGCCCATCGACGAGTCGGTGGTGCAGCGGCTGTCGGCGGACTGGGGCTTCAACCTCAGCCGGTTCCTGATCTTCTGGGACCACGTGGAACCCAGCCCCGGCGAGATCGACCAGGCCTACCTGGACGACGTGGAGCTGCGGCTGGACTGGCACGCGGACGCGGGTGTGTACGTGCTGCTGGACATGCACCAGGACGTCTACGCCGAGCGCTTCTGTTGCGACGGGGCGCCGGAGTGGGCCATCCGCGACGACGGCGAGCCCTTCGAGATGCAGTCCCAGTGGTTCGCCAACTACTTCCAGCCGGCGGTCATCCGCTCCTTCGACAACTTCTGGCTCTACGACGACGGCGAGCATGCGGATCTGCAGGACCACTACGCGGACATGTGGGCGGCGGTGGTCGAGCGCTTCAAGGACCACCCGGCGGTGCTGGGCTACGACATCATGAACGAGCCCAGCCCCGGCAGCGCCAACGACGCCACCGAGCTGCTGGGGGAGGAGAACCCCGCAGGCACCCACCCGGACTTCGACGTGGACTACTTCCAGCCGTTTTACCAGCGGGTCATCGACCGCATCCGGCAGGTGGACAACGACGGTTGGATCTTCTTCGAGCCGCGGTACGGCGCCCCGGCCGGCGGCACCCCCAACTACATGGGCGCCCTCACCGATCCCCGCCCCGAGGGCAACCGGCTGGTGTACGCCCCCCACCTGTATTCGCTGCTGCTGGAGGCCACCAACACCTACAACCCGGACATGGACCCCACCATCCCCAACTGGGAGCGCAACCGCGTCGAGGAGATGGCCGCGTGGAACTGCCCGATGATCATCGGCGAGTGGGGGTTCGACAGCAGCTGGGAGAACGCCGATCAGTCCTACCTGGACATCCTGGCGATGGCGGACCGCGTCAGCCACGGGTGGACCTACTGGAGCCTGGATCCCGGCGGCTGGGGCATGGTGGACGGCGACTGGAACGAGAAGCCCCCAGCGGATTACCTGGTCCACCCCTACCCCCAGCGCATCGCCGGCGTACCCCAGTCCTACGGCTACGACCCGGATACCCGGGTGATGCATCTGCAGTTTGTCGACCGCGAGGGGGTCACCGGCCCCACGGAGATCTACGTGGCGGCTGGGCGGCACTACCCGGACGGCTGGGAGCTGGTGGTGGGCGACGCCGAGGGCAGCTGGACGTCCAGCTTTGACGAGACGACGGAGATCCTGACGCTGGAGACGACCCCGGGGGACGGGGTCCACGAGATCGAGATCCGCCCTCAGTCGTGAAGATCGTAGTCGAACTCCACCACCGAACGCACGGTCATGCGGGCCTCCCCCGCGTCGGTCTGGGCGGATGACTGGCGGTAGCGGCCGATCTCCGATTCCGGGCACCACTGGTATTGGTCGCAGATCGTGTCCGCGCTGGTGGGGAAGCTCTGCAGGATCTCGGCGGGCACGGTGAGGCTGCCGGTGTCGTCGACGACGCACAACAGCAGGTCCTGCAGCGGGGCGCCGTCGTGGGCGGCCTTGCCGTGCAGGCGCAGCTCCACGCAGGAGTCGGGTTCGGGATCGGCCCAGCTGATGACCAGCTCTTCGGTGTTGGGGATGTCCAGCTCGGTGGGCATGTCGGGCTCGAACGGAGCGACACCCGTGGTGGACAGCTCGACTGCAGGGAACGCACCGCCGGAGAATGAAGCCACGATTGGATCGCCGGCATCGGACAGAGGCTCCGGCGGGGCATCGGACGACCCCAGGCGATAGATCCCCTCGTTCCAGTCCTCCCCATCGAGCACCACGGGTTCACTCAGACCGGTGATGGTCAGCGTGCCCGCGGAGACGGTCCCAGGGTTGGCCTCGCAGGTGGAGGCGGCCGTGCAGATCTCGTCGTAGGTACAGGGGGGGTCGCAGAAGGGGTGGGCCAGCACGATGTGGCGGCAGTTGCCGGCCTCGGCGATCACCTCGTACATGTTGGGTTGTGCATGTTCGTAGACCACGGCCCGGATGGGATCTTCGACGGAATAGAACGACGTACCTATCTGCAGATCGAGTGCGGCAGCATCGGTGAATTCGCAGGGGGATTCTGTGGACTGTTCCGGATCGTCGCCCGGGCCGCTGGGATTGCCGGTATCGCAGCCGCTGGCGAGCAAGAAGCACGCAATCAGCGACGGCACAACGGCCCTTGAAAAGGTACTCATCCGTTCTCCGCCTACCATCGTCTGACTCCAACACCCCGCGGTTCGTGCCACCCCCATATGCACGAACCGTCCCCCGCCGCCGGGCCGATTGTTGCCTGGAATGATATCCTCAGCTCCAGGTTTGTCCGTTAGACGGGCACGCCGTCACGTGGAGGAAATCCGTGAAGACGACCATCGTACGAACCCTGGCCGTGTGCGCGCTTCTATTCACCGTCACGATGTCCGGGGCCGCCCAGGCTGAGACCGTCGACTCCCGCGATGACCTGGCTCCGATGGGCTGCTTCCTGGGAGCCGGGCTGCAGGCCCCGGGCGTGGTCTCCCATGTCCTGTCCGCCCGCTCCCTGCACCAGCAGCTGGATCTTTTCTCCGCCGATCCGACCCACGACACGCTGGTCAACGCAGCCATCGCTGCCCACGTCACCGAGACCGCCTTCTACGGGGTCCAGGGCGTGCTGTGGGTAGTACGCGGCGGGATGATCCTCGACCGCACCACCCTGCGCCGCTCCACGCTGTTGATCTCTGCGGGCATGCTGGACGCTGCCATGGGCGCGGGGGGCGCCATCGTCGGGGCGGTGCTGTTCGGATCCAAGAAATCCATGAACATCGGCGGCGTCCCCGGCGACCTGCTCAAGACCTCGGCCACGGTGCACCTGATGTTCGGGCTGGGGTCGCTGGTGGCGGGCCTCGTGGAGATCCTCTCGGGCGTGGCGCTGCGCGAAGAGGAGCACTATCAGAGCCGCCGGGCCTCCTTCACCTTGGCCCCGAGCCCCGGTGGACTGTCCGCGGTTGTCCGCTGGTGAGCTTGCCAGGCCGCCGGATCTGGCGTTGAATCGTGGTTCAGTGACTGAGGAGAATGCCATGATCCCGAGCCTTCGCCACCCGTTCACCGCCGCGGCCGTCACCGCCCTGTGCTACGTCGTGCTCCCGGCCCACGCCGGCCTCACCTGGTCCGAGATCCGCGCCCACAGCACCTGGTCCGAGCACGCCGAGAAGGAACACAAAGAGGCCGGCTCCCTCAAGGTGCTCAAGGCCACCATCGACGGCGTCCAGTGCTGGCAGGGCACGGGCACCACCGACGCCGGCGTGGACGCCATGCTGGAGGTGGCCCGGGACATCGAAGGCACCCCGGACTGGGCCACCACCGCCAACGTCACCGAGGCCAAGATCCTGGCCCGCTCCGGCGCCGCCCTGGAGTACTACCAGCTGATGGACCTGCCCGGCTGGACCATGACCAAGGACCGCTTCTGGTTCGTGCGCGGCCAGACCCGCCGCGAGGGCAACGCCACCATCTTCAGCTGGGAGAAGCTGGACGAGGGCGGCAGCCATTCCGCCACCTACACCACCTTCGTCGAGGAGCACCCCAAGGCCATCGAACCCCCGGTCAACGCCGGCGGCTGGGTCTTCACCCCCACGGACGACGGCGTGGAGATCCAGTATTACATCTGCACCGACTCCGGCGGCGAAGTGAGCCAGACGTTGCAGAACCTGGGCACGGCGTCCACGCTGCCGGATACGGTGGGGGATCTGGTGCGGGAGGCTCGGAAGCGGGAGAAGTAGGGGTTGGGCCGACCTTCCCCACACCGTGTTATCCGACGACGATTTCAGGGGCGATCTGCTGGCGGTCATCCACGGGCACTCCGGCGCCCGGATCGTCGGCGGTGCAATCGAGCTGAGCCAGAGCCGCGTGTTGATCTCCGAGTTCCCGGAGACGATGGACGCCGTGCTGGCCCTGGCCCGCACCCTTCAGCGGCTGCTGGATCCGGATGGCAAACTGACCGAACAGGGCCAGGCCTCCGGGGTGCCGGCCCAGGTTCGTCCACGCGGCTGTGCGGAACCGCGGTAGTGACAAGCGAGTGAAAGCGTTTGACACCTGCCCCTACGACGGGCCAAACGTCCCGGTCAGCACGGCCGAGTCCAGCGCAGCGGCTTCGGCCGCTGCCTCGAGATCGCTGAAGCCGGCTGTGCTGTCAATCGGCAGGGTCGCGGTATCCACCGCCCAGATCGTGAATTCATAGGTGTGCACGTTGGGGGGGCAGCAGCCGCCATATCCGACGAAGCCAAACCAGTTCATCAACTCCTGCGCGCCCGCCGGGAGGTTGCCGTCGGGGCTCACGCCTTCGGCCAGCGAAGTGACATCACCGGGGATGTCGTAGATCGCCCAGTGGGAAAAATCCCCGGCATCCGGGTCATCCATGATGATGGCGAATGATTCCGTCCCCGCCGCCACCCCGGACCACTCCAGCGGGGGGGAGATGTCCTGGCCGAGGCAGGTGTAGTCGGTGGGGATGGTCGCACCGTCGGCAAAGGCCGACGAGGAGAGGACCAGATCGGCCGTTGCGTCGTCATCGCCGCTGGTATCGTCATCGTCGTTGGCGTCGTCATCGCTGCTGGTATCGTCATCCGCTGCGTCATCATCGGACACATCGTCGTCTGCGCTGGAGCAACCCAGAAGGGCTAGCGGGAACGTTAGAAATATCAGATACATCCAGGGCTTGGTCATGGGTCCATCTCCTCTGTCGGTGAATTCGTGGTCTGCGTGTGGATCATTCACGCCGACATGGGCTGTGGATGCCGTTTTGTTCCCATCCACGGCATAGGTGGTGTTCGTGGCTATCCCCCAAGCATGGAGCCTGCCAGCACCGGGGAGAGCCCCGTTTTCAATCCCTCACTCCACCGCCACCGCCAACGCCTCGATCCGATGGAACGCGAACGACCCCGTGGTCATCGCCTCGCTGTCGTGCCACCACATCTGCCACAGGATCTCGCCGTCGCGGGTCACCTCGACGAGGCGGGTGGGGTCGTAGCCCTGCACGCCGTTGCCCGCCTGCATCAGCAGGTTGCCGTTGGGCAGCACGTCCACGTCGCCCCAGGAGTAGTTGTACCAGTGGTCGTCCGTCAGCTCGCCGGGGTACTCCCACACCACCTTGGACGACCGGGCCTCGAAGTCCAGCTCGTACTGCACCAGGCGGGACCAGCCCCGGCCGTGGGCGCCGTTGTCGTACAGCAGCCAGCTGCCGTCGTCGAGGCGCTCGAGGCTGTGGGCCCCCTCGAACCAAGGGAACTCGGCGGTGGGATCCGGGGCCAGGTCACCCCCGGCGCCGATGGTGAGCAGCACCTCACCGGTGGCCTGGTCGATCTGCCAGAAGCGGTCCAGGTTCCACGAGTTGGCGTAGACCACCCCCTGGTCGTCGTCGGCGATAAGCGAGTTGACGTGGGTCCACTCCCCCAGCATGCCCAGGGTCTCCTCGTCCAGCTCGATGTGGTCGAAGGCGTTCCAGCTCCACAGGACGTTGTGGTCGGCGTCGA
Source organism: uncultured Rickettsiales bacterium (assembly GCA_964504165.1). GTDB lineage: Bacteria > Myxococcota_A > UBA796 > UBA9615 > CAYRNR01 > CAZDDH01. The sequence goes on along the minus strand of CAZDDH010000095.1, from coordinate 3,763 downwards.
AGCGGCGGATCTCGTCGCCGATGACCTCGTCGCGGTAGTCGAACTGGGTGGTGAGGTAGCTGCCGTCGTCCAGCTTGGTGAGGGTGTGGTGCATGACGCCGTCCCCCACCAGATCCAGGAAGCTGCCGGTATCCAGGGGGGGCTGCTCGGGGCCCTCCCAGTGCACCTCGCCGCTCAGATCGACCTCGACGATGGGATCCCCGCCGGCCATGCCCGGGCCGATGAGCACCCGCTCGCCGTCCACCCAGGTGGCCTCGATGTCGGCCCGGCCGTCCTCCTCGCCGCACTGGGCGTACCACACCGGCTCGCCGCTCATGTCCAGCATCACCACCACCGCCGGGCCGAAGATGCCCGTGGCGACGTTGGCCAGCGTCCACCCCTGGTGGGCCGTCGGGTCGTTCACGTCCACGGTGTTGACCATCCACTCGAAGGGCAGGCCTCCGGTGTCCCAGTCCATCTCCTCGGAGGTCCACACCTCGCCGTCCTCCAGCTCGGTGACGGACCGCACGGTGTACGAACGGTTGGCCTGCATGCCGGCGATGGCCACCCGGTGGTCGGTGGTGGGCGTCGCGTCCCCGATGCGCATCCACACCCCGTCGTCGCCGCGGAACTCCACGGTTGAGCTGCCCTCCTGGGCGGTGGTCCACTGGACGATGGGGGAGATGGTGGAGGCCGGGTTGTCGTCGATGGCCAGGCCGTCGATACCGGTGGCGCAGCCGGTGAGCAGCGTGGACACCACGAGCAGGCACAGCTGGCGCGAGGCCGGGATCGTCGAATGGGTCATTTGTCTCCCCTCGGGTCGGAGTCGCCCCAGGATTCCCCAAAAATCAGGAAACGCATAGTACGTGAATCGTGGGGGGAGGGGAAGTTTAATCTACCATTGGGTAGATAATAGGCCGAGCCAGGAAGCCCGGCTCACCGATCGACGAACACCGAATCCACGTCCAGCACCCCCTCCTTGAACAGCTCGTGGTACTTGCCGCCCACCCAGTAGACCCCCCACTCGTCGGTGTAGTTGCCGTATTCCCCCACGGCGACGACGGTGCCCCCGGAGGTGGTGATGTCGTCCACGCCGCCGCCAAAAGGGAGCTCCAGGCGGTGCTTGTTGCCGTTCTTCCAGTAGCAGGCCCCCTCGTCGTCCCGGCCGCCGATGTACAGAGCCGATCCGGCTACATGGATCGCCCGGGCCCGGGTGCCGTCCAGCACCTGGTGCTCGCCGTTGACCCACACGGCAGCCTCGGCGTCTTCAAAACCGGAGTAGCTGCCCACGACGTGGATGTCGCCCCCCTTGACTGCGATGGCGTTTGCGGTGACCTCGTGGATCTCATCCCCAAGGCCGTCCGTGATCTCCACGGGGGTGCCGTCATCCCAGTAGTACGGGCTGTACTCGAGCATGGGTTCGTTGTCCGTGTAGGCCTCCCCTGCCAGGTAGATGGCGTCACCGTCGACGCCCAGGTCATGAACGAAACAGTAGTCCCCGGGGCAGCTGTACTCGGTCCAATCGCCGTCCCGCCACACGCCAGGCATGCCGTCACAGGTGCCCGCGATGATCAGGGCCCCGTCGGTGGTGACGGCGTCGTCGGCCTCGCCGGAGTCGCACAGCACCTCCATCTCCCCGTTGCGCCACAGCACCGCCTGGTTCTTGTAGTCGCCGGCCACGACGACGTCCCCGCCGTGTACCACCACCGCATCGGCGCTGGCGTGGAAATCCCCCTCCTCGTCCACCAGCTCCGTGCGCACGCCGTCGTGCCACACAAAAGGACGGTTCCACGATCCGGCGGTCCCGGCGATGTAGATCTGGTCATCGGAGGGTGCGCAACCCACCAGCCCCAGCAAGACGATGATGACGACGGTCGAACGCATGGCTGCCTCCTTGCTAGGTGAACGTGATTGCGCAGACAAAAAGACCCCGGAAGAAGCTGTAGCGCACGCTCTCGAGGAACACCTGGCCGCCGGAGAACTCCGGGCCGATGAGGGTGGCGCCCGAACTGGAGGAGCCGACCTTGAACAGCATGCCGCCGCCGGCGCGGTATCCGCCGCCGTGTTCGGCGATGGCTTCCTCTTTGTTGAACGGCTGGATGCCGTACTCGTTGATGGTGCCGCCCCCGAAGATGTAGGGGAACAGGGGATCCAGCGGCCCGAAGGCGAACACGGCGTCCAGGCCGATGATGGCCTGCGCCTGCACCCAGTCTCCGCCGTAGATGGCCGTGGCGGACGCGTCGATGCGGACGCCAAAGTGGATGGGCCCGCCGTGCAGGAACAGGGGCATGCCGTTGAACGAGAATCCGATCTCGAAGCCGTCCATATCGGCGTCGAGCACGGCGAAGGCCGGATGGTGGTACCCCAGCAGGAAATTCATCCCCACCAGGCCCATCACCTTGGGCTTGCCCGGGCTCCCATCGGCAGCGTCGGGGCTCTGGGATTCCGTCTGCAGGGCCGATGCACCCACCGAGACCCCGAGCGCCATCAGTACACACACCGATACGCCGATTGCTAGCCGAAAGCGTGGGCTCATGGTGTTGCCCTCCCGAATGCCCCGTGCCCCGGAACGACCGCATTTTGCGGCAATCCACCACGCTGAACAACGGCTGGTTGGCGATAAATTGGGTTTTTCGGGTTTCAGCGCCCCTCAGCGGCTCTCCGCAGGTCAGCGGTCAAAGTGGAAGTGCTGGAAATCCACGGTGTGACGCATGGTCCACACCCCCTCGTCGCGGCGCATCGGCAGCAGGATGCTGTACCCCCAGTGGGCATACCGCACGGTGAAGGTGACCAGGGCGTGCTCGCCGTCGAGCCCCGATGCGACGGCGGGATGCCAGTAGGGATCGGTGTCCACGCCCTCCTGATCGAAGTGCACCCGAGCCCAGCGGGCGACGGCCTCGTACTCGGTGGCTCCCGTGATGGGGGCGTCGAGGGGTCGATGGGTCTTCCGACCATCGATATAGGCCCCGATGACCGCCTCGTCCCGGGGGTCACACCACAGGGAGAGCAGGCTGCGGGCGCGGGTGGCTGGCGAATACAGCCCCCGGTCGTCGGGGGTCTCCCAGGCTGGACCGGTGGCAAAGGGCAGCAGCTTGTCACGCAGCTCACCGATGTACGGATAGACAGCCACCTCATCCAGCCCCATCTGCCGTACGCCGACGATCTCCAGCATCATCGCCTCGGATCGCTGCGGATCCTCCTCGGCCGCCGCGGCCCGTATGAATGCCTCGTCCAGGGCTCGATCCAGGCGGATGGGCTGGTCCAGCGCGGCCTGCCCGGAAAGGAACATGGCCCAGCGCTCGAAGGCCGGCGCGTTGACCGTGACGACGACGCTCGAGAGCCCGCCGATCCCGTCGGAGCAGAGCCGGCCCTGTGAGTCCGTGCTGCCCTCCAGCAAGGCCACGTCGCTGTGGTTTTCGGCGACGTGGACCCTGGCCCCCGCCACCGGCTCGCCGGAGCGGTCCGTGACCACCAGCGCGGCGCAGGACGGGCCATCGGGGGATCCTGCGGCCACGGATACGGTGGCTGCCGTCGTGAACGCTGCCGCAAGCAACAGGGAGATGTGCGGCCTCGCAGCTGGGGATTTACTCGGGGACATGATGAAACCAGGACACGGCCTGTCGCGGGTTGATTCCACCCTCGTTTTAATGAGGCGCACTCACCGCTTGACGTCCGATCGCGGCGGACTAGAATGCGCCCCTCATTTTGAGGAAGGGGAGCTCATGACTACGTACCGAACCTTGTTGCTGATCCTGTTTTCATCCATCGTCGCGATGCTGGCCGG
>CAZDDH010000094.1:0-29923 GCA_964504165.1 uncultured Rickettsiales bacterium | reverse complement strand
CGACGGCGATGCGTCGCTCAACCTCGACGACGTGGACGCGGACGGCGTGACCACTTGCGACGGTGACTGTGACGACAATGAACCCGCTGCCTACCCCGGCGCCGCCGAGGTCTGCGGCGACGCCATCGACAACGACTGCAACGGCAATCCGGAAATCGACGTCCCGGCAGACCACGCCACGATCCAGGACGCCATCGACGCCGGCGTGACCGATGATCGGATCTGTGTGGAGGCCGGGACCTACACCGAGGCCATCAATTTTGGCGGCAAGGACGTGGCGGTGGAGGGGACGGACGGTCGCTTCTCCACCACCATCGACGCCAACGGTCTGCAGAGCCCGGCGGTGACCTTCACCGGCGGCGAGACTTCGGCGGCGGTGCTCCAGGGCTTCATGCTGCAAAACGGCCAGGGCACCCTGGGCGGCGGCATCCATCTGACCAGCTCGTCCCCCACCCTGCTGGACCTGTTCATCTACGACAACACGGCCGATCAGGGGGGCGGCATCGGCATGGTGGACTCCTCACCGACGATGGACAACGTCTACATCTACAACTGCAACGCCACCGAGGGCGGCGGGATCTGGATGGACCCCTCCTCTCCCACCATCACCAACACCACCATCGTCGAGAACTGGTGCGAGGACTACGGCGCCGGGATCTACATGGAGGACTCCTCCCCGACCCTGACCCACGTCACCATCGCCGACAACATGGCCGGGGTCGAGAGCGGCTACGCCGACGGCGGCGGGATCTTCATGCTCGACTCCTCGCCGGTCCTGACCCAGGTCAACATCGTGAAGAACGTGGCCGAGGACGAGGGGGGTGGCCTGTACATCGACGGCGCCAACTCCAACCCCGTCCTGCGCAACGTCAACATCTCGGGCAACGAGGTGTGGATCGGGGACGGCGGCGGGACCGTCGTGGCCGGCGGCTCGGCGACCTTCGAGTACACCAACAGCTACGGTAACTCGCCGTACAACTTCGACGGCATGACCGATCCCACCGGCACCGGGGGCAACATCAGCGTCGATCCGCTGTTCCTGTACACCGGCGGCTACTCGGGCATGGACTGGGATTTCCACCTGGACAGCGCCTCACCCCTGATTGGCGCCGGCGACCCGGCGCTGCTGGATCCGGACAACTCCACGTCGGACATCGGCATCTACGGCGGGCCCGGAGCCGGCGGTTTCGATCGGGACGACGACGGCTGGTACGACTGGTGGCTGCCGGGCGACTGGGACATCGCCACCTCCCCCGGCTACGACTGCGACGACTGGGATCCCTACGGCACCCCGGACAACAACTGCTCCGGCGGTATGCAAGATGTGATCTGAGAGCCCCAGCCGATGATCGTCGTACAGATCGTGGCCGCCTGTCTCCGCGCAGATGCCCCCGGTTTTACCGGCGGAGAGGCGGTCACAGGGGAGCTGGATCGGCTGGCCGCTGAGGGGACACGGGCCCACGAGATGATCGTCTCGGGGAGCTTCTCGGTGCCGTCCCTGGTGTCGATGATGACCGGTGCCTTCCCCCACCGGGTGGGCCTGGCCCGCTGGCGCCATCGCTGGCCCGCCCGTCGCCCGACGCTGATGTCCGCCTTTCAGGCGGCGGGGTTCGAGACCCGGCTGCTGGCCTACAACCCGCGCTGGCTGTTCGGCACCTGCCCCGAGCGCGGCCCGGTGGGGTGCAGCCAGCGGCTGGACGACGTGGTCGCGGCGCTGAAGGCCCCGCGGGGGGTGGATCGATTCGTGATGATCCACCACTGGTGGACCCACCTGCCCTATCTGCCTATGAAGATCGAGGGGCCACTGTGGAAGCGCTCACGGGACGCGGCCATCGAAGCGCTGCGCCGCAATCCCGCCAAGATGTGCCCCAAGCTCCGCTCCATGTACCACGACGCGGTGAGCTTCTTCAGCGAGCAGCTGCTGCCGGTCTATCTGGAGGCGGCCTGCTCGTCGGGGGACGACGTGCTGATCGTGCTCACCGGGGATAGCGGGGAAGACTGGGGTGAGTCCCTCCCTGCGGATCGGCCGATCCGCCACCACTTCGATCTGGCCGGGCACTGGCAACGGGACGCGACGACAGCGGTGCCGCTGGTCCTGTGGGGCAAGGGCCACGAGGGCCCCATACCCGCGGGCCGTGTGCTGGAGGGGACGCCCCGCGGGGTGGACCTGGCGCCCACCATCGCCTCGCTGGCCGGGGTGCCGTGGCCGGGGCCGCTCCCGCCCGGAAGCGGGGACACGCAGGTGGATCACGGCATCCTCGACGACGGCTCCAACCTCCACCTGGAGGGCCGCTCCATCGCCGGTGAGGTGCGCTCGGGGGATCCCGTACCCGAGCGGGAACTGCTGGTGGCGTCCAGCCACAACACGCACGAGCCGGGTGTCTACCCCCGGGAGGGCGGCCGCCTGTGGCGGAACCTGAGCCTGCGCACCGCGGATCACTGGTACGTCTGGGATGGAAAACGACGCCGTGGCGAGATCCGTACTCCGGAAGGGAACCCCATCGACAGCACCGGTTCGGACACGGAGATCTGGGAAAGGCTCGAGGCCCGCTGGCGGCAATCCGTCAGCCCCGGGCCCACGGTCGAGCGCAGCGGTTTCCCGCCGTTCAGTCGGCCTCAGTGACCGGTGTCGTCGTCGTCGTCGTCACTCTGCTGGCAAGTGACCAGGGCCATGGCACCCAGGTAATCGGCGATCTGGTCGGCGTCGTAGGTGGCGAACAGGTCCGCCATGTCCGTACGTTCGGCGGCGGACAGGTCCGGTAGGCAGTCCAGGATATCGTCCCGAACGCCCGTGCCGATATCCGCGTCGTTGATGTAGTCCACCAGCTCGCAGTAGGTCTCCTGCTCGCCGGGGGGGATGCCGCCGGCCTCCGGGCAGAGGTTGTTGCAGCCCACGGCCATCGTCATCGCCGACAGGCCCAGGATCGCGGGCGCGCTCAGGCTCTTCAGCAGCCGGGGCACGCGGCCCGGCCCGGCGGGCCCCTGGATCTCATCCATCAGCGCGTCCAGGTTCTCGCGGGTGATCAAGGCCTTCCACGGGCTAGCCGCCCGGTCGGTGGCCCGCTGGGCGAGCAACAGCTGCAGCAGCTGCGCGCGCCATCGCTCGTCGTCCCGGTGGCGGCCGATGCGGGTGACCAGGTGCTCCATCACCTCCTCGATGCTGGACCAGGGGCGGATGGTGTCGTCTTCGCAGACGAACTGGCGCAGCTGCTGGAGCGCGGACGGGGTCGGGGGATTGGGGTTCATCGGGTCTCTCCCTCCTCGCGGATCACCTTATCAGTTCGGTGACCCGGTGCAGACAATAGGGATTGTATCCCACGCTCCCGGTGGAGCCGTAGGCCACGGCGGTGCAGCCGGCCCGGCACAGATGCCGGTACGAGCAATCCCGGCATTCACCGTCGAACCACTCGTCCCGCCACGCCCGCGTGTAGGCGAACACCTCGTCGTCAGCCCAGATATCGGCGATGGGGCGCTCGCGGACGCTGGCGGCGGCGAAGTCCGAGGGCAGCGAGATGCACCCCTTGACCCTGCCGTCGCATTCGACGACGAAGTGCTTGAGGCCGGCCTCGCAGCCGGTCCAGACGGGGGGCTGGTTGCCCCGCTGGGGCCTCAACAGCGGCTCCAGGCGGGTGTAATACCCCAGCGTGTGGGCCGGTTGGATCTCGATCTGGCCCCGCTCGTGGGTCTGTTCCAGGAAATCGAACAGCCGCGGGAGGTCCTCGGGCAGGAGATGGAGATCCCGGTGGCCGAAGGTGGTCACGTCCGGCCGGCACAGCTGGATCTTCCAGCGCCGGACGCCCATCGCCACCAGGTCCTCGCGCAGCGGTTCCAGGTGATCCAGGTTCTGGCGATTGACCTGGGTGGCGACCTTCAGCTCCACCTGCGAGTCCCGCACCAGGCCGATGGCCTGCACCGCCGAACCATGGGGGTCCGTCGCCGGGTCCTCGGTCGGCCGGTAGCTGTTGTGGACGTGATCCGGCCCATCGAGGGGGATGGTCACCGTGCGGATCCGGGCCTCGATGATCGCGGCCATGGCGGCCGGGTCCAGGCCGACCCCGGAGGTGCGCAGGTGCACCCGCACGCCCAGGGATCGCAGCTTGCCGGCGATGCGCACCCAGTCTGGCCGCATCAGCGCCTCGCCTCCGGTCAGGTGCACCGCCCGCGTCCCCAACCCGGCCAGGCCGTCGCACAGGGCCAACGCCTCGTCCGTGCTCAGCTCCTGCGTGGGCGGCTTGTGGGGGCACCAACAATGGGTACAACGCATCGGGCAGCGGTCGGTGATCTCCCAGTAGCAGACCGGGGCGTTCGCCCGCAGCTTGGACCGGTGCATCTGGTCGATCTGGCCGCGGGTGGGCCGGGGCATGGGCGGCTAGCTCCTAGTGTCCCGTGTCGTCGTCGTCGTCCGACGTGTCGTCATCGTCGCCGGCAGTGTCGTCGTCATCGTCGCCAACGACGGCACAGTTCTGGGTGGCCATCTCTTCGAGGTACTCGGCGATCTGCTCGACGGAGTACGAGTCGAACAGATCCACCAGATCCTGCCGGCTGGCGTCGGTGAGCTCGGGCAGGCACTCCAGGACGCTGTCCTTGGTGGTGGCCTCGATATCCACATCGTTGATGTACGCCACCAGCTCGCAGTAGGTCTCCTGCTCGTCGGCCGGGATGCCGTCCGCTTCCGGGCACAGGTTGTTGCAACCGATGGCCATCGTCATGGCGGCCAGGCCCAGGACCGCAGGGGCGCTCATGCCCCGCAGCAGGCTAGCCAGACGGGGCGGCGCGCCACCGGCCGGGCCGTATATCTCCCCCATCAAGGCGTCCAGATTCTCGGGCGTCACCAGGGACCGCCAGGGACTGGCCTGGGTGTCCACGGCCCTCATGGCCAGCACCTGCTTTTCCAACTCGGCACGCCAGGCGTCGTCGCCCCGGTGCCCATCGATCTGCACGATCAGGTGTTCCATCACCTCCTCGATGGAGGACCAGGGCCGGAGGGTGCCGTCGCCCGACACGAAGAGCCGCAGCTGCTGGAGCGCGGACGGGGTGAGATCGTCACTCATGGTGGACTCCCTTGCTGGTTGTGCCGTGCCGTCACTTTAACAACTATTCCGAACGGTGTGATTCTTTGTGACAGCCCGTCTCGCCGCGGATGGCGCGCAGGCAATAGGGGTTGTTGAACAGCTCCCCTGTGGCGGCATGAGACAGGGCCGTGCAGCCCGCGCCGCAGACCCGGGCCAGGGCGCACCCCTCGCAGGCGCCAGTCATCCGTTCGGGGGACGGCTGCAGCCAGTGCCACCGCGTCCGGTCGTCCCAGATCGCCCGCAACGGCTCGTCGCGCACGCTGCCCACCACGAAGGGTGCCCCCACCTGGTTGGCGCAGCCCTTGATCCCCCCGTCCGGCTCGATGCCGACGGACGAGACGCCACAACGGCAGCCCTTCCAGTAGGGCACGGGCACCTTGCGGCCCGCTGGCCTCAAGGTCGGCTCCTCCCGGCTCAGATAGCCGATGGAATTGAACACCTGCGGGGGCAGCACCGGATCGGCGACCCGCTCCATCAATGCGGCCGCCAGCTCCTCCATCCGGGGTGGGGCCAACAACAACTCGTCGCGGGCTGCGGGGTCCCCGCCGCGCAGCCGGCCAGTGGCGTGCGCCAGCTGCACCATCCAACGATCCGCCCCCGCCTCCACCAGCAGATCCCGGATCCTCCCGAGCAGGGGAAGATTGGGCACGAGCACGGAGGTGATGACCGTCGCGTCGATGGGGGTGGGGCGCAGCAGGGCGAGCACCCGCATGACCTGCTCGTAGGAGGAAGGCCCGTGGCGGTGGGCGGGCCTGCGGATCCCATCATGGACCTCCTGCGGCCCGTCCAGGCTCAGCAGGACCTGTTCGGTCTCCAGGGCCAGCAGCTGCTCCAGCACCCCCTCGTCCAGGAAATTGCCGTTGGTGGACAGCCGGAACACCATCCCGGCGTCCCGGATCCTTCGCGCCACCTGGAACCAGTCCCCGCGCAGCAGCGGCTCGCCGCCGGTGAGGGTGACGTATCGCACTCCCAGTTCCGCCAGCTGGTCCACGAGCGCCAGCGCCTCGGCCGTGTCCAGCTCGTCGTGGTGTCCGGGGCCGCCCTCCACGAGGCAATGGGAACAGCGCAGATCACAGCGCCAGGTCAGCTCCCACAGAGCTCGACCGGGGCGTCTACGCCCCTCGGTAGTTTGCTGGGATTGGGGTTCCATCGGACGCCAGTCTACCCGGTTCCCACCGCCCCAGCCTTGTCCGACGCCACGATGTGATTACCTTGAACGCTGGAAGATGCGCCTCGCCTCACCACGCCTGCTGATCTTTCTCTGTGTCGCCCTCTCCATCCTCGGCGGGATGCACTACTACGTGGCCCAGCGGCTGGTGCTCGACACGGGCCTTCCCGGAATCCTGCCCACGGTGGGAGCGGTGGGGCTGGGGTTGGCCGCGGTGGCGCAGCTGATGGCCGCCATCGCCGTCCGTAGCCTGCCCCGCTCTTCGGCGCGGATTCTCGCGGTGCCCACGTTCCTGTGGCTGGGCTCCGTCTTCCTGACCGTGATGATGCTCGCCGCGTCCGACCTGCTGCTGGTTGCGGCAGATGCCAGCGGCATGCGGATCGCCTCGTCCGAAGCGGACTGGCTCGCCGTCGCCCGCGGCCGGGCGCTGGCCGTACTGGCGCTGCTGGTGGTGTTGGTTTGCGCTGGCATGGTCTCGGCCCTCGGGCCGGTGCGGGTCAGGCCGGTAGAGGTCACGCTACCCCGCTGGCCCCGCGCACTGGACGGGTTCCGCATCGTGCAGCTGAGCGACCTGCACCTGGGGCCGCTGCTAGGCCGGGATTTCGCCCAGCGGGTGGTGGAACAAACCAACGCGGTGGAGCCGGACCTGATCGTCATCACCGGTGATCTAGTGGACGGTTCGGTCGCCAACGACGGCCCGGAGGCCGCACCGCTGCGGGGACTACGCGCGCAACACGGCAGCTACTTCGTCACGGGCAACCACGATCACTTCTCCAACGCCGACGACTGGGTCGCCGAGCTGGGCCGGCTGGGTATCCGTGCCCTGCGCAACGACATGGCGGTGATCGGTGAAGACGAGGCCTGTTTCGCGCTGGCGGGGGTGGAGGACCGACAGGCGCGGATGGTAGTGGGCGGGGCGGGGGAGGACCTGCCCCGGGCGTTGCGCGACCACCAACCGGATCGCCCGGTGATCCTGCTGGCTCACCAGCCGCTGATCTTCCGCGAGGCCGCCGAGCAGGGGGTGGACCTCCAGCTCTCCGGCCATACCCACGGGGGCCAGCTGGCCCCCTTCCAGATCCTCGTCAGGCTCGTGTACAGCCGCTACGTCGCCGGCCTCTACCGCCGTGGTGATTCCCAGATCTACGTGAGCCGGGGTACGGGATTCTGGGGCCCGCCCATCCGCCTGCTGGCGCCGGCGGAGATCACGCTGCTGACCATCAGGGCCGGTAGCTGACCTGGATCGTCAGCTGGACGGTGTCCTTGCCACGCAGGCCCTGGGGAGAACTCTGAACGTCCAGGCTTCCACGGCTCTTCAGCGCCTTTTGCATGGCCCCGTAGGCCTGGTAGGAGAGCTGGAGCTGGACGGCCTGTTCGGCGTCCCCCTCGGACAGCGTCCGCACGCCTCCTGCGGGGAGTCTCCACGTGCAGTTCGCCGCCGGGGAACACCGGCCGGCGATGTCCTGCAGGATGTCCGCGTCGTCCGTGTCGAGGACCCAGTAGGCGGTCTGAACAGTCGTGGCGATGGCGCCGCCGGTGGCGGCCGGCGCCGATTTGTTCGCCTGCCGGCGGGAGCGGCCCTCGTCCGCATCCTCCCGTTTGGCCTCCTCGTTGCGGGCCCCGTATTCCATGTACCCGTCATCCGCGCCGTACTCCTCGGCCTCCGCCAGCGCCATGTCGGCCGGTTCTTCGGCGCCCCGCAAGTCCAGCAACGTATCGGCGACGGCGTCTTCCTCGTCCGTCATCTCCACAGCCCCCTCCGTCTCAGCCGTGACCGGCTCCTCGGCGGGAACCGGCGGCGCCGGCACGCCATCGGTAGGGGGCAACGTGGCCACGGCCCCAGCCTGCCCTGGAGATTCGTCCAGCCCTCTGGACACGGCAGACGCATCGGCAGAGGCGAACTCCGCCGTGATCTCGTCCGCGAGACCGCCGGCTCCCGCCATGGTCTCCTTGGCCGGTTCCTTGGCTCTCTCCAGCGCCTTCTCGCTCGCACCGGCCAGTTCCTCCTCCGCGGCCTCATCCAGCAGGGCGACAGCGTCGCCGTCCGCCAATGATTCCACCGCGGTGGTGGGCATCGGCGCTTCTGCCATGGTCATGGATTTGTCACCCAGGCCTGGTCCGAGGAACCAGAACAAGCCCACCATCAAGCACGCTGCAGCGGCCAGCGCGAAGGGTGCCCAGACCCGCCTGGCGGCGCGGCGGGGCTGCAGGGGCACCACCACAGCCTGCGGCTCGGGAGCGGCCTCTTCCGGGGGGGGCGCGTCGTCCGCGGCCACCGTCGGCTCCGCCTCGACGCGGGTCAGTACGGCGTCCGTGAATCCGGCCGGGGCCTCGAGCTCCGGAAGATCCTTGAGGGCGTCCAGGGTGATCTGCAGCAGCTCCAGCTCCTCGCGAGCCTCGGCGGAGCCGGCCAGCAGGGACTCCACGGTCTCCCACTCGCCGTCCTGCAGATCGCCGTCGAGGTACCTCGACAACAGGTCCTGGGTTGCCTCGTCGATCATCCTTCGCTCAACGCCTCCTTGCGGCGGATCAGCATCCGCCCGACCACATTCTTCAGCTCCGACCTCGCCCGGTGGAGCCTCGATTTCACCGTACCTTCCTTGACCTCCAGCACCTCGGCAATTTCGTCGTACGCCAGGCCGTTGAGGTCGTACATCACAATGACGGCGCGGTGTTCCTCCTTGAGCTGGGTCAACCCCTGCTCCAGCAGCTCCCGCCGCTGCTTGCCCACCAGCTCCTTCTCGGGGGAGGGGTTGTGGCTGGGCAGCTCCCGCCGCACCTCGCCGCCACCCTCGGTCTCGTGGGCCTTGTCGATGGACTCGTGCTTCTTCTCGTGCCGCCGGGCCCGGTAGGCCTGCTTGTTCTTGCAATGGTTGACCACGACCCGGTACAGCCAGGTGGAGAACTTGGAGTCCCCACGGAACCGATCCAGGTTGCGGTACACGGCGACGAACACATCTTGAGCGACCTCCTCGGCCAACGACGTCGAACCGAGCAGGCGAACACACATGGAATACACGCGGTTCTGATGACGGGTGACCAGCTGGGCGAAGAGCCGTTGATCCCGCGACTCCAGGTACGCGCGGATCAGCTCCTCGTCGCTCTGTCTCCGGTCATCCACGGTCGAGCGGCGTTCCATTGGATCAGACAACAACAGAGCGCAGCTGTTCCCGTCCAGTGATTTTTTTTGCGTCTCTGCTATCGTCGTCCGTCATCGAACGTGAGGGCTCCATGAAACACCGTCTCTACCTCCCCTGGCTGATCCTGGCGCTATCGGCGCTGGGGTGTGAACAAACCGACGACGACGTGGCAGACGACGACACGGCGGACGACGACACGGCGGACGACGACGCGGCGGACGACGACACGGCGGACGACGACTCAGCCGGGGATGATGACGATTCCTCCGATGATGACGACGACACGGGCGACGACGACACCGAGGGACTGTTCGATCTGCCCCAGGTGAGCGCCAACGGCTACCACAGCTGCGTGGTCTGGGACGACAACGTGGCCGAGTGCTGGGGGCAGGACACCCATGGCCTGCTGGACGTGCCGATGGTGCCGTTCACGATGATCCGCGTCGGGCAGCACAACATCTGCGGGATCACCAGCTCCCTCACGCTCCAGTGCTGGGGCTCGGAGCAATGGGGCTTACACGAGGCCCCAGCCGGCGAGTTCACACAGCTGGAGATGGGGGACTACCACGCCTGCGCCGTGGCGCTGGACGGGGCCCTCTCCTGCTGGGGTGATGATCCCTACGGTCAGGCCACGCCGCCGGCGGGCGCGTTCACCGCCTTCGATGGCGCCACGGGGCACAGCTGCGGCCTGAAGACCGACGGCTCCCTGGAGTGCTGGGGACAGGACGCCTTCGGCAACCTGGATCCACCCACGGGGACCTTCACGGCCGTCAGCACTGGCGGCGCCGAGTCCTGCGCCCTGAACACCGGCGGCCTGGTGGAGTGTTGGGGTATGTACCTTCAGAGCGACGGCGCCACCGTGGCGCAATTCGACGTGGGCCAATGGCACGGCTGCGGCGTGCACGCCGACGGCTCGGTGAGCTGCTGGGGGAACACGGACGAGGGGCAGCAGGACCCGGCGGCCGGCACGTTCAAGGCGGTGTCCGCAGGCCTGTACCATACCTGTGGCGTGACCACGGGCGATTCCATCGAGTGCTGGGGTTGTCTCGACAACGACCACGGCCAGTGCTCCCCCCCGGCCGCCCGCCGCTGACCACGGGGCTATTCGAGGGCGATCTTGAGCGGCTCCTCCTCGGCCCGCATGCCGGCCAGGAGGATGTCGTCGGGCATGATGACCTTGTGCCCCATCTTGATCTCGTACCCCATCAGATCATAGGCGCCGGGTACGGACGAGTGGCGCTTGGACCAGTGGCCGTTGTCGGCCAGGGTGAACCGCAGATCGGCCCACTTGTCCGCCAGCAACTCCTCGACCCCTTTGCGGCACTTCGCCTCCAGCGCGCTGTTGTCGCCGTCTTCGTCGTATTGGTCCTTGGGAATCGTGGCGGTCAGGTCCATTTCCATGAACAGGCCATCCTCGCGAGCCCAGACCACCATATGGACACCACGATCCGATTCGATCTCCATGCGCAGCTTGCCGCCGTCATCGAGGATATCGAAATCGTAGTCGTCCAGCATGTCGATGAGTTCCGACATGAGCTTGGTCAACGCTTGTCTATCTGCCATGCCATCCTCCGCACCAGAGCTGGTTTCCCCTGCAACAACCTGATCTTACGCCTTTGGGCGCCCTCTCAACAACCGTCTGTGCTCAGGAACAACGGCAATTCATCGGGTGTTCCCACACGTCGTGGGTTGACTCACTGGACAATCCAAGGGAGTTTGCAAGCATGCGCGTGGTCCTCATCAGCCAGATAATTGCGGCCACATGGGTCGCGGCGGCCCTGCTCGGGCCCACTCCGGCGGGCGCCGACACCCTGGCCATCACCTACTTCGACAACCACTCCACGATGCCCGAATACGACCCCCTGGGCCGGGGCCTGGCAGACATGCTGATCACCGACCTGTCCGTGGTGGAGGGGGTGACGGTGGTGGAGCGCTCCCGCCTCAACGAGCTGCTCACGGAGCTCGAACTGGCGGACACGGCCTTCGTCGACCCCGCCACCGCCGCCAAGATGGGCCGGGGTCTGGGAGCGGGCAAGGTCCTCACCGGAGCCTTCGTGGCCTTCGATCCTCAGATCCGCATCGACGCGCGGCTCGTGGACGTGGCGACGGGGGCCGTGGATGGATCGTGGGAGGTCACGGGGGATACCCAGGAGTTCTTCCTGCTGGAGAAGGAGCTGGCCACGGCCATCGTGATGTCCATGGACGTGTCGCTGACCCCGCGGGACAACGCCCGCATGTCCCGGGTAGCCACCGAGTCCTTCGATGCGTTCGTGTCGTGGTCCCAGGGGCTGGACGCCCTGGATCGGGGTGAGCTGGACGAGGCCCGTCGCGCCCTCGAAGAAGCCCTCGGGCACGATTCCCGCTTCGACGAGGCCAGCGAGGCGCTCGCCGGCCTCAAGGAACGGCTCGTGGAGCTGCGCGGGAAACGCCAGCTGCTGCTGGATGAAGAGGCCCAGGCGCTGCTGGAGATGATCCGGGCCGCCGCCGAGGACCGCAGCGGGCTCGACGCCGCGCTGGCCCAGCTGTCCACCTATGCGCTCACCGGGAGCCCCTGGAAGGAAGCGACCGCCAACATCGAGATCTCCAAGGAGGTCCTCGATCTCGGTCTGGAGGATTCGGCGACCCTGCCCCAGGGCGCCCTGGTGGGCCAGCCGGTGAACGCCTGGGCCCTGGGTGCCTACGCCATGGGCTGCTACTACCTGGGCCGCTGGCCCGAGTTCCTCACCTACGGGGAGGAGCTGCTACGGCGGTTCCCCACCTCCATTGCCTCCTCCACGGTCAACATCATGATGCCGACGGTCATCGATCGCCTGGAGGCACGCCAAAAGGGCCGGGCCCAACGGCCGACGCTCGAAGCGACCGCCCGCGCTTCGTCCCTGTATCGCAACTGCTCCAACGCCCCCGATCCCCGGCCGGCCATCGGCTGGTGCCGGGAAGCCATCCAGGCGCGCATGGACGAGGGGCTACCGGTGGAAGAGTACTGGTACGAGCGCTGGGCCTCCGAGGCGGAGCGCGCCGGTGACATCGAGGAGCTCGAGCGCCTGCTGGAGCTGGCTCCCACCGTCGGCCCGGACCTGGTGGACTACGTGACCCGCGAGCTGGAGGATGCCCGGGAGGACGCGATCGAGGCGGACGAGGCCGAGGCCGAGCTGGCCGACGCCGACGACGCGGGGGACGTGGTCTCGGTGGCGGGGGATCTGATGCGGGCCGGACGCCAGCAGGCGGCCTATGCGGCCATCGACGACGGGCTGCAGCGCTGGCCCGATGACGGGAAACTGCTCAAACGGGCCATCGAGGTGGCGGCCTACTTCGGGGACATGCCGCGGGCAGAAGAGCTGCTGCGCAGCTGGCAGGCCCTCGGCGCCGCCGGGCGCACGACCCACAGCTCGGTGCGCGTCATCGACGACCTGCGCAAGGATCTGCTGAAGCGGGACGAGGCCGAACCCTACCGGCTCCACGAGCTGGGTAAGCAGTTCCAGATGGCGGGCATGGGGAGCGAGGCGGGGGACGCCTACGGGAAGCTGGCGCGGGAATATCCCGAATACAGCTTGATGAAAGCGCCGGATGCGCTAACCATGTCGGCGACGTCCTATCTGATGTTCCAGGATGTGATCCCGGCCCGTGAGGCCTACGAGGAGCTGCTAGAGAAGTACCCGGACTCGCGTCAGGCTCAGGGCGCCCATTCCATGCTGGAGACGCTCGCCCGCTGAACCATCCCGACCCCACAGGACCCCGATGACCGAAACAACTACACGCAGCAAGCCCCGGCTGGGCCGCACCTACTGGACGCTCAACGGTATCGAGATGTTCGAGCGGCTGGCCTACTTCGCCATCCGCGCGATGGTGCCGGTGTACATCTGCCAGGCCGACGATCCTGGCGGACTGCACCTCACCCAAGACCACAAGGCCAACATCTACGCCTGGTGGTTCGTCTTCCAGTCGGTGCTGCCCATGTTCACCGGCGGATTTGCGGACCGCTACGGCTACAAGAAGACCATCGCGTTCTCGGTGACGATGAACATCGCTGGCTTCCTGATGCTGGCCACCTTCCGCGACTACACCATGTTCTTCCTGGGAATCCTGGTGCTGGCCAGCGGTACCGCCTTCTTCAAACCCGCCCTGCAGGGTTCGTTGGCCCAGAGCATGACCAAGGAGAACTCCTCGTTGGGCTGGGGAACATTCTACTGGGTGGTCAACATCGGGGCCTTGATCGGACCGTTCCTGGCCCGGGCGGTCACCGGCGCCCACTCGGCGGTGGAGTGGCGCCACCTGTTCCTGATGTCCGCAGGCTTCACGGCGATGAACTACCTGATGCTGTTCACGTACAAGGATGTACCGTCCGGCGCCTCCAAGACCGAGAATCCGATCCAGGTCCTGCGCCGCACGATCAAGGACATCATCGAGCCGCGGCTGGCTGCGTGGCTGCTGATCATGTCGGCGTTCTGGCTGATGATGTATCAGGTGTGGGATCTGCATCCCAACTTCATCACCGACTGGATCGACTCATCCTCCATGGCCGGTTTCCTGTCGTACCTGCCCGGTGGGGTCGAGTACTGGACCCTCGACACCCCGCGCGGACGCCAGGTACCCCAGGAGCTCATGGTGTCCACCAATGCGGCGATGATCGTGCTGTTGATGGTGCCGGTCTCATGGCTGGTACGTCGCATGCGGACCCTGTCGGCGATGCTCATCGGGATGAGTATGGCGGTGGCTGGCACGCTGGTGGCCGGGCTGACAGGGATGGGCATCGTGCTGGTGTTGGGCATCGTGCTGTTCTCGCTGGGAGAGATGCTCACCGGCCCCAAGAAAAACGAGTACCTGGCACTCATCTCCCCGCCGGACAAGAAGGGCCAGTACCTGGGTTACGTCAACATCCCCGTTGGGATCGGCGGCTTCGCCGGCGCCAAGATGGCGGGCTACATCTACGGCCACTATGGCGAGAAGGCGATCCTGGCATTGAAGTACCTGGCCACGGAGACCAGCCTGGGAGCCGGCAAGAACTGGGACGGTGACGTGGCTACCCTCGAGGCCACGATGGGCATCGAGCGCACCGAAGCCTTCGTCCGCCTGCAGGAGGTCACCGGCCTCGATGCCACGGCAGCCACCCAGCTACTGTGGGAATTCTACAGCCCGCAGTACACAGTGTGGCTCCCCTTCGCATCCATCGGAGTGGCCGCCGCCATCGCCCTGGCTGTCTACGGCCAGATGGCCAAGCGGTGGAAGGATATGAACGCCTAGCAGCCCCCGGCTGCTCCCGTGCCCAGGTCGAGGCCGTAGGCCGATGACCGGTGCCCGTGCCCGTGCCCGTGCCCGATAGATCGATTCATCACCATTCCCCTGATCCTGTACGCTGCTGTGACCGTGCCAACCTCGTCCGAGAGGAGGTCCCGGGTCGCGGTGGTTCAGACTGGGGACACGGGGATTCTAGCGAAAGCAATTCACTACAGCCTGTTGTTCTGGATGGAGTAGACTGGCCGCCCAAATGGAGGTTTTCCCTTGTTCCATCGATACAGGCTGCTGGCTGCTGGCACGGGGTTGTGGATGCTACTCCATTTCGGTTGCACCCAGCAGGTGGATCCGGGGGACGATGACGACGCGGGGGACGACGACGACGCCGGGGATGACGACGACGATAGTGGGGACGATGACGATAGCTCAGAGGATTTCATCCCGGCAACGACGGACGGCGACATCACGATCGCTCGTTACCTCCTGCCTTACTATGGCTCGACAGAACAGGCCTACTTCAATGCCATCTTCACGGAGACCATCGAGCCGGCTGAATCAGGCGTCGTTTTTAATACCCCCGCCGGCACGGACGATTGTGCCATTACTCTGTACGACCTCGAGGAATATGAAAGCGGTGTCGAAGGCGTATACGAGTATCAGTCCGCCGGCCTGATCGCCGTAAATGGCCCCGGGGTCACCTTTACCCTGGACCCCCAGATCGTGGGTGACCAGATCCACTACAACTGGGATCTCATCGTGAGCTACAACCTGCAGTTCGGTGTCAGCTACGACGTTTCGGCTACGGGAGATCTATTCCCCGGCTTCAACGTCAGCGGTGCCATCGAAATGCCGCCGCGGGTCGATCTCGCCGTTCCCCTGGTGGATGGGAGCTTCTCCGCCCAAGGTGACCTCACGGTGTTGTGGAGCGGCGGCGCCGCCCAGGACATGTCGTTGGAAATCCATGTCTTCACGGTCGCAGACTGTGCAACCATCGTATGTCAGCCGGCCAATGATGGCAGTTTCATCATTCCGGCGAACCTCGTCGATCAGTTGCCCACCGGTGAAGTCTATCTTTCCCTGTATCAAAGCCTGTCGAACTATGTCGAGGTGAGCGGACGGTGGATCGGGTTCGTGGGGACCTCCGGGGCCGCGGCGACCGGACACCACCCACCCTAGAAACGGATCCGAGGCACATCATTCTGAGGGACGGGCCAGCCACCGTCCAAACCCAGCAATGGGTGTATTCCGACCATCTATCGGGCACCGGCCGGGAGGACCCAGCCTGGGCACGGGCACGGGCACGGGTTTGGGCTGGAACCTAGGGGTGTCGCCGAGTCACTTCGACAGGTACTTCACGATCCCACTGAGCGTCGCCGTGGATTCGTAGGGGGCGCCCTCCAGAAGCTTGGTATCCACTGTATAGCGTCCCGTGGCGGGATCGCAGGTGAAGATTGTGGGGGCGTTGAACGCCTGGGCGCCGGTGGGGCCGGCCCCGGTCATCCACGAGACGATGACGGTGATGTCCCGGATACCGTCGGCGTTCATGTCCCTGAACGACACGGCCTCGACCTCCTCGAGCATCGACCAGGTGTCGGGCGGCACCAGCTTCTGGAGGCTGGTGCCCTCCGCGTCGGCGATGTGGAACTCCACCGGGGACGGATCGTCCTTGCCGGTCTTGATGGACACGAAATAGCGGCTGTTGGCCAGGGGAAGCTTGACCTGGAAGCTCTGGGTGGCCACCACCTCCTGGGTCTCCGGGGCGAGCTTGCTGGTCAGCATCACCCCCTCCCCCTCCGTGATCACGCGGGTCTTGACCGCGTCCTCCGCGGCCGCGGTGCCGGCCAGGCACCCGATCACCGCGGCGATGAGCAGCTGAATCCTCACGGTTGCCATCGGCTCACTCTCCCAGTGTCTTGGTCAAGATCTCGAAAAGGTCCTTGGATATACCCGCGCGCGCCACCAGCCGCTCCGCCTGCTCCTTCATCAGAAGCTGACGGTCCAGATCGAAGCGACGCAGCTGGGTGAACGCATCGGCCATGCGTGCCGCCATCTGTGGATTGAGGCGGTCCAGCTCCTCGATTCGGTCCGCCATCCAACGGTAGCCGACCCCGTCGGCGCGGTGGAAGGCCGCTTGGTTGAACGCGAAGCACCGCACCAACGCCCGCACCTTGTTGGGGTTGCGGATATCGAAGGCCTCGTGTCCGAGCAGGGCGTCCACCCGCTCTGCGATGTCGGGCAGATCGGCCAGCGCCTGCACCGACAGCCACTTGTCCACCACCAGCGCGACCCCTTTCCAGCGGCCGTAGAAGTCGTCCAGGGCCCACTCGCCGTCGGCGCCGGGTGTGGACGCCAGGCAGTTCAGCGCGGCGATCTCGTCGGTCATGTTGTCCGCCGCCTCGAACTGGGCCCGGCACAGGGCGATGGTCTCGGCCGTCTCCAGGGAGGAGAGGTACCCGAGGCACAGGTTGCGCAGCCTGCGGCGGCCGGCCTCCGCAGGCGTGTGCTCGTAGGGCCCGCTGGGCGTCAGGCGATGGTACAGGGCGGTCAACGGCGCTTGCAGCCGTGACGCCAACGAGCGGATCGCCAGCCTGCGGGCCCGGTGCAGCGCGCCGGGGCGCACGATGGCCATCTCCTGGCCCAGCACCCGCTCCCCCGGCAGGTTCAACGCGAAGGCCTGCAGCGAACGGTCCATGCCCTCGGCGCCGAGGGTCTGCTCGAAGACCTCCACGACCGACTCGTCCAGGGACGGCGACGCGCCCTCACGAATGGCCGCCACCAGCCCCAGCAACACCTGCTGGTAGAGCGTCTGGCTGGCCTCCCAGCGGTTGAACGGATCGCTGTCGTGGGCCGCCAGGAACGCCAGCTGATGATGGTCCAGCCCGAACCGCAGCTTCACCGGGGCGGAGAAGTTGCGCAGCAGCGACGGCACCGGCTCCTCGCCGATACCCTCGAAGACGAACTCCTGGCTGGCCTCCCGCAGCTCCAGCACCCGGGTGCCGCACAGCTCCCGCCCGCCGGCTCCCAGCAGCCCGCAGGCGACGGGGATGTGGAACGGCTCCTTGACCGTCTGCCCAGGCGTGGGCCGGCAGGACTGGCTCAGCTGCAGCCGGTAGCTCGCCGAATCCGCGTCCCAGCGCCCTTCCGCCTCGATCTCCGGCGTCCCCGCCTGGGAATACCACCGCTCGAACTGGTCCAGATCGACGCCGTTGGCGTCGGCCATGGCCGCTCGGAAATCATCACAGGTGACCGCCTGGCCATCGTGGCGCTCGAAGTACAGATCCATGCCCTTGCGGAAGCCCTCGGCCCCCAGCAGGGTCCGGTACATCCCCACGACCTCCGATCCCTTGTCGTAGACCGTGGTGGTGTAGAAGTTGTCCATGGCGATGTAGGACTCGGGGCGGATGGGATGAGCCATCGGCCCGGCGTCCTCGGGGAACTGGTAGGCCCGCAGGATCCGCACCTCGCCGATGCGTTTGACCGCCAGCGATGTCATGTCCGACGAGTACAGCGTGTCGCGGAAGACCGTTAGCCCCTCCTTGAGCGTCAGCTGGAACCAGTCGCGGCAGGTGACCCGATTGCCGGTCCAGTTGTAGAAGTACTCGTGGGCGACGACCCCATCGATGACCTCGTAGTCGCTGTCCGTAGCCGTGTCCGGGCTCGCCAACACGCGGGAGGCGTTGAACACGTTGAGGCTCTTGTTCTCCATGGCCCCCATGTTGAAGTCGTTGACGGCCACGATGTTGTAGATGTCCAGGTCGTATTCCAGGCCGAAGGTATCCTCGTCCCACTTCATGGCGCTGCGCAGGCAGGCCATGGCGTGTTGCAGCCGGTCCACGTTGTCGTGTTCCGAGTAGATGTACAGGTCCACCACGCGGCCACCCATCGTGGTGAAGGTGTCGTGGATGTGCCCCAGATCGCCGGCGACCAGCGCGAACAGGTAGCACGGCTTGAGGAACGGGTCTTCCCACACGGCGTAGTGCTTGCCGCCTTCGAGGACGCCCTCCTCCACCCGATTGCCGTTGGAGAGCAGTAGCGGGTAGCGTTCCGCGTCGGCGACGATACGGACCCGGTAGCGAGCCATCACGTCCGGCCGGTCCGGGAAGTAGGTGATGCGGCGGAAACCCTCGGCCTCGCACTGGGTACAGAACACACCGGAGGACACGTAGAGGCCGGAGAGCTGTGTGTTGGCTGCCGGATTGATCTGGACGGCGACGCGGAGTTCGAAGGTGTCCGGGACGCTGTGGATCGTCAGGGCGTCATCGCCGCGGCTGTAGTCTTCGGCGGGCAGATCCCGCCCATCGAGCACCAGACTCAGGAGGGTCAGATCCTCACCGTGAAGCACCAGCGGCGCGTCGGCGGCGCCGGCGCGGCGACCCTTCAGAGTGCTGCGTACGACCGTGGCATCCGGATCGAGCTCGAACTCCAGCTCCACCGAATCGACCTCGAAATCAGGGCGGCGATACTCCTTGCGAAACGTCTGGATCGGGGGTGTTGACGGTGCCATGGCCAAGGATTGTACCTCGATGTGGTTGCGGGCACCGGGTGTTTGCTCCCTTGCGAACAATTGCCCTGCGTGCCCCCACGTACTAAGTAGTGCGTCGCCGGCGCCCGCGCCAGCCAAGCTGGTTCGGACGGAACCCCATGCGCGAGGACGAACAGCGTGGTACCTGGAACGACCAACATCAGCCTGGATTTTGACGAACTGGCTCGGCGGAGCATCGATGGCATCGTGCCCTCGTCCGAGGAGGGGCTGGCTGTCCTTCAGTCCGACGACGATCAACTGCTGGATCTGCTGGCCGCCGCGTACCGAGTACGCCGGCACTTCTGGGGCAACCGCGTGTTGCTGCACATCCTCGAGAATGTCCGTAGCGGGCTGTGCTCGGAGGATTGCGCCTTCTGCTCCCAGTCGCGGGTGGCCACCGGTGACGTGGAGCGCAAGGAGCTCATCTCCCGCGAACAGATGATCCAGGCCGCCCGGCTGGCCAAGGAGGCCGGCGCCCACCGGTTCTGCATGGTGGGATCCTACCGGGTACCGGGCTCCCGGGACCTCGATGAGATCTGCGAATCCGTGCGGGCCATCAAGAGCGAAGTGGACATCCGCATCTGCGTCTCGATGGGGATCCTCCAGGGGGACCAGGCGCTCAAGCTCAAGGAGGCGGGCGCCGACCGTTACAACCACAACCTGGAGACCAGCCGGGCCCACTTCGGCGCCCTGTGCACGACCCACACCTACGACGACCGGGTGCATACCATCGAGCTGGCCCACGAGGCGGGCCTGGACACCTGCTGCGGCGGCATCGTCGGCACGGGCGAGAGCGACGAGGACCTGGTCGCCATGGCCCTGGAGCTGCGGCGACTGCAGGTGGCGTCCATCCCGGTCAATTTCTTCGATCCGCGCCCGGGCACGCCGCTGGAAGACGCGCTGCGGCCGGACCCCAGGCGTTGCCTCAAGGTCTTGTGCCTGGTGCGATTCTGCAACCCATCCGGCGATATCCGGGCGGCGGGCGGACGGGAGGCCACCCTGCGATCGTTGCAGCCGATGGCCCTCTATCCGTGCAACTCCATGTTCACGCGGGGTTATCTGACCACGGCTGGGAACGACGACGACGAAGATCTGCAGATGATCCGGGATCTGGGATTCGAGCTGGAGCGCTGAGGGGTCTACAACGCTTCCGCCACACAGATCTCCGTCATGTCCCCGCCGCCGTTCGGGTGATCGTGTGCCCCCATGTACAGGCCGCTACCCTCCCAGGCGGACAGATCGATGGGCATGATCGTCCCGGCTACCGTGCACTCCATCTGATAGATGTAGTTCAGATGGTCCCAGGCATCCTGGCCATTCTCCTCCCAGCCCTGGCAACGGCTGATGCCGTCCTCCATCGGCGGGCCGGTGTTGGAAGACACGTAGGCGATGCCGCCATTGTCGTTCCGGCACACCAGGTACAGGGGCAGATAGGGGCTGGACACGGTCCAGCGCTGGTCGTCGCATACCTCCGAGCCGTTGCGAACGTTGTCGACACAACAGGCCCCCACATAGCAGCCGTCTTCGAATTCGCACTCCCGATCGCAGGTGCCGCAGTTGTGCCAGTCCGACTGAACGTCCTTGCAGCCGTCGTCGCAGCACTCGAAATCGGCCCCACAGGTGTGATGGCACTCCTCCCAGGTACAGTCGGAGGCGCAGCCACGAGAGCCATCGCACGCTCCTGCCTGGCAGGCTTCCTCGTCGCCGGGAGCGCACTCCCAGTCCGGGTTTTCGCAAGGAGACCAGGTGCAGTTCTGCAAGCAGATCTGGGTACCGGCGCACTCCGAACCGCCGAGTTCACAATCCTGGACCGTCTCGAAGATACAGTCGAACCCCTCGTCCACCTGCCCGTCCCCGTCGTTGTCGGCGCCGTCGCACAGCTCGGGCGCGGCGTCGTCGTCGCCGCCGCCGTCATCGTCGTCGGGCGCCCCGTCGCCGTCCCCGTCGTCATCCGCCGAGTCGTCGTCCGGATGGTCCTGGTCAAGGGGCTCGTAGCCGGCGCCACATCCAGCGGCCAGCACCACGAGACACAGGGGGATGATGGGAACGATGGTCCATCGCCGAACACCTCGGATGATCCCGATCCAGGTCATGATGCCCTCCCGGCTGTCCAGACACTACCGGGGGGCACCGACGGCGGGCAAAGGGTTCCCATTTACATGTCATTACATGGGATGCGAGGTTTAGCGAGGCTATCGGGGATCTGGGGGAACCCGCTGATAACGTGTCTTGCGCCCCTGTCCTTCCCGGACGACCCGCCCCTCTGCGATGAGGATCCGCATCGTCTGGTTCAGCGACGAACGGCTGATGCCTACCCGCTGCTCCAGCTCCTTGGGCGACATCCACTCGCCGCCGGACAGGCATTGCAGCAACCGTTCCTTGGCGCCGGACGCCCCCGCTTCCCCCGGGGCCATTTCCACCCGTTCCAGGGCCATCACGCGCACATCCGCCGAGGGTGCCAGGCGGACGATTCCATCCTGGATCTCCAGGAGCGTCGAGGACCCGGGGCGGCACTCGTCCAGCCAGTGGCGCAGGCGGTGAATCGTCACGTGCACCTTGCCCTCGTGGCGCAAGGCATCGAAAGGCCCGCCCCAGACCAGGGGGAACAGGTCCTCCATACCCAGCGAGAAATTCGGGCTGGTCACGATCTCCTCCACCACGCGCCTCAGCACGGGGTGGGCGGCCAGGGAATGGGGACCATGATTGCCGAGGTAGACCACCCCGTGGCCGCGATCGGCGTACAGGTCGGCTCCTATCCACTCGATCTTGGGCAGCCACAGCCGGAACAGGGGGTACAGCTCCCTCCCCCGCCGCGAGCGGACCTCCACCTGGGCGTCGCGCAAGGTGGTGTACCCCGCATCCACCAGCTGTTCGAGTACCTTGACCCGCTCCAGGTGCCGCCGGATCTGGTAGAGGTAGGCCATCCGGCGGTAGGCCTCCAGCTCCTCTGCCAGGGCATCCGCCGAGGCCGTCAACGCCCGGTAGAAGCGGGACTCACAGATGACCGGGATACCGGAGATGGTCGTGGTGAACTCCAGCATCTTCGTCGCAGCCCGCCAGGCATCGTCGTAGCGCTCGTCGAGCAGGGCCACGTCCACCCGGACCATGTTGCGGAAGCACTCCAGCGGGCTGGTGGCCCCCTCCCCGTCCGATGCCCATCCGGCCATGATCCGATCGGCGGCCCGCCGTTCACCGCAGTGCACGTAGGCCCCCGCCAGGGCCGGCTGCATGAACTGCTGGGTGGTCGTCAGATCATGCTCGCGGCACAGGGCGTCCGCATCCTCCAGCAACGCCAGCTCCCGGGCGAACTGGAGCTGCCAGTAAGCCACGCGGGATTCCACCTGCAGCACCATCAGGTACTTCTCGGGCGCCGAGGCGGCATAACGCCGTTTCCAGGCGTCGATGATCACCTCGGCCTCGGCAAACTGCCCGTTGAGGGCCGCAGCCGCCAAGGCGTAGCACATCACCTCGGTGGCCTCGACGGAGTCCAGGAACCAGCCGTGGGCGTGGGCCAGCTCGACGGCACCACGCAGCTCACCGCGGAACAGGCAGTTGATGGCCTCCATCGCCGACGCCTGGGGAGATCGGTTGCCGATGGCCGCCAGCCGGTGGCGGGCGGAAGAGGAGCTGCCGTAGACGCTCAGTAGCATCTCGAAGACCTGCAACTCCGGATCCTTGCAGCCGGCGGCGCGCCACCGCTGGATCAGCTCCCGGGCGCGGGTCGCCAGCTGTGGATGGGACAGCAACAGGGCGTGACGCACCAGGGTGTCCAGCTCCCCCGCCGCCGGTAACGGCCGCAACTCGAGGCGCTCGAACTCGACGAAGACGCTCGACTCTTCGAGGTCACCACCCGTTCCCTTGCCTGACTGGCCCATGGGTACAGGCTACCACGAGTTGCTCGCAATGCGCGTAAGGCGAAGTAAGTGGAGGGGGTCAGCGGCGGCACATAGAGTCGCAGGCGGACCGGTGGAATGGAGGCCGACATGAGTCCCATCAGCAACCACATCGCGACCCTCTTACGCTGGGCTCCGGGGATCGGGCTGTCCTGCGCCCTGTTCCTGGCGCCGGGCTGCAAGGAGCCCTGGGAGACGGACGATGACACCGGCGGCGGCGACGACGACACCGGTGATGACGACACCGGAGATGACGACACGGTGGACGACGGTAGCTGCGACGAGGAGATGCCCGCCGAGCCCATCGCGATGGACCCCGAGTGTGCCGTGCTGCAGCCCTACCAGCTGTTCGAGCCCAACCAGGATGTGGAGTGGCAGTGGACCGGTTCGGCCATCGAGCCGGACCACACCCAGGTGGTGGCTACACCGATGGTCATCAACCTCGACGACGATAACGGTGACGGAGCCATCGACCACCTGGACGTGGCCGACGTGATCTTCCAGTCCCAGCCCTACGACTGCTACATCTGCGGCGTGGTGCGGGCCGTGTCCGGTGTGGACGGCAGCGAGCTGTGGTCTGCGGACGCCGAGGACCTGCAGACCTACTCCAACGGCCAGCTGGCCGCCGGCGACCTGCTCCCCGGGATCCCCGGCCCCGAGATCATCCTGATGGGCAACAGCAACGAGGTACTCTGCCTGGATCGCCAGGGCAACGAGCTGTGGCGGACCCCGGTGGACGATTCCCTGTACCAGGCAGCCCCGGCCCTCCATGACATGGACGGCGACGGCAGCGTCGAGGTGATCATCGGCCGTACGATCCTCACCGCCCAGGGGGATCTGCGGGCCGTGGGGGCCTACGGCGCCGGCAGCAACGAGACCCGCGGCATGTACAGCTTTGCCGTGGACCTGGACGACGACGGCCAGCTGGAGATCGTCGCGAGCAACGCCTATTACGACATCGACGGCAACGCCGAATGTACCAACGGCCAGGACGACGGCTATCCGGGGGTCGCCGATTTTGATCTGGACGGCGATCCGGAGGTGGTGGTGGTCTCCAGCGGCACGATCCGGCTGCAAGACCACCTGTGCAACGTGGTGTGGGGCCCGGTCTCCGTCCCGGGGGGCGGCCGCGGGGGGCCACCCACCATCGCCGACTTCGACGGGGACGGCTTCCCGGAGATCGGCTCAGCCAACAACAACTATTACACCGTCGTGGACACGGACGGCTCCATCCTGTGGAGCCATCCGACCATCGAGACCTCCTCCGGGGCCACCGGCTCCTCCGTGTTCGATTTTAACGGCGACGGGACCGCCGAGGTGGTCTACGCCGATGAGCAGAACCTCTACATCTTCGAGGGGCCAGACGGCACGGTGCTGCTGGAGGAGAGCGGCCACTCCAACCGCACCCAG
Organism: uncultured Rickettsiales bacterium; assembly: GCA_964504165.1. Taxonomy (GTDB): domain Bacteria; phylum Myxococcota_A; class UBA796; order UBA9615; family CAYRNR01; genus CAZDDH01. The sequence goes on along the minus strand of CAZDDH010000094.1, from coordinate 5,492 downwards.
TTCGAGTACCCCACCATCGTCGATATTGACGGGGACCACCGCTGTGAGATCGTGCTGCCCTCCTGCGACGACTTCGAACCGGGCTGGGCCGGGGTGACGGTGCTGGGCACCGACGACGAGCAGGGCTGGTGGAACGCCCGAGCCATCTGGAACCAGCACGCCTTCTTCTTCACCAACATCGACGAGGACGGGCGGGTGCCCCAGGCCCAGGAAAAACCGTGGCTGGCCCACAACAGCTTCCGCCAGAATTTCCCACCCAACAACTGGGCCGGATTCCCCCTGCCCGATCTGATCGTCGAATCCACCGGGCCCTGCGAGGGAGAGGGCGGGCCGACGGACACCCGCCTGGGTGTGCGGGTGGGCAACCAGGGTTCAGCGGACGCGGCCGGCGGCATCGCCGTGACCCTCTACGACGTCTCCGGCGAGCAGCCGGAGCTGCTGGCGACCGAATACCTTGCAGGCGCCACAGCCGGTGAGCTGGTCCCGCCCGTGTACATGGCCTACGACGCCTCACTGACCAACGGCCCCTTCGAGATCGTCGTGGATGACGAGGGCCAAGGGGGGGGAGTCGTCGTCGAGTGTGACGAGGAGAACAACGCCGGGGAGTGGCCCTGATCCTCCCCTCGGGTCAGGCTCGGATCAGAAGCTCGACAGGTACCACTTCCCGTCCCGGCGGACGAGGGTCATCGTCTCCTGGTTGCGGCCTTCGGCGCCAAACAGGAAATCCACCTCGGCCGCGTCCCCGTCGATGCGGGCCTCGCCCTTGACGGCCCCCTTGAGGAAGTACTGCACGTACTCCTCGACGGAGACCCGGTTCATGCTGTTTTGCGAGCACTGATGGGCCTTGTAGCGGGGCGACATGGCGCAGATACAGTCGGTGTCGCCGTCGTTTTGCTGGAGGGGATCGCACAGCGTTCCCAGGGGCTTGAACTCCTCGGTGCGGGCGGCGTCGAAGATGGCCTGCACCACCGCTTCGGGCTTGCTCTGATCGACGGCGGCGGCAGACGATGACGGGGCCGAGGGCCTGGTGTCATCGGCGAGGGATGGCGACGGCAGCGACAGGATCAAGGCAGCGATGAGGGCGATTCGAATGGTCAGGTGCTTCACTTGGGCCTCCACGGGAACAAAGGATAGCAGGTGCGTTCTTTCCAACCGGGGGGGACGGAAGGACGGCGGAGGTTGCATGCGTGTATTGGCCCTGGGGATCGGGATCTCGTTGCTCGCCGGCTGCTCCCCCGGGGCATCGGCCGTGGAGTCGTCGGACCTGGAGCTGCGCCTCGTGTTGGAGCAAGGCACGCTGGCCGTCGAGGACGAGCTGGAATTCTCCGTCGAGCTGGTCAACCACTCCAAGCAGAAGATCCGGTTCATCCGGCCGGTGGATGGGTCCTTCGACGGGATGCGCGAGCCGCTGTGGGAGCTGGAGTTCCTCGGCGAGGACGGCCAGCCGGTGCCCTCGGCCCTGGGATATGGCCCCGAGGGGCGTTGCGGGATGGTCAACGACCTGGCCAAGAAGGACATCTACACCGTCCCGGCCGGAGAATCCCTGGCCCTGTCCGGTGAGCAGCTGGAGTGGGTCCCCCCCATGCCCGTGCGGCCGTCCGCCCGGCCGGGGAGCTACGGCGTCCGCCTGCGCTACCGCGTTTCGTCCATCGACGAGGGCACCCAGCTGGAGCTGGTCTCCGAGCCGGTGACGCTGACCATCGAGGGGGGAGATCCGGCGCTGTGGGCCTGCCGCACACGGCAGCTGGAGCAGCGGGCCGACAACCGCTATACACAGGCAGGACCGGTGCGGGTATACCCCCGTCCGGGCGGCGGTTATCTGCTGCTCTACGGGCGGAGCACCCACCAGACCACCGCCGGGCGGTCGGTCACCTCCTCGGAGCTGTTTGGCACGCTGCTGGACGAGGCCGGGCAGCGGCTGGGGGAGCCCACCCTCATCCGGGCCAGCGACGACGCCGGCTACCTGGCCGTGCTCCAGGTCCCGGGCGGGCTGATCATCGCCGAGACGCCAGGCGCCGTGGGGGGCAGGGCCGTGGACGTGACCTTTGTGGGGGAAACGGACGGCCAGTTCAAGGTGGGCGGCACCACCCGTATCTCCGAGCCACCGGGGAATCCCTACATCATCCAGCTGGCCCGCAACGGGGAGCGGGTAGCGCTGGCCTTCGAGGGGCCGGGGATCAGCGGCGCGGCGCTGATGGTGCAGCTGCTGGACCTGGAGGGCACCCCCCTGGGCAAGCCGTGGACCATCGCCAAGGGGGACGAGTACGTGGGGTTCTCCCAGCTGATATCGACCCCGTCGGGCTTCCAGGCCCTCTGGACCGCCGGCTCGGGCCAGGGGCGGATGCGCCGCCTGGGTGCGGACGGTGCACCGGTCGGCGATACTCAGGCCTACACCTTTGGCGGCCAGTTCGTGGCGGCGGGGGTCGCCCTGGACGAGGAGATCCAGATCGTCTACTCGGACGCCTCCATGTCGGGGCAAGACCGATCGGACACGATGGGGCTGTACCTGCTGCGGCTCTCTGCCGCGGGCACGCCGCTGGCGGAGCCGGTCCCCCTGAGCCCCCGGGACCGGGAGGTGGCCCGTTTCGGCGACGCCGCCTGGCTCCCGGACGGGCGGTATGCGCGGGTCTTCGACGAGCGCGGGCCGCTCCACTTCGGCCTGGGCAGCGGCCCCACGACCCGGCTCACCGACGCCGGCAGCGGTGGGGGCTCGGCCGCCATCTGGGCGCACGAGGACCGCTTCGTGGTGGCCTGGTCCGATCACCGGGACGACACCTCCACCGCCTGTACGGCGCTGGGGGAGTGCTCCATGGAGGCCTACTTCGCCGTCTTTGACGAGGACGGCAAGGCCCTGTTGCCCGCTACCCGCGTGACCCACGAAGCCACACCCCAGGTGGTGGCGCCCTACCACGACTGGGAGCAGTATTGCGGGATGGAGTAGCCATGACGCACCTCGACGGCATCCCACACACCACGTTGCAGGAGCTGTTGGAGCGGTACGAGGTCCTGCTGCTGGACGCCTTCGGGACGCTCATCGACGGCGAGGCGGCCATCCCGGGCACACCGGAGGCGTTGCGGGCCATCACCGGGGCCGGCCGCAGGTTCTTCGTGCTGACCAACGACGCATCGCGCCTCCCCGCCACCTGCGCGGCGAGGTATGCGGAGTGTGGCCTACCGGGGATCGACGCCGGCCAGGTCATCACCACCGGGTCTCTACTGGCCCCCTACTTCGCCGAGCACGGCCTGGCCGGGGCCCGCTGCGTGGTGCTGGGCACGGCCGACTCGCAGGCCTACGTGGAGGAAGCGGGGGGCCAGATCGTGGCACCGAGCGACGGCAACGTGGACGTATTGGCCGTCTGTGACGAGGACGGCTATCCCCTGCTCGAGACGTTAGACGACGTGATCACCCTGCTGATCCGTCAGATCCTCGCAGGGCACCCCCCTCACCTCCTGCTGCCCAACCCGGACTTCTTGTATCCCCGCGGCGACGCCGGCTTCGGCCTCACCGCTGGCGCCCTGGCGGCCACCCTGGAAACCACGCTGGCCCACCGCTTCCCGGATCGAACGGACCTGGTCTTCACCCGGCTAGGCAAGCCCCACGGGCCCATCTTCACCGAGGCTCGCAGGCAGGCCGGGGACGGCTCGATGGTGATGGTGGGAGATCAACTCCCGACGGACATCCTCGGGGCGCGTCGCGCAGGCATCGATTCGGTGCTGGTGGGTACGGGGATCACACCCTGGGACGGTGGGCTGGAGCTGAACGAGGCCATCCCTACCTACCGGATGGTCTCCCTGGGCGATCCGATCTGACTCTATTGCGTATACCGAACCCGCCGCACCCCGACCCCCTGGGGATCGAAGTACAAGCTGTACTCTTCACCACCCACGGAGCCCTCGGGTAGGGGCAAAAAGACCTGAGACTCGAGCTCGTCGCCGCGGGGGATCACGAACACCGAACAGGGATAGCGCCGCATACGTTCCTGCCAGGTGGGCACCTCGTCCGCCGGCACGCAGCGGGCCTTCTGCGGGTCGCATTCCTGGATCCTGTCCACGACCACGTGGCTTGACTCCATGCGGGCCAGCGAGAGGTTGGCCAGGCGTTGTACCGTCTCGTCCGGGAGGGGGCAGGCGGGGGCCGCCACCAGCTCCGTGGTCAGGATGATCTCGATGGGATCCTCGGTGGGCAAGGTGACGTCCGCCACGCCGCACGCCTTGGCTTCCGTGTCACAAGCACGGAGCAGGTGTCTGCCAGGGGCTGGTTCAAAGACGCCGAAGCAGTAGTCCCCGTCCATGTCCATCCGATACTGCCGCAGCCGGCCATTCCATTCCCACTCATAGACCTCGCCGGCCTTGACCTCGACCTGCTTGTCCTCGGGTTCCTCGCACTCGGGGCAGCCGGCCTTTGGGTCACAAGGGCAGGGGCAATGGGCCGCCGGATCCTCGGGGAACAACAAGCCGTATTCCCCCAGCAAGGTAGTCGCCCTCACCGGGCTCCCCGGACCGAAGGTGACGTCCAGCTGGACGGATTCGGTGCCCCCGTTGCGCAATACGATCTTGGTGGGATGGGTGGTGTCGGAGGTGGGCACCGCTTTGGTGAAGCGGGGCGGTGCAGGCGTGACAGGTTCGGCGTCCCCCCCGCCGGTCTTGCCCCCGCATCCGACGCACCCCAGAAGAGCGATTATCAGGCACGCCACGATCCATCTCAGCTTGGAATTCACGCTTCCTCCCTCTACCGTCATCCGCAGCGGCCGAAGCCCCACCTCTCCGACGCATTCCACTCCCGCTCCGCCCTTATTATCGTCTAGTTGGGCAATAAAATTAAGGCCTTACGTTAAGTTCTGATTGGAGAACGCTGGGCCGGCTACGTCTGCGGAGGGGCAATACGGAGGCCTGGGGAGAAGGATGGGGAGGCGCGTGAAACGCGCGGGAAGGGAGTGCCGAGGAGAATCCTCGGCACGAGGATGGGGATGAGGATAGGAAGCACGCCGGAGCGTGCGGGGAACGCCGGTGTGCCGGACCACCCGAGGCTGGAGGCAGCCCCGCTGGAGCCGCGGGACGAGGATGAGGAAACGGCGCGAAGCGCTCATCAAGCAAGTGTCCGGAAAGCGGCCTAATTACAAGATGCCAGTCGGGGAAGATGCGGGAGCGCTGGTCAACTAGGTTGTTGACGGTGGCGGATATCCGCAGATATCATGAGCGTACGAATGGTGCCCCGGTGGGGTTCGGACCCACACGGACAGTTAGGGATCCACCAGATTCCAAGTCTGGCCCGTCTACCGATTCCGGCACGGGGGCGAAAGTTGCGGGGGGGGGGAAAACACGCCCCCGCCAGCGTGTTGGTTTGCCGGGGGTGGGGGGTAAAAAAAACTTCAAACACTTTTCGAAGTTTTGTCTGTGACAACCTCCCTAAAATGAATACAATAATAATATGATATAAAATTAAGGTAAAATATATGTAAAAAGTTAAATAAAAAATATTAATTAAATTAGAT
>CAZDDH010000093.1:3674-30153 GCA_964504165.1 uncultured Rickettsiales bacterium | reverse complement strand
GCCTTGGGCTCGGCCTTGGCTTTGGCCTTGGGCTCGGCCTTGGCTTTGGCCTTGGCCTCGGCCTTGGCTTTTGCCTTGGGCTCGGCCTTGGCTTTGGCACTGGTCTCGGCCTTGGTCTTGGCCTTGGCTTTTGCCTTGGGCTTGGCCTTGGCTTTTGCCTTGGGCTCGGCCTTGGCCTTCGCCTTGGGCTCGGCCTTGGTCTTGGCCTTGGCCTTCGCCTTGGGTTCGCCTTTGGGCTTGGTCTCTTCCGAAGCCTTCGGGGCCGCCTCCTCAGACGTCTCCGATTCCGTTTCTTCCTTCATGGCCTTGCGGCCCCTGGGCGCCTTCTTCGGCTCGTCACCGGTGCCCGCATCGTCCTTGGGGGCCTTGGCCCGCGTCCGGGGCTTGGCCTCGGGCTTCGCCTGGGCCCTGGTCTCGTCCGTCTCGTCCGGCGCCGCTTCGTCTTTACCCGCGGGTTTTTCCCCTGCAGCGGGCTCGCTTTTCGGGCCGGCATCCGGCTCTCCGGCAGGCTCTTGCGTGGCGGGGGGCGGAATGTCCCTTGACCGTATACCCCGGGGTCCGGACGGCTCCCGGGAGGCGTCCTTCACTGGGGCCTCCGCCGCTGGGGCCGCCGATTCGGGGGCCGTCGCTGGTCCGCTCGCTCCGGCAGCCGTTGCCGCCGCTGCCGCCGCTTGCTCCCGCTCTATCTTGCGCTTCCTGCGCAGACGCCGTTTCTGGCTCTTGCTGAGCTTGGGCGCCGTCTCGTCGTCACCGTTCTCTGGCCTCGTCTCCGGCCTCGTCTCCGGCTTCGCCTCCCGGGGCTTCTGCTGCTCGGGCTTGCCACCGGATCGCCCGGAGCGACCGCGCCGGCTCTGCTTGTCCCGCCCGTCCCCGGAGGACGAGTCACCGCGTTCCCTCGGTGGCCTGCCGCCCTCCTTCTGGCCGGCGGCCGACCGCCTGCCGCGGCCGTCCCCCTTCTTGGGGCCGCTCTTGTCCTCGGCCGGCCGGCCTCTGCCGCCCCCCGAAGCACGCTGGGACGATCGCTGACCGTTCCCCTGGGCCGCGGAGCGCTGATCCTTCCCCCGCCGGTCCTTACCCTTGCCCCCCGGCCGTTCCTTGTAGGAGATGTTCTGTTCGGTGCGGTGGAGTCCGGCGCGGGCGCTGATGATGATGCGGATACCCTGGCTTTCCTCCAGCTGGGCCAGCTCCTTGCGGTAATGGTTCTGGATGAAATCCGCTAGCTCGGGGTGCAGGTCGATGCGGACCTCGGCCAGATTGCGGGTGGATGCCTTGCCCTCGATGCGTCGCAGCAGGCCGAGGGCCACGAACTCGGCGGACGGGATCGTGCCAGTGCCGCCACAGGTGGGGCAGTCCCGGTGGGTCCGCACCTGGAGCGCCTGCTTGATGCGCTGGCGGTTGATCTCCAGCAACCCGTTGTCGCTGATCTTGCCCACGTAGGTCCGGGCCTTGTCCGGTTTGAGCGCCTCTTTGACCTCCTTCTCAACCGACCGATTGTGCTTCTTGGCGGACATGTCGATGAAATCCACCACCAGCAACCCGCCCAGGTCGCGTAACCGGAGCTGACGGCCGATCTCCCGGGCCGCTTCCAGGTTGGTCTTGAAGGCGGTCTCCTCCTGGCTCTTCTCCCTGGTCGCCTTGGCGCTGTTCACGTCGATGGCGGTGAGGGCCTCCGTGGGGTCGATGCAGATCGTCCCGCCGGAGGGGAGGTGGACCTTGCGGCCGTAGATGGCCTCGATCTGTTCCTCGAGGCTGTAGCGCGCGAACAGGGGCTTGCGGTCGGTGTGCAGGGTGATGTTGCGCTTGGTGCGTGGCATGACCGTGCGGAAGTAGTCCGCCGCATGGTCCGCTGCCTCCTGGGTATCGACGGCGATCTCGTCGAACTCGTTGGAGTAGTAGTCGCGGATCATCCGGATGACCAGGTCCCCTTCCTGGTGGAGCAGGGTGGCGCCCTTGACCTGATTGGCCTCCTTGCGGATGCGCTTGTCCAGCTTGAGCAGGCTGTTGAGGTCCCGGCTGAGGGCGGCCTTGGTCTGATCCAGGCCCGCTGTGCGGACGATGTAGCCGTACCCCTCGGGAACGTCGAGCTTGGCCACTAGATCCTTGATCTTGGTGCGGACCTTCTCGTTCTCGATTTTGCGACTGATGCCCCTGGAGCCTGCGTAGGGCATCAGCACCATGAAGCGGCCGGCCAGCGAGATATTGGTGGTGAGCGCCGGGCCCTTGTTGCCGATGGCGTCCCGGGTCACCTGGACCAGGATCGGCCGCCCCCGGCGGATGACCTCGTTGATGCGTGGCCGGCCATCGCCACGGGCCTTCTCGTGGTAGTGCTCCGAGGAGATGTCGTCCATGGACAGGAATCCCTGCCGGGAGACCCCGATCTCGACGAAACAGGCGTTGAGGCTCGATTCGGCGTTGGCGACCGTGCCCTTGTAGATGTTGCCCTTGATGAGGTTGTTGCGCTCGGAGAGGATCTCGAGAGCCTCGAGCTTTCCGTCGCGGACGATGGCCGCGCGCATCTCTTCGGGCCGGGATGCATTGATCAGCATCACGAGTGACATGATGTTTACTCCAGAAGATGACAGCGGTGTGGCCGGGAGTGCCGGCCACGACAAAGCAGGGCCGCGCGCTCCCGTGCACGGGAACGCTTGACCACGACGTCAATCGATTTGAGGAACGCTAGTACCCGGGATTTTCCCCGATGGCGGTTCCACCCATCACGCCGATGCGCGGGCCCTTCTTCCGGCCGCGCCCGCCGCCGCCTCGACCGCCACCACGGCCGCGCCCGCCGATGCCGCGCTTGGCCAGTACGTCGAGGAGGATGCCATCCTCTTCTGCGAAGGTTGCCGAGATGATCTCCCAACCCTCTCCCCCGATGTCGTCGAGCTCCGCTTCCGGGAGCTCACGAAAGACTCTGTATTGCCACTGCATGTTCGTTTCCTTTGGTTCCTGCCGGCGAAGGGACGTCAGGAGGAGAGCATCACGAAGAACGCGTAGTTCCGCTCGTACTGGGGACCTTCACAGGTCGTGACGTCGCGCCAGTCGTAGCTCCACACGTTGATCAGTTCGTACTCTTGCTCAGCGCCCTCTTCTCCGAAGAGGAAGGTTCCAGTTTCCCCGGGCCAGAGTTCGATCTCCTGTCCGTCCCAGGTCGTGAATTCCATCATCAGGTTGATCTGGTTTCCGCAGTCCAGATAGTTGATCGGTGAACACCCTTCGTCGATGGTGCGAACCTCGGCAAACAGCGGATTGGCCGTCGGGTTCGGATCCTCTTCGACGTAGGGATCGTTGTTGTAGGCCAGGCCATTGGCGCCGGGCTCGCCGTAAAACAGCAGTACGCCGTCCTCGTCGAAGAACAGCGGAGCGGTCCGCGGCTCGGAGACGAAGTTCCAGGTGTACTGCCAGACGATGTTCTGCTCCGTCGCCACGGGGATGGTCTTCCCCATCGGTAAGAAGTAGTTGAAGGTGACCGTGATCATCACGGCACCTTCCTCGTCGCGCATCTCCATGACCAGCTGCTGGTTGTTGCCGTCGGGCCCGTGCGAGGCCACGGTGAGCCCCAAGGCCAGGTACAGCACGGCGTAGTTGCCGTCGTCGGCGAATTCCTGGGCGTAGTCGGTCCAGAACTCGTCGTCCGTCTGGGTCACGCCCAATCCGAGTAGGTCGTCCGGATCATCGATGACGAAGTCATACAGGATGTTCTGCAGGCTGAAGTTCTCGCACCCGGCCGGTTCTTCCTCGGGCGTCGAGTCGTCGTCGTCCGCGGTATCGCAGCCGGTGAGCCCTAGTAGCAGGCCCACGATGATCCAACAGTGATGTTTCTTCATGGGAGGTTTCCTCGGCTCCCAGCGGTCGGTCCATACCCTTGTTCCAACAAAGGTCCTGGAAGGAGACATGATTCTTGTGCGCGGATCCCCGGTATGTCAAACGAATCCTGTACTATGCGGCGAGGTTTGACGATCGAGGAACACAACCCGAAAGGAGATAGCCATGACGGCTACGGCGATGCGCGTTGGCGTGCTCACGGGGGGCGGAGACTGCCCCGGGCTGAACGCCGTGATCCGCGCCATCGGGAAGACCTGTCACTACGACTATCCGGATCGAAACATCGAGATCGTGGGAATCCGCGACGGATTCCTCGGGCTGATCACCGGCCGAGCGTCCACATTGTCGGATGCCGACATCTCCGGGATCCTGCCACGGGGAGGGACGATCCTGGGGTCGAGTAACCGGGACAATCCTTTTGATTTTTGCGGTGAGGTGGACGGCACGCTGGTCCGCGGGGACGTCAGCGACATCATCCACAAGAACATGAAAGACCTGCGCCTGGATGCGCTGGTGGTCATCGGCGGTGATGGCACGCTGAGCATCGCCCAGCGATTCCACGAGCAGGGGTTGCCGATGGTGGGTGTCCCCAAGACCATCGACAACGACCTGGCCGCAACGGATCAGACCTTTGGCTTCGATACCGCCGTCGGAGTGGCGACGGAGGCCATCGATCGGATCCACACCACCGCCGCCAGCCACCACCGGGCGATGGTCATCGAGGTGATGGGACGCTATGCGGGCTGGATCGCCCTGGCCGCCGGGCTCGCCGGGGGTGGCGACGTCATCTTGCTGCCGGAGATCCCCTTCGACATCGAGCACGTGGCCGAGAAGGTGATGACCCGCCTGAGGCGAGGCAAGGAGTTCTCCATCATCGTGGTGGCCGAGGGGGCCTTCGAGAAGGGCAAGGACCGCGTCTACTACCGGTCCGTCGCCACCGGCGCCGAGAAGGGACGCCTGGGGGGCATCAGTAATCATGTGGCCAGCGCCATCGAGGCGGCCACCGGGCTGGAGTCCCGGGTGACGATCCTGGGTCACACCCAGCGGGGCGGTTCACCCACCTCCTACGACCGGATCCTCGGCACCCGGCTGGGCGTGCACGCCGCCCACCTGGCCGTGGGCGGAGAGTTCGGCACGATGGCTTCCCTGCGGGGCACGGAGATCGTCACGGTCACCCTCGAGGAGGCCACCCGCGAACCCCGGCGGGTCGATCCCAACGGCGAGCGCGTCCGCCAGGCTCGGGCGGTGGGGACGTCGTTCGGGGATGATCGGTAGGGATCCCGCGCTCGGCTCGAACGCTTTCCTCACGGTCACGGTCACGGTGAATCGACTGCGGGAGGCGGCGGGGACGCGCTAGATCCCATCCCGGTCCATCAACGGCTCCAGGTCCATCGTCTCCAGGCGGTCGGCGGCCGCCTCTGTCCACCGGTTGCTCGCCCCCGTGCGCGCAGCGAATGCCAGGGTGTCCCGGTATGTCTGGCGTGCCGCCTCGAGGAACTTGACGGACGCGTCCTGGAGCGTCTCGAGGAAGACGCGGGACTGCTCATCGTTCAGCCCGCGGGGGGCGGGGGCGGCCAGCACGCCGTGGTACTGGTTTTCGTTGAGCAGCCCCATCTTGAAACCGGCGGCGCAGGACCAGTAGACCGCCTCGTCATCCACGGCAGCGCGGTAATGCCCGGATGCCAGCTCCATGCTGGCCGCCCTGAGTTTCAGGCGTCGCCGCTGGGCGGTGGCGTTGGGGGTGTCCATGGAGATGCCCTGCATCGCATCGGAGGCCAGGTCGCCCAGTACGACGTGGGCCTGCGAGCGGTAGACCGCCACCTCCGGATCGTCCCGTGTGTCGAGCCCATCCAGGACCTCCAGAGCCGGGACGATCTCCCGGATGGCGGGGCGCGGGCGCCCTCTCGCTGCGTGGATGGTGCCGATCTGCAAGCCGAGCACGGCGCGCTCCCGTTCGGTCGAGGCGGCACCCCCCCTCCGTAGCTGGCGGAACTGGGCGAGTGCTTCTCGGTGCCTGTGGCTGACGGCGTGGAGCATGCCGATACGGAACCTGGCGTCCGTACATTGCGGTGATTCGCGGTAGTCGGTGAGGACCCGTTCGTAGGAAAGCAGGGCCCCGTCCAGGTCCTCGGTGGCCTCCAGGCAGCGCCCGGCTTCGTAGAGGGCCACTGGGGCCTGGGGCGAGGCGGGATGGTCGGCGATGATCTGCTCCAGCAGCGGCAGCGCGCCGTCACAGGCGCCGGTCTCCACGAGGATACGGGCCTCGTCGAGCAGGTCTGCCGGAGCGCGGGGGGAGACCGTGGTTGCGGTCACGGCGAGGAGCAACATGGGCCAGCTGATCATGGGGGGATTCGCATTTCCCGGGCGCGGGTTCGATACAAACCCAGGGCTTCCCCGACGTAGTCGTGCGAGCTACCGCCCGAAACCCTTGTGAAACAAGGTGGGCAAAGTATAGCCGCATCAGGCGCCCCTGATCAGAAGGGGAGCTCAACAGCGACCAGCGACTAATCCCCGAAGGAATATTAGGGATCGAGCGTACAAAGCTCATCCACGTACTCGCCGGGAAAACCCTGTTATCCACATGATACGGTCGGCTGGATTGACCCGCAACCAGATCGGGATCCGCAGGGCCGCTCCCACGCCGGGAATCTGGGTGCAACAGGGGGGTGAATAAAACGCCCGGCTGAGGCGTCTAGAGAACCGTTCGTTGCAGGGCTACCCTTCAGGGTTGACACCCCTGGGCCCTGTTGCTAGCGTTACGTCCAAATGTGGGTGGAGTGTTTTGAATTTCCATAGTTTTTCCAGGAAGTTGAGAAGCATTTACCATCCGTTTGCAGCATTGGCGCTCCGCCCCGAGTCGGGGGGTAGGGAGCGTGTCGTGAGGGCTTCCATGCAATCAGGGTCTCTGGGTCGCCGCTTTCTGCTCCTGCTCATCGGCATCTCCCTGCTCGGGCTGACCGCCTGCCCCAAGCCGCCACCTCCGCCGGTGGAGGTCGAGGTGGACACCGGGCCGCACTACGACGGACCGGAGCCGATCATCGGATCCGTGTCCCCCTCCAGCGCAAAGGAAGGGGAGCTGGCAGACCTGACTGTCCAGGGGCAGTACTTCCGTCAGGGCGCCACGGTCTACGTGGGCCGTTCCCGGGCCGGTAACGTATCCCTGGTGGACGGCGAGACCATCCGCTGCACCGCTCCCACGAGCCTCAGCGCTGGGTCTTACGACGTACGGGTCGTCAACACCGACACCTCCGAAGCCTCCCTGACGCGCTCGTTCCGGGTGGAAGAAGCGTTCGACTGTTCACTGGTGCGCGTGCAGTTCGATTACGACACCGCCGAACTCAGCGGCGCTTCCCGGCGTACGCTGGAGCAAAACGCCGAGTGCATCCAGAAAAAGGGCTTCACCAAGGTCCGCATCGAGGGGCACGCCGACGAGCGGGGCTCCACCGAGTACAACCTGGCCCTGGGTGAGCGCCGGGCGGAGACGGTCAAGAAGTACCTGACCAACCTCGGCGTCAGCAGCTCCGTGCTGCGTACGATTTCCTACGGCGAAGAGAAGCCCCTCGAGCGCGGTTCGAGCGAGAGCAACTGGGCCCAGAATCGCCGCGCCGAGGTCGTCAACGAGTAGGGGCCCGATACCCATGACCCGCCGCCTCGCCTCCGGAGCAGCCCTGTGCTGCGTGTTGCCGTTTTTTACGGTAGCTTGCATCTATGACCGTACCGGTCGCAGTGGCACGTCGATGCTGGTGCGGGATGTTCAGGCCAACAAGGTCTCCGCCGAGGTCGCCCGCCGCGAAGTCAACGTGGAACGGGAGCGGCTGGACGTCATCGACGAACGGGCCCAGGCCGCGCGCAAAAACATCGCCCAGTCCAATGCCACGGCCGAAAACCTGGTGGAGTCGGTGCAGGCGCTGGCCGGTGAACTGCAGGGGATGCGGCACAACGAGCAGGGGCTCCGTGCCTTCGACAACGATGTGGACTACCGTCTGGCGGACCTGGAATTCCGGCTGATGGAGATCGAAGAGCGGCTGGGCATCGAGCCCGATCCGTTCATGGACGAAGAACCGGTGGAGCCGGAGGGCGGTGCGGAACCCGGCGGTGAAGAGGGCGGGGGCGACGATGCTCCGGCGGGGGACGATGCGGCCGCCGACAGCTCCGGCGAGGAGCCGGGACCCACCAGCGACGGCACCACCGAACCGGCTGCAGAGCTGGACGCCGAGGCCATGGATATGTTGGCCCGGGCCCGCAAGGACGTGGAAGACGAGGCATTCAAGAAGGCCGGCAAGGCGCTCAACGAATTCCTCGACGCTAACCCCGACGCAGCCCAGGCGGCGGACGCCCGCGCGCTGTTGGGGGACTGCCTGTTCGGGATGGGGCGCTTCAAGGAGTCCATCTCCGAGTACGAGTCCTTCATCCAGGGCTACCCCGAGCACGAACGCGTCGCCGACGCGATGTTGCAGCAGGGGCTGGCATTCATCGAACTCGGCACCGACTCGGACCTGGAGGCCGCCCGCATCTTCCTGGACGACCTCATCGCCCGCTTCCCCGATTCCCCCGAAGCCGAGCGCGCCCGCAAGAAGGTCCAGATACTGGAGTAGCACCCCGCATGCCTTGCCACCGTCGGGAAAACCGACTATGACCTTCGGTCATGAGAACAACACCAATTGCAGTCCTGAGCAGTTTCGCGCTGATGGCCGCCACGGGCGGTCTCGTCAGTTGTGGCAACGATCAATCCGGTGAGGGCGCCGGCCTGGGTGTCGCCGATGGCACCCAGCTGACGATCCTGTACTCCAACAACATGGACGGTGAGATTGAACCGTGTGGGTGAAAGGGTAATCCGCAGGGCGGTCTTGCCCGGCGAACCACGGTCATCAACGAAGAACGCACCGGCGAAGCTCCGGTCATCGTCCTGGATGCGGGGGACATGTTCGCCCGCGACGGGCGGGTCACGGATACCACCCGCAAATCGGTCGAGATCAAGGGCGATCTGACCCTCAAGGCGGTGGCGCAGACCGGCATCGACGCCATGAACCCCGGTGACGGGGACCTGGCCCTGGGCCTGAGCTGGCTGGCCACCCGCGCGGCGGATCTCCAGCTGCCGTACGTCTGTGCCAACCTCGTGGACAGCGATGGCACCGCGCCGTTCCCCGGCTGGAAGGTCATCGAAGTGGGTGAACTCAAGGTCGGAGTGTTTGGCATCACCGGCGCCGTCGACGAGTGCGACGGCTGCATGATCACGGATGCCAACGAGGCGGCCACCGGTGCCGTCGCCTCCCTCAAGGGGGAGGGGAGCCATATCATCATCGGCTTGGTCCACATGCCCGATGCCGAGGTCAAGGAGATGGTCGAGGCCGCGCCCGGTATCGATTTTGTGTTCTCGTCCCACGACCGGCGTCGCAAGGAGTTCCCCACCGTCGTCGGTGAGGCACCGACGTACATCAACCGCATGGCCGCCCGCGGGCGGGCCATCGGAAAGCTCGAGATCTCCTTCGTCGACGGAGGCAAGGGGTTCCATGACGCGGACACGGCCCGTCGTGCTTCCAGCCGCCGGGAGCAGGTCCTGGAGCGCATCACCCAGCTGGAAGGTCGGCTGGCCGATGCCACGACCGAGCGGGACAAGACGCGCTACCAGCGGTCCCTCGACCGGACCCAGGAGCAGCTGGATGGCTTTGGCGTGGCCGAGGTCGTCGCGGAGGGGCGGCACACGATGGCGTTCGGTTCCATCGGCCTGGGCAAGGGCGTAGCGGACAATGCGGAGATCCAGGCCCTCGTCGACGAGGCCAAGAAGATCCTGCCGGAGGAACCCAAGCGCTCGGCCCGGCCGCAGATCGGTGAGTTCTCCGGCGGTAGCCGCTGCCGAAGCTGCCACGCCACGGTCTACAAGAGCTGGCGTTCGACCAAGCATGCTCGGGCCTACACGTCCCTCACCCAGGACCGCAAGCACGACGATGTGAACTGCTACAGCTGCCACGTGACGGGCGTGTTCATGGAGGGCGGCCCGCGCTCGCCCAAGGAGGTCTCCTACCTCCGTAACGTCCAGTGCGAGGCCTGCCACGGGGCGTCCGCCAAGCACGTGGCCAACGCGGAGCTACCCACCGCGATGAAGGGCCGGGAGTCCAGCACCTGCGCAAGCTGCCACAACGAAAAATCCCACGGCGGCGAGGCCCCCAAGTTCGACCCGGCGGCCGCCATGGCGAAGATCAAATGCAAGGACGACCCCAAAGACCATGCGAATCCTGGGTCTCGAGTCCAGCTGCGACGAGACGGCGTCATCCATCATTGATGGGGACCGTCTTCTCTCCGACGTCATCCACAGCCAGGTAGCGCTCCACGCTCCATACGGCGGGATCGTGCCGGAGCTCGCTTCCCGCGCGCACCTGCAGAAGGTGGGCCCGGTCGTCGATGCCGCCCTGGAGCAGGCCGGCCTCGACCTGGCGGACATCGACGGGTTCGCCGTGACCCGGGGCCCCGGCCTCGTCGGTTCGCTCCTCGTCGGCGTCTCTTACGCCAAATCCCTCGCTTACGCGACAGACCGTCCGCTGGTGGGAATCCACCACTTGGAGGGGCACCTGCTGGCGGCGTTCCTGGAGGACCCCGAACCCCGCTTCCCGTTCCTGGGGCTGGTGGTCTCCGGGGGGCACACCTCCTTCATGCTGGCGCGCGGTCTGGGCCGCTACAAGTTGCTCGGGCGGACCCGGGACGACGCGGCGGGCGAGGCCTTCGACAAGGTGGCCAAGCTCCTGGAGCTGGGGTATCCCGGCGGGCCGATTATCGAGGAACTGGGCCGTAAGGGTGACCCGGCCGCCATCAAGTTCCCCAGGGGGATGTGGGCCAAGGGTGGGCTCGATACCAGCTTCAGCGGTCTCAAGACATCCGTGTTCAATCACGTTCGTCAGCACGGGCGCCCCGAGGGGCAGGCACTGGCCGATTTCTGCGCGTCGTTGCAGGAGGCGGTCGTGGACGCACTGGTCCACAAGATGACCCAGGCGATCCGGGAGACGCGCGTGTCGCGCTTCGTGGTGAGCGGCGGCGTGGCGGCCAATGGGCGGCTGCGCGAGAAGATGACCACGCTGGCCAGTCGGGAGGGAGTCGAGCTGTGCCTGGCTCCCCGGCGGCTCTGCACCGACAACGGCGCCATGATCGCCAAGGCGGGCCTTCTCCGCCTGCAAGATGGGCAGCGGGATCCGCTGGAAATGAACGCCGACGCGGGCTGGGAGCTGGGATCCGAGGCGCGGTCATGAGCTCGAGCAGACCCAAGCGTTCCCTGGGCCAGAACTTCCTCGTCGACAAGTCCATCGCCCGGCGCATCGTCGAGGCATCCTGTGCGCCGGAAGGGGCCCCCCTCCTCGAGATCGGCCCCGGGCGGGGTGCCCTGACCGCGCTGCTGGCCCGGCGTGGGGGTTCCGTGTCGGTTCTGGAAAAGGACGACGGTCTGGTGGAGCGCCTTCGGGATCGGGACGATCTGGCGGGGCGGGTCCAGATCCTGCACGACGACGCCATGCGGATCTCCCTCGACGAGCTGGCGGCGCAAGTGGGGCAGGGGCAGCCGGTCCACGTCGTGGCCAACCTGCCGTACAACATCGCATCGCGTATCGCGCTGCGGTTCCTGGCCTGGGAGCACCTGGCGGACGCGGTTTTCCTGTTCCAGCGTGAGGTGGCCCTGCGTTTTGCTGCGCCGCCCGGGAGCCGGGAGTACGGCGGCCTGTCGGTCATCGGCCGTATCTACGCCGATCCTTTCCTGCTGTTCCCTGTTCCTCCCGAGGCCTTCCGGCCACGGCCCAAGGTCCAGTCCCACCTGGTCAGGTTCCGGCCCCTGTCGTCCTGGCGGATCCCGCCCGACGAGGTCGAATGGTTCGAGTTCGTCGTGCGGGGCGTTTTCCGGACCCGCCGCAAGACGCTGGCCAACTCCCTGCGTTACCTGCCGGACCAGAAGCGCGACGCCGAATCCATCGACGCGGTCCTCACCCGCTGCGGGATCGAGGCCGACCGGCGGGCGGAAACGCTGTCCTTCGACGAGTACGCAGAACTCGCCCGCGCGCTGGCCTGAACCGGTCGCGACCACCGATCCAGCTTGTCGCCGGGGGGCGGCAAGTGATAGTAGGGGGCACCCGGAGGGACTGTGCGCCGCATTGGCATCGTTGCGAAACAGGGCGAGCCAAGGGCGACAGGCGCCGCCAAGCAGCTCGTCGAGTGGTTGCTGGAAGCGGGCCTGGAGCCTACGGTACAGCTGCATATCGCGGATGCCTGCCCCGGGGCTCTCCACACATCCGATGACGAACTGGCGGCGTCGGCCGATCTGCTGATCGTGCTGGGCGGCGACGGCACGCTGTTGTATGCCGCCCGCCTCGTCGGCCTCCGCGGCACCCCCATCTTCCCGGTCAACCTGGGTCACCTCGGTTTTTTGTGCAACACGGACGTGGAACGGCTGGTTCCGGACGTGGAGCAGATCCTCGCTGGCTCGTACAGCGTGGGCGAACGGATGATGCTGCAAGCGGAGATCTGGCGCGGCGACGAGATGCTGTCCGGCCCCCTCTGGGCGCTCAACGACGCCGTCATCCACGTGGGCAGCATCGCCCGTACGTTGACCCTGGAGATATCCATCGACCACTCCATCGCGGTGCCCGCGCTGCGTGCGGACGGCCTGATCATTTCTTCCCCGACGGGCTCGACGGCCTACAACCTGTCGGCGGGAGGCCCCATCCTCTCCCCCGCGTTGCGGGCCATGATCCTGGCTCCCATGCTCCCCACGTCCCTGTCACAGCGGCCGCTGGTCGTGGACGGCGAATGCCGGATGGAGATCCGTTTCCTCGGCGGTAGCGTGGACACGGCCCTGCTGACGCTGGATGGCCAGGACAAGCACGCGCTGGAGATCGGCGATCGGGTGCTCGTACACCGCGCCGCCGAGCCGGTGAAGCTGGTCCGCATGGACGGATGGAGCTTCTACCAGGTCCTGCGCGAGAAGATGGGCTGGGCCATCCGGCCTCCGAAAGGGGGCGAATGATGCTGCTGGATCTGCGCATCCGCGATCTGGCCATCATCGAGGCGTTGGACCTCGAGTTCGCCCCGGGTTTCAACGTCGTCAGCGGTGAGACCGGCGCGGGCAAATCGATCATCGTGCATGCGCTGGGCCTGGGCCTGGGTACGCGCGCGACGTCGGACGTCGTGCGGTTGGGCGCGGACTCCGCGCGTGTCGAGGCGTCTTTCGAGGGTTCCAGCCGGACCCGAGCCCTGCTGGATGAGCAGGATATCGAGGCGGAACCGGGGGAGCCGGTCATCCTACGGCGGGTGATCCGGGCCACCGGCCGCAGCCGCTCCTACGTCAACGACACATCGGTCTCGGTGAGCACGTTGCGGGCGGTGGGGGCGACGCTGGTGGATTTTGCCAGCCAACACGAGTCTGCCGTCTTGCTGGACCAATCCCGTCACCGGCCCGTCCTGGATGGCTACGGCCAGCTGGACGATCGCGTGGAGGAACTCCGCGGAGATGTCGTCGATCTGCGAGCTGCGAGGAAGGAACTCGCGGCGCTGCGGGAGAGCGCTCAGCGGCGGGAGGAAGAGCTCGACCTCCTGCGTCACCAGGCCGATGAACTCGAAGAGGCGGCGCCCGTGGAGGGGGAGACCGAGGACCTGGAGCGCGAGCTGCACGTCTTGAACAACGTCACCCGGCTGCGGGAGGCGCTTTCGTTTGCCGAACACGGCCTCTACTCGGGGGCCGGCGCTGCCGTGGAGCAGGTGGGGGCCTCGCTGGAGCAGTTGCGCCCGTTCACCGACCTGGACGACGAACTCGCCGGTGGGGTGGGCCAGCTGGAGCAGGCCCTCTACGAGCTGGAAGACGTGGCCCGGACCGTATCCGGTATCGCCAGCCGTCTTTCCCACGATCCTCACCGCATCGAGGAGATCGAGGAGCGGCTCGACACCCTGCGAGTGCTGCAACGGAAACACCGCTGCGATGAGGCGGAGCTGGTGGAGAAGCTGGATCAGCTCTCCGCCCGCATCGACCGGCTGGACCGCGCTGCGACGGACTCGGAAGAGCTGTCCGCACGGGTCGATCAGCTACAGGAGCGTGCGACGGAGAGGGCCGCGGCGATCCGGGATGCTCGCCTCGAAACCGGGCGTGAGATGGAGGGGCGCATCGCGGCGATTCTCGAGGAGCTGGCCATGGGTGGCGCCCGGTTCGTCGTCTCCGTGGAGCCGGACCCTGCGGGCCTCACCGAGACCGGGACGGACCGTGTGACGTTCCTGTTGTCGGCCAACCGGGGTGAACCGACCCGTCCCCTGGCGCGGGTGGCCTCCGGCGGCGAACTGAGCCGCGTGTTGCTGTCGATCAAGGAGGTGTTGCGGGACGCTTCACCGACCCGGACGCTGGTGCTTGACGAGATCGATTCGGGCATCGGAGGGAATACGGCAGACGTGCTGGGACACAAGCTACAGACGATGGCCGGGACGGACCAGCTGATCGTCATCACACACCTACCCCAGATCGCAGCGCTCGCCGGCTGCCACTACCGGGTGGGCAAGAATGAACACGAGGGCCGGACCAGTGTCTGGGCGGAGCGACTCGACGCCGATGGTCGAGTTCGCGAGCTTTCCCGGATGGTTGCTGGTAAAAGGCACTCAAAACGATCGCGTGCACTGGTTGAGGAGATGATGGATGCGTAGTCGTGGGGATGAACCCTTCAGCTACGTGGTAGAATGAATCTTGCGACCCACTGATCGATTGAGTCAGCGGACGCGGGGGAACGAGCGTGAGGATTATTTCTTGCGGCATTACCGATGTCGGGATGAAGCGGCAGCGGAACGAGGACAACTATCTGATCAACGACGAGCTGCAGCTGTATGTCGTCGCGGATGGTATGGGCGGTCACGCGGGAGGGGAGTTTGCTTCCCAGATCGCCGTGACGACGGTCGAAGAGGTCTTCGTCAACATTCGCGATGAACGCAGCGTATCGGACAACGGTCCGGCGACCCGGGACATGCTGATCCAGGAGAAGCTCAAATACGCCATTCGACTCGCCGGGAAACGTATCTACGAGAGAGCCCAGGTGGAGACGGAATACCGCGGCATGGGAACCACGGCGCTGGTCCTTTTCATGGGCAAGCGGCGTGGGTACGTGGCCCATGTGGGCGACAGCCGTGCCTACCGCATTCGCAACGACGATGTGGCCCAGATCACCGAAGATCATTCGCTCGTGAACGAACAGATCAAGGCCGGCCTGATCAACAAGGATGCCGCCAAGAGCCACAAGCTCCGCAATATCATCACCCGGTCGCTCGGGTACCAGGAGGAGGTGGAGATCGACACCCAGGTGCTGGAGGTGGAGCCCGGTGACACCTACCTGTTGTGCTCCGATGGTCTGAGCAATCTCGTCGAGGACCACGAGCTGGGTGAACTGCTCTCGCAGAACACCTTCCAGGAGGCGGCGATGGGTTTCGTCGACCTGGCGAACAGGCGCGGCGGTGACGACAACATCACGTGCGTCATGGCCCGGATCGACGGCATCGAGTAGTCGAATTCCTTTGACAGCTGGCGCCTCGCTCCCCTAATCATGGGCCAGCATTGAACCCCTATGAGCACCGAAACCCGATACTCCGTGACCGTGGTTGCGGAAGGAGCGAACGAGCCGTGGAAGCGGTTCGTGGTCTCCAACAGACGGATTCGCCGGCAGGCGATCCTCGTCGGCGTGGGGCTGCTCCTGTTGGTCTCGTTGCCCGCCATCGTCGTCGGCGTCGTCTACGGGCGTCGGGCCGCGGATCAGAGGGCGGAGAACCTGGCCCTCAGCCAGCGGCTCGAGAGCCTGGACCAGCGGATCGTGGAGGCGGAGGACGCCCTCGCCCGCGTCCAGGACTACGACACCAAGATCCGCAAGCTGACCCAGGCGGACGAGGGGGTCCGGCCCTTCGGGATCGGGCCGCTCCAGGATCTGGAGTTGGAGACGCTGCTGGAGGAATCCAGGCAGGCCACCTTGCCGGACGGCGCCGCGCTGAGCGGCATCGAAACGGGGGCCGAAGGGTACCTGGAGAGCCGCCTGGACGGGCTCGCTACCGCCATCGACGCCGAAGAGGTCAGCTTGCAGGACGTCCGGGGATATCTGGTCAACCGCGAAGGGTTGCTGCACGCCTACCCGACGGCCTGGCCTGCGGACGGCTGGGTCACCAGCCGGTACGGATGGCGTCGCTCTCCGTTGCCGGGCGCACAGACTTTCCATACCGGTGTGGACGTGGCCGCCTCCTACGGCACCCCCATCCGGGCCGCGGGCGACGGAGTGGTCATCTCCTCTGCCTACCGCGAAGCCTACGGCTACACCGTCGAGATCGATCACGGCTACGGTTTGGGCACACTCTACGCCCACAACTCCCGCCTGCTCGTCCGCGAGGGCGATCAGGTCAAGCGGGGCGATGTCATCGCCCGTATGGGCAGTACCGGCCGTGCGACCGGCCCCCATCTTCACTTCGAGGTTCATCGGGACGGAGTCCCGGTCAACCCCGCGCTCTACCTCATCGATGAGCTGACCGTCCCGCTCGACGATTGACAATCGCCCATCCGTGCCCATGATGGGGTGGCCCCGTGAGGGGCCTCAGACTCGAGTTCTATCCGCTGACAATCACGGGAGAAGCCATGAGCGCTCTCGATGCCTTTGGCAACGTGGCTAAGAAACTATTCGGTACCAAGCACGAACGTACGGTCAAGGGCCTGCTGCCGCTGGTGGACTACATCGCCACCCTCGAACCCCGTTTCCAGGCCATGAACGACGCGGAACTCCAGGGCATGACCTGGGAGTTCCGCCGCCGCCTGGACCGGGGCGCCAGCCTGGAGGAGATCCTCCCCGAGGCCTATGCCGCGGTCCGCGAGGCGGGCAAACGTGTGCTCAACATGCGCCATTACGACGTGCAGATGATCGGTGGCCTGGTGCTGCACCAGGGCATGATCGCCGAGATGCGCACGGGGGAGGGCAAGACCCTGGTGGGGACCCTGCCCATCTACCTCAACGCGCTGACCGGCAAGGGCTGCCACCTGGTCACGGTCAATGACTACCTGGCCTCCCGCGATGCCGAATGGATGGGGCAGCTGTACAACTTCATGGGCCTGTCGGTGGGCACGATCCAGCACGGCCAGAAGCGCCGCGCCAAGCAGATCGCCTACGGCTGCGACATCACCTACGGGACCAACAACGAGTTCGGCTTCGACTACCTGCGCGACAACATGAAGACCGATTTCGGCATGATCACGCAGCGGGACCTGAACTTCGCCATCGTCGACGAGGTGGACTCGATCCTGGTGGACGAGGCCCGTACGCCGCTGATCATCTCCGGGCCGTCCTCCGATCGGGAGAGCCGCTACGAGGAGGTCAACTCCCTCGTGCCGCGGCTGCAAAAGGAGATCGACTACGTGATGGACGAGGAGGCGCGGGCCGCGTCCCTCACCGAGGCGGGCATCGACAAGGCGGAGCGATTCCTGGCCTGTGACAACCTCTACAACCCGGCCAACGTCGAGCTCCTGCACCTGGTGGACCAGGCCCTCAAGGCCCACACGCTGTTCAAGCGTGACAAGGACTATGTCGTCAAGGAGAACGAGGTCATCATCGTCGATCCGTTCACCGGACGATTGATGCCTGGCCGGCGCTGGAGCGACGGTCTGCACCAGGCGGTGGAGGCCAAGGAAGGGGTCAAGATCGAGAACCCCAACCAGACCCTGGCCACCATCACCTTCCAGAAGTACTTCCTCAAGTACAACAAGCTGGGGGGGATGACCGGTACGGCCGATACCGAGGCGGCCGAGTTCGAGAAGATCTACAAGCTGGGCGTGGTGGTCATCCCCACCAACAAACCCTGCGTCCGCGATGACGAGAACGACCAGATCTACAAGACCGAGGAGCAGAAGTTCCGCGCGGTGATCCGGGAGATCGAGGAGAAGAACAAGGAAGGCCGCCCGGTGCTGGTGGGGACGGTCAGCGTCGAGAAATCCGAATTGCTGGCCAAGCTGCTCAAGCGGCGGGGGATGACCCACAACGTGCTCAACGCCAAGCAGCACCTCAAGGAGGCCGAGATCGTGGCCCAGGCGGGGGCCGAGGGCTCCATCACCCTGTCGACCAACATGGCCGGCCGTGGGACGGACATCCTGCTCGGCGGCAACCCGGAGAACCTGGCCATCTCCCGGGTCGGCCCCCAGGACGAGGGGGAGGACACCGATCGCTACGAGGCCCGCTTGAACAAGGCGCGCGACATCGCCGCCGAAGAGTGCGCCGCCGCCAAGAAGCGAGTGCTGGATGGTGGCGGCCTGCACATCGTGGGTACGGAGCGGCACGAGTCCCGGCGCATCGACAACCAGCTGCGCGGCCGCGCCGGCCGTCAGGGGGATCCGGGGTCTTCCCGATTCTTCCTGTCCCTGGAAGACGATCTGCTCCGCATCTTCGGCTCAGAGAAGATCATGGGGATGATGGAGAAGCTCGGCATGGAGGACGACGTCCCCATCGAGCACAAGTGGCTGAGCAAGTCCGTCGAGAATGCCCAGAAGAAGGTGGAAGGGCACAACTTCGGCATCCGCAAGAACCTGCTGGAATACGACGACGTGATGAGCCAGCAGCGCGACGCGGTCTACGGCATCCGCGGCCGCATCCTCGACGGCGACCGGGTCCGGGAGATGATCCTGGATATGGCCGGCAACGTCATCGAGACCGTGGCGAACAACTGGATCGACATCAAGGCGGCGGCCAGCGACGTGGATTTCAACGGCCTCAACGAGGAGCTGACCCGCATCTTCGGCATGCCCTACGATGCGGACCCAGAGCGATTCGCCGATCTGGGTCGGGAAGCGTTCATCGACTCCCTCGTCGAGCAGGCCGAGCAGGCCTATGACAACCACGTCCGGGTCTTCATCAAGACCGTGGTCGAACACAACATCGAAGAGGGCCGCGACGACGAGGACGAGATCCGCATCGACGCCGAACGCCAGCTGGCAGCCTTCGAGAGCACCATGTTGCTGGAGGGTATCGACTACCTGTGGAAGGACCATCTCAAGGCCATGGACCACCTGCGCGGTGGCATCGGCCTGCGCGGCTACGGCCAGCGCAACCCCTTGCTCGAATACAAGAAGGAGGGGTTCGAGATGTTCGGCATGATGATGGACCTGTGGGACGAGCGGGCCGTCAGCCGGATCTTCCAGCCGATGATGCACGACCGGCTCACCGAGGGCACCATCGCCCGCCTCGAGGAGCGGCGCCGCAAGCAAGAAGCGATGCAAAAGTTGCAGACCGCCGGTGGGGGAGGGGCCGCGGCCCAGAAGCCGACCACCGTGCGCCGTGAACACCGCAAAATCGGCCGCAACGACCCCTGCCACTGTGGTAGCGGCAAGAAGTACAAGAAGTGCTGCCTGCCCAAGGAACTGGGGGCCGGCGCCTGAAGGCCGGCCTGGGCCGGTCGAGGGTTCGGGATCGAGTCGGAATGGCCGATATTTTCGCTTCTTGCCACACCGTGTAGAATGAGTTTCCGGATCGCGACCTGATCCGGAAGAATTGATCCTGAGGAGAATTCAGGCTGTTGCCGACACCGTACGCCATCGTCATCGAGAAATTGAGCAAGCAGGGTGATCGTACCCAGCTCAACAAGCTGTTGCTCAAGACGTCCCGGTTCAAGGGCAAGCCGGCCAAGCTCAAGAAGATCGACACCATGATGCCGGTGGCTCTGGTGGGGCTGACCGAGAAGCTGGCCGGGGCCATCGAGGCCGAGCTCGTACCCCTCGTCTCCCTCTACAGCGTCGGCCTCGAGAAGGACATCCTCCAGGGCCCGCTGGCCAAGCTGCGGTCTACCATGGACCCGGCGGACGACGACGACATCGAAGAGGACACCCTGGACACCGGAGACAGCGACGACTCCGATTCGATCCCGCCGGCCGTCGGCAGCTCCATGTTCGAGTCCTTCGACCTCTCCGAGGGGGAGGTGGCGTTGCCCGGCGATCCGGATGACGAGGAAGACTCGGACTTCATGGAGTTCTCTGCCGAGGAGGTGGTGAACGAGGCGCCGGGAGGGCTCTCCGTCAAGCCGGACATCTCCGCCGAACTCGAAGTGGAGGAGGTCCCACAGTACGAGTCCCCGGGCCACTCGGCGAAGGACAGCCTGGGTGGCCCGGACGCCGAGGACTCCTCGAAGGACGGCGCCAGCGGGATGTCCATGGAGCTGGAGGTCCCCAATTTTGCCAGCAAGCGGGACGGGAAGGCCGCCGATTCTTCATCGACATCATCCCGGCGGTCGTCCAGATCCTCGCGCAAGAAGAAGAAGCTGCGGGTGGTGGTGACCAACCTCTCCCACCTGCAGGGATTCCGGTCAGAGCCGGTAGGTATGGTGACCCATCACTTCTGCCGCCAGGGTGGGGGTGACGGCCGCGAGGCCCGCAAACGGGTCCGGGCCTTCGGCGATCGGTACCGCAAGGCGCTCAAGAACCTGGCCCGCCAAGCCCGCGAGGTAGGCGCCGATACGGTCCTCGGGGTCGAGGTCATCTTGCAGCCGACCGGTGGCGATGACACGGTCTGGGTCCTGATCCAGGGCACCGCCGTCCGCAGGATTCCCGAATAGCCCTCACAAATATCGGGGTTAACCCCCACTCTGTGTTGCCCTTTCTGCCCCCACGTGGTACCTCACGTCCGCCGCAGCGTCGATAATCGGCCTGCGAGTACACACGCCCTCTGGGCCCTGTGGTGACCGAAAGGTCCAGGGTCCCGGCCAGCAGGCCGCGGGGCGGAGGTGGAGAGGGCCTGTCCTTCTCCAGACAACCACCAAGGAGAATCTCATCATGACAACCGTGTCCCTGCGTGAATTGCTCGAGGCCGGCGTGCATTTCGGGCACCAGGCCAAGCGCTGGAATCCCAAGATGGATCCCTACATCTTCGGGACCAAGAGCGGCATCCACATCATCGACCTCCAGCAGACCGCGTCGTCCCTGATCCGCGCTTGCAACTTCGTCTCCGGGACCGTCTCCCGTGGCGGCAAGGTGCTCTTCGTGGGCACCAAGCGGCAGGCCCAGGAGATCATCCGCGAAGAGGCCGAGGGCGCCGAGATGTTTTATGTCACCAACCGCTGGTTGGGTGGCACGCTGACCAACTTCACGACCATCAAGCAGTCCATCGAGCGGCTCACGTACCTGGAGCAGGCGCGTGACGACGGCAAGTTCGGCTTCCTGACCAAAAAGGAAGCGCTGAGCTACGAGCGGGAGATCGCCAAGCTCAAGAAGAGCCTGGGCGGCATCCAGCAGATGAAGAAGCATCCGGACGTCGTCGTCATCGTCGATCCCCGCAAGGAGAAGATCGCCGTCAACGAGGCCTCCCGGCTCAAGATTCCCATCGTCGCGGTCGTCGATACCAACTGCGACCCGGACCGTATCGACTACGTCATCCCGGGTAACGACGACGCCCTCAAGGCGATCCGTCTGTTTGCCCACAAGCTAGCCAGCGCGTGCAGCGAAGGGGCCAACATGGCCAAGGACTACGCGCGCCAGAGCTACAACAAGACCAGCAGCGGGGCCGCCACCTCGGATGCCGGCGATGCCGCCCAGCAGCCCACCGGCCCTGGGCCCGAAGTCGTCGTGCTGAAGGCTGGAGCCGAGCAGGCCGCTGAGGGTGAGGCCGCCCCCGAGGCCGCCCCCGAGGCCGCCCCCGAGGCCGCCCCCGAGGCTGCCCCCGAGGCCGCCCCCGAGGCCGCCCCAGCCGCCCCGGCCGCCGACGCGCCGGACCAAGAAGAAACCAAGGAAACCAAGGAATAATCGAGGAGAAGCCATGCCTGTCAGTGCTGGTGACATCAAGAAGTTGAGGACCGCAACCGGTGCCGGTATTGCCGACTGCAAGAAGGCACTGGACCAGACCGAGGGCGAATTTGACGCCGCGGTGGAGTTCCTGCGCAAGAAGGGCCTCGCGGCCGCGAAGAAGAAATCGGGCCGCATCGCCAGTGAAGGCCTCGTGCATGCCTACATCCACGGCGGTGGCCGGGTCGGCGTGCTCCTCGAGGTGAACTGCGAGACCGATTTTGTGGCCGGGACCGATGATTTCAAGGCCTATTGCCACGACGTGGCTTTGCACGTCGCCGCCTTCAATCCGTTTTACGTGAAGCCGGAAGATGTCCCCGAGGCCGTGATCGCCAAGGAGAAGGAGATCTACCGGGCCCAGGCACTCGATTCGGGAAAGCCCGAGAAGATCGTCGAGAAGATCATCGAAGGCCGGCTGCGCAAGTACTTCGACGAGGTCTGCTTGATGGAACAGCCCTGGGTCAAGGACCAGGACGTCAAGACCAAGGCCGTCCAGACCGAACTCATCGCCAAGATCGGCGAGAACATCTCCGTCCGGCGCTTCCTGCGCTACGAACTCGGAGAGGGCCTGGAGAAGCGGTCCGACGACCTGGCCGCCGAGGTCGCCAAGCAGATCGAGGCCAGCGAGTAGTCACGAACTAGGAGGTCCCCATGGCGTCTGCCGTCTACCGCCGCGTGTTGTTGAAGCTGAGCGGCGAGGCATTGCAGGGTGAACAGGGATTCGGGATCTCCGAATCGACGCTGAACCAGGTCGCTGGCCAGCTCACCGAACTCCAGACGCTCGGGGTCCAGGTTGCGGTGGTCGTTGGCGGCGGGAATCTCTTCCGCGGGCTGGCGGGCGCGGCAGCGGGCATGGACCGCGTCCGCGCAGACCAGATGGGCATGCTGGCCACCTGCATCAATGCCCTGGCCCTCCGCGACGCCATCGAACGTTGTGGCGTGCGTTGCACCGTACATTCAGCCATCCCCATCGGCGGCTTTGCCGAAATCTACTCGCGGGCCCGCGCCGTACGGCAGCTGGAGGAGGGCGGCCTGGTCGTCTTCGGTGCCGGCACGGGGAATCCCTTCTTTTCCACCGACACGGCGGCCGCCCTGCGGGCCGTCGAGATCAAGGCTGACGCCTTGCTGAAGGCCACCAAGGTGGACGGGGTCTACGACAAGGATCCGGCGGTGCACGACGACGCCGTTCGCTTTGATCATCTGACCTATGAAGAAGTGCTGGAACGCAACCTTCGGGTCATGGATCTGACGGCCGTGACGCTGTGTCGTGAGAATAGTCTGACGATCCGTGTATTCGATCTGCTGACTCCAGGTAATATGATGAGCGTTCTGAAGGGTGAATCTCTGGGTACGACGATTGGAGGCGAGTGATGGACGAGTACATGCAGGAATGTATCGCCGACATGGACAGCGGCGTCGTGGCGCTGACACGGGACTTTGGCCGCGTTCGAACCGGCCGGGCTTCTCTGTCCTTGCTGGATGGAATCCGCGTTGACTACTACGGCTCTGCATCCCCACTCAACCAGGTCGCCAAGCTCAGCGTGCCGGAGCCCCGATTGATCATCGTCGTGCCGTGGGACAAGACGATGCTGGGCCCCATCGAAAAGGCGATCCAGGCCAGCGATCTGGGACTCAACCCGATCAATGACGGCAAGGTGATCCGGATCCCCATCCCGGAACTCACCGGTGAACGGCGTACGGAGCTTGTGCGCCAGATCCGCGGCATGGGCGAGGACGCGAAGATCCAGGTACGCCGCATTCGTCGGGATTTCAACGACCTGTTCGTCGGCATGTCCAAAGATGGCGACATCTCTGAGGATGAGTCCAAGCGGCTGGTAGGCCAGGTCCAGGAACAGACCGATCAGCATTGCACCCTCATCGACGAGGCGGTCAAGAAGAAGGAGATCGAGGTGATGGAGGTCTGAACCCGGGGGCTATCCGTTCCGGCCTTCTACCCGCCCGCTGTTCGTCCACAGAAGGGGTCCCATTTTGGCATCGTCCGATAAAGCCCCGGCCCCCTCGTCTACGGGTACACGCGTCAAATCCGGTCTCGTCGCCTTCGGCATCCTGGTCCCGATCCTGATCTTCGGCGGATTCTGGGGTGTGCTCGCGCTGTCGGTGGCCGCCGTCGTGCTGGCCATCCGCGAGTATGTGCTGTTTGCCTTGCCCCGGCGGCCTGCGGGGACGCTGCCGCTGGCCATCGTGCTGGCCGCGTTGATGACGGTGGCCGTGGCGCTGGGCGAGTTCTACCTGCTGGTCATCGCCATCGCCCTGACGACGCTGGGGTCCACGCTGTGGATCCTGTTCACCGCGCAGGATACGGAGGGCCTGGCTGACCAGGCCGCGCGACTGGCCATGGGGGTGCTGTACGTCGGCGCGCTCATCGGATTCTTGCCGCTCCTACGGTCCTTGCCCCACGGCGCCTACTGGATGTGGCTGG
Source organism: uncultured Rickettsiales bacterium (assembly GCA_964504165.1). Taxonomy (GTDB): domain Bacteria; phylum Myxococcota_A; class UBA796; order UBA9615; family CAYRNR01; genus CAZDDH01. Next base: position 6,106 of record CAZDDH010000093.1, on the reverse strand, counting down.
CCTTCGGGCTGGGCTGGTGCGGCGATATCGGGGGGTATTTTGCGGGGCGGGCGTTCGGGCGGCACAAGATGGCGCCAATGATCTCCCCCAAGAAGACCTGGGAGGGATTCGCCGGGGGCATCCTGCTGGCCATCACCTGGGCTGGGCTGTTCAGCCTGGTGGCGTTCCCCGAGATGCGGACGGCCGACTGCATCGTGCTGGGCATCCTGGGTTGTATCGCCGGCGTGGTCGGCGATCTGGTCGAATCGGTCTTCAAACGAACCTACAAGGTCAAGGATTCCGGGCACTTCCTCCCCGGGCATGGCGGCATCCTGGATCGCGTCGATAGCGTGATGTTCGCCATGCCGGTAACGTTTTTATATGTCTACCTCTGCTTCCCCGCCTCCAGCTGAACCCGACGGTCCCCGCGTACTGGTGGTGGACACCTCCTCCCGTACGGAGGGGATGGCGCTGGCCCGGGGCCGGTGGACCGTGCACACATTGGCGGCCCGCACCCGGCGCGGTCACTCGGCGATCTTGCTGCCGACCATCGAACGGGCGCTGGGGAGCCAGGGCTGGCGAGTGACCGACCTCGATGGACTGGGCGTGGTCGTGGGCCCCGGCTCCTTCACCGGAATCCGGGTAGGCATCGCGACGATGGCCGGCCTGGCCCGGGCGGTGGGCAAGCCGATGTTCGCCTACAACTCCCTGGAGGTCCGGGCGATGGCACTGGAGCACGCCGGTGCCACGGTCGTGCCGCTGCTGGATGCGCGCAAGGGGGAGGTGTACGGGGCGGCCTACCGTGGAGGAGAGCCGGTCATCGAGCCCTGCGCAGCCACCCCCGAAGAATTCGCCGATCAGCTGGCCACACGCATTCCCGAGGGCCCCATGCTGGCCTGCGGCGGCGGTGCTCGGCTCTACCAGCCGCTGTTCGAGGAGCGCCTGCCAGGCCGGTTCACTCTGGCGGCGGGCACAGGCGACCAACCCGGCGTGGCGGCCATGGCCATTGATGTGGTGGAGCGCCTGCTGACGGGCGTTCAGCCCCCCGAGGGCGTCCTCGAACCCATCTACCTACGCCGGAGCCAGGCAGAGAAAAGCCTGAGCCAGGCTGACAAAAGTCTTTCTTGACACCCTCTGGCCGGGCTGGCTAACGTTGGATTAATGAGGAGGAAGCGCTCGTTCCATCATCCTGCAAGGATCGTCCAACGCCGCGGACGTGCGCTTTCCAGACCTTCCGTCTATCCATTCCCCAACCCTGGCCTGGAGTACGCTGTATGGAGCAGAGGGATATCACCTTGATCCATGAACTCATCCCGACCAACCCCCAGTTGGCCCGGCTGATGGACGAACACACCGCCCTCGAGCGCAAGCTCGAACACTTCGGCAAGCAATGTTTCCTGACCCAGCCCGAGGTCGTGGAGCAACGCAACCTGAAGAAACGCAAGCTGGCGGGTAGAGACGAGATCGAGCGTATCCTGACTCGCTACCGCTGATGCAGGCCGAGTAAGCTCGGCCACCTGGAGCGTGCCGGGGAACGCCCCGCCGCTGCTGGCCCTTTCCTTTCGCGGGTTTTCCGCTATCATCCGCGTCCGTCATGACATCCGAACAAAACAATGGTTTTATCGCGCGCGAGGGGCTGCCGTTCATCGTGCCAGCGTTCCTGCTCGCCACGCTGGCGGCGGCGCTGTATGTCTTCTTGGGGCCGCTGCCCTTTGCCGGCCTGGCCGCCTTCCTCTACGCGCTGACCCTCGCGATGATCGCGTTCTTCCGCAACCCCGAGCGTCATCCGCCCGAAGGAGACGACCTGATCATCTCCCCGGCGGACGGCCGCGTCCTCCATGTACAGGAGATGGAAGACGAACAGTGGGGTGCGGGTCCGTGCATCAAGGTGTCCATCTTCATGAGCGTGGCCAATGTCCACGTCAATCGTGTGCCGGTGACGAGCCAGGTGATCCGCACTCGGTACGTGCCTGGCAAGTTCCTCGTGGCCTCGCTGGACAAGGCGAGCACCGACAACGAGCGTTCGGGATTGACGCTACGGGACGACAGGGGTCGAGAGTTGACGGTGGTCCAGATCGCCGGGTTGGTGGCTCGGCGGATCGTCACGTACCCGGTGGAAGGGGATCAGCTGCAGCAGGGGAACCGCTACGGCTTGATCCGGTTCGGCAGCCGCCTGGAGCTGTACTTACCGCTGGGGACACACATCGAGGTCAAGGAAGGGGACACGACACGGGCCGGTGAGACCATCATCGGAACGCTGCCCCCGGGGAGCGCGGATGCTTGAATTCAAAGACAAATACCGAGTCGGCGTCGTGGGGGGGGGGGGGGGGCGCGGGCGCGCGGCGCGGGCGCCGCGGCTAAACGGGGGTAAGGGGTGCGCGCGCGGTATGATGAGCGCGGAATGTGGGTCAGTGACCGGCACACTCGTTGGAGACCTACGACCATGTACCAAT
>CAZDDH010000093.1:0-3664 GCA_964504165.1 uncultured Rickettsiales bacterium | reverse complement strand
CAAAACACAAAACCGGGGGGGGGGGCGCCGGCGCGGCGGGCGCCCTGGGCCGGGAGATCACCCAGATCCTCCACGCCCGGTCCTTCCCCATCGAAGAGCTGACGTTGCTGGCCTCCAGCCGTTCGCTGGGCAAGACCGTGGAGTTTGGCCGCCGTGACCTTCCGGTGGACGAGCTGACGCCGTCCAGTTTCGAGGGCCTAGACCTGGCGCTGTTCTCGGCGGGCGCGGAGGTCAGCCGTGAATTCGCCCCGCTGGCGGCCGAGGCGGGCTGCGTGGTCATCGACAACTCCAGCGCATGGCGCTCCGATCCGGACGTTCCGCTGGTGGTGCCCGAGATCAATCCGGACGACCTGGCCTACTACGAACGGCGGGGAATCGTCGCCAACCCCAACTGTTCGACGATCCAGCTGGTCGTCGTCCTGCATCCGCTGGCCGAGATGGTCGGACTGGAGCGGGTGGTGGTCACGACGTTCCAGTCGGTGAGCGGTGCGGGCCAGAAGGGCATCGACGAGCTGGGGGACCAGGTGCGGGCGCTGTTCAGCGGCCAGCAGCTCGAGGTGACGGTGCATCCGCACCAGATCGCCTTCAACTGCATCCCGCAGATCGGTCCCTTCCGGGAGGATGGCTACACCGAGGAAGAGTGGAAGCTGGTCGCCGAGAGCCAGCGAATCCTGGGCCTCCCAGGGCTGGAGGTATGCCCCACTGCCGTGCGGGTGCCCGTCTTCAGCGGGCATGCCGAATCCGTGGCCGTGGAGACCATCGAACCCATCGGCGCCGACGAGGCGCGCGAGTTGCTGGGGAGGGCTCCGGGGGTGAAGCTGCTGGACGATTCTGCGGCGGCGGTCTACCCGATGCCGTACCATGCAACCGGGAAAGACGAGGTTTTTGTGGGGCGCATCCGGCGTGATCCATTCAGGGAGAACGTGCTGAACCTCTGGATCGCCGCCGACAACATGCGCAAGGGCGCAGCGCTCAACGCGGTGCAGATCGCAGAGCTGCTGGTGGAGAGCTACGGATGAGGATACGAATCGTTGCCGTGGGGCTGCTGGCCTGGCTACCGGTGTTTGCGGCCGGGGCTTATCCGGTCACCGAACGGGGCTGGCTCCAGACGGGCTCCCCGGTTGTCGATCTGGCGGTCTCCGACGACGATCGGCTGGTGGGCGTCGCCACCACGGACGGGACTCTGTATCTGTTCGATACCGCCGCGTTCAGCGCATCACCGGACAGCTACGATGCGTGCAGCGGCGCCACCTCCGTCAGTTACACGACCGTGGACAATGAGCCCTGGTTCCTGGTGACCTGTACCGATGGGACCGTCGCGGTCGTCTCGGCCGACGACCAGGTCTATCCGGCGGTATGGAATGCCTCCGATTCCTACGAGGTGGGGACGGGCTCGCTGGACGCGGGCGGCGTCTCTCCGGACGACGGGTTGCTGTTCGCCGTCGAGGACGGCAGCGAGGACCTGATCCACGTCCTCGACCTGGCCGACATGACGGTCGACGGGATCAGCGGCTTCCCCATGACCAGCTATTACGGCATCGCCTGCATGGACGTGTCCCCGCTGGGTACCTACGTCATCATGGGCAACGACCAGGGGCGCGTCACCAAGCTGTTCAACAGCGGCGGCGTCTACACCCTGGCGACGTTCGCCATGTACGGCCTGAGCAGCTTCGTCGACGTGGCCACCGTGGACGAGGCGATGGCCTATTTCATCGACAGCTCGGGGATGCTCATCGCGTACACGATGTCGGCGGACGACACCTACATCGTCCTGTCCAACGATCTCGGCTCGCCGGAGGCGATGGACATCGTCTATGCGTCGGAGGGGACCTATTTTTACGTGATGCAGGCCGACGGCGTGATGAGCGTCGTGCCGTTCGCGGGGGGGGACGCCGAGGTCGAGGTCACGCTGAGCACCTCCTTTGCCGGCGGGATAGGGGCGTCATCCGCCTCTGACGGGTACGTCTACGTCGGTGGCAACGAGGGGGTGGCGGTGGTGAGCGAGGCCCCCTGGGTCGAGGTCACCGGGGTCGAGCCCGAGTTGATCTACGAGGGGGAGAGCAGCACGCTGTCGTTCACGGCCGACGTGGACGCCAGCTACCAGATCTATCGGGGCGGCGGCATCGATCAGAGCGGCACGCACCTGTCCCAGCACGACGGCAGCATCGCCGCCGGTGAGACCGTCTCGGTGGTCATCGATGGCGAGGATCTGGAGGAGGCGGGGAACCAGCTGTTCGTCTTCGCCACGGCAGATGGATTCACCGGCCGCGACTCGGCATCGATCACCTTGGACACGCCGCCGGACGAGCCCTCCGGGTTCGAGGTGAGCTTCGGCAACGAGAAACTCATGTTGGCCTGGGATGCCAACGACGAGATTGATGTCACCCATTACCAGGTCTACTTCGCGGACAGCGAATTCGACGAGGCGTCCGGCGCTCCCGAGTTCCAGGTCGATGGGGTGAACGACGGGGAGGCGAGAGTGATCGAATCCCCGGCAAAAGCCGATCAACCCGACGACTATGAGGGGAAGACGGTCACCTATACCCTCGAGTACCTCACCAATGGCGTTGAGTACTGCATCGCAGTCTCCGGTGTGGACGGGGGCGGCCAGGAGGGCCCCTGGACCGAAACGCTGTGTGACTCACCCGAGGAGACCATCGGCGCCGGCGATAATCTGGGCTATTGCGGATCCTGCGGTGTCTCGTCCGAACCCGGGGCCAGCCTGGCCGCTGCGCTGTCGATGCTGGGGCTCACGGCGGCCCTCGTCGGGCGCCGCCGCCGATGAGCGAGCGCAACCTCCGCATCATCCTCGAATACGACGGTACACGGTTCCATGGCTGGCAGGTCCAGCCCGACAAGCGCACCGTGCAGGGAGAGGTGGAGCGGGCACTGGAGATCCTGCTGAGGCACCCCGCGCGGGTGAGGGTGGCCGGCCGCACCGACGCGGGGGTCCATGCCAAGGCGCAGGTCTGCTCCGTGCGCACCACGTCCGACATCGAACTCGGCATGCTGCAACGGGGGCTCAACGGGGTGCTGCCGCGGGACGTGGCCGCCCTGGATGTGCGCGCGGCCGATGGGCACTTCGAACCACGGTTTGCCGCCCGGGGCAAGCGCTACCGCTACCGCATCCTTCACCGGGAGGCCCGGCCGGTCCTGCTGCGCAACCGCTGCTGGCACATCCATCGTCCCCTGGACCTCGACGCCATGGCGGCGGCCCTGGAGGCGTTGCAAGGGGAGCATGATTTTAGCAGCTTCCGCGCCGCCAACTGTGCGGCCCGCAGCCCCGTCAAGGAACTCCGCAAGGCGCGTCTGTCCACCGAAAAGCAGCCCTACCTGGACATCATCTTCGAGGGCAGCGGCTTCCTCAAGCAGATGATCCGCATCCTCGTCGGTACGGTCGTGGAGGTGGGGCTGGGCCGGCGTTCCGCGGAGCAGATACCGGAGCTGCTGGCCGCTCGGGATCGAACGCTGGCGGGCCGCACGGCACCGGCTGCCGGGTTGACGATGATGGAGGTGTTCTACGAGGAGGAGTGAGGGGCGGGGGACCGGGACGGCGGGCTAGCTTTCCTTCTTGGGCTTGTCTTCCTTCTTGGCCTTGTCTTCCTTGTTGGCCTTGTCTTCCTTCTTGGCCTTGGGCTCTTTCTTGGCCTTGGGCTCTTTCTTG
>CAZDDH010000092.1:0-30243 GCA_964504165.1 uncultured Rickettsiales bacterium | reverse complement strand
AGTCGTCGTCCTCATCGTCGATGAGCCCGTCGCAGTCGTTGTCGACCCCGTCCTCGCAGTCTTCCTCCTCCCAACAGACGTCTTCCTCGACGCAATCCTCGTCACAGCAATCGATGTGGCCGTCACAGTCGTTGTCCAGGCCGTCAAAACAGATCTCGGTCAGCCCGGGGGCCGCCTCAGCGGTGGTATCGTCACAATCCCCGTCGCAGGGGGCAAAGCCGTCGCCGTCCTCGTCGATCTCCTCGTCGTCCACCTGGCCGTCGCAATCATTGTCCTTCCCGTCGCACTGCTCCGTGGCGTAGGGATAGGTCTCGGGGGCCTCGTCGTCGCAGTCGAACTCGCAGATCATGTACCCGTCGCCGTCGTTGTCCTGCTCGTCCTCGGGGACGATGCCGTCGCAATCGGAGTCGAGCCCGTCGCAGGCCTCCGTCGCCCCCGGGTACACGTTCTTGTGATGGTCGTCGCAGTCTTCCAGGTTGGTGTAGCCATCGCCGTCCGCGTCCCCGACGTAGCTGGATTCACCGCCCCACGCGGGTGGCAACTCCGGACCGCAGCCGACGAGACTCCAGGTTAGGGCTGCCGTAGCCACGGTGACGAGAGCTACCCTCGGAAAGGCGCTGAGCTTGCACATGGGGTGGACCTCCACGGTGAATTGTACCGCAGGTGACCAGGAATCAAAGACCAGGGGCCGGTATTGCCGTGGAAGGGGGGCTCGTGTGACGTGTGGAGGGGGACCGGAGAGACCGCGGCGGGGCCGCTAGCGCACTACGAACGGGTACTTGATCGTCTTGGCCGTGCTGCCGGAGAAAGGCGCGAACTGGAGGCGGTTGATCTGGCCAGAGACGCAGGAGTCCAGGTCCGTGCCGGCGTAATCCGCCGTGACGATCCGAGCCTTGGAGACCTTGCCACTCGGGGAAACCGTGAACTTCACCCAGATCTTGCCGCTGGTCGTATCGCCGCGAGCCGAGGCTTCGGCGAAGCACCGCTTGATGGCCGCGTTGCTGCCCACGATCGCTTCGATCACAGCCGGTGTCAGCACTTCCGATGGATCCGGCAAGCCACTGCTACCCCCATCGTCCTTGGGGGTCGCGGGCTCACTGGCGGACTTCTTCATGGAGCAGCGCACCGTAATGGAGCCGCCGCTGGGGAAGATGCCGCTGGCAGTACCGTCCTCGTAGCCGGACTTCTTGCAGGTGACGTAATACCGCTTGCCGGCCCGACCGCTCTCGTACCGGTAGGAGGCGCGTCCCAGTTTCCGACCGTCCATGTAGATGTCGGCGGAGCCGGGGCTGGAGGCGAAGATGATGGCCGGGTTCTCGGCCGCTGCCTCGACGGGCGGCTCCTCGGGGGTCGCCGGCTCGGGGGTCGCATCCTCGGCAGGTGTGGCGTCTTCCGTACCGTCCGCCGTTCCGTCCTCGGCCGGCGTAGCATCCTCGGCCGGAGTCGTGTCCTCGGTCCCATCCACCGGGGGCGTCGGGACCTCGGGCAAGTCGGGCAGTTCAGTGATGGCTTCTGTCCCGATGGTGACCAGGCTGAGGCCAAAATTGAGCCCGAAGGAGAGGCCGAACCCGAGCATCAGCCCGAGGATCAGCATCACGAAGGCGTACCCCTTCTTGCGGCCCAGACCGCTGATCAAGGACACCAAGAAGATGGCCAGCACGGCGGACCAGATGAGCCCCAAGCCGACGGTCGAGATGATGCCGATCTTGGGAACCAGTGGAGCGACCGTGACGGCGGCCAAGCCGGCCATCGCCATCAGGCAGAAGAACAAGATACCGAGGAACTCGCCCTTAGGCTGGTAGGCGGCGGGCTCCATATCGCGCGTGGCGCTGCGGACCTCACCCGCCTGCTGGGGCGGCTCCGGGGTAACCGCGGCGGGAGCAGGCTGGTTGATGGCGCCAGCCAGATCCGCATCCTCGAGGGCATCATGCGTAGGAGCGACCGGTGGGGGTGCCAGTCGATCCGGCTCCGGTTCACCGCTCTGGAACAGGGGGCCGCTCTCCGGCGGAATCGCGATGGAAATCTCAGCAGGGCTGGCTTCCGGCTCCTCGACCGCTTCCACGGGCTCCGGTGTCGGTGGCGCCGGGGCGACCGGCGGCGGAGGTACGGAAGGCGCTGGCGGCGGCGTGGGTGCCGCGGGCACCGAGAATTCAGGTACCGGCGCGGGCTCGGGAGCGCTGAAAGACGGCGTGGGAGCGGGCGTCGGTGGTGGTTCTGGGGCAGCCGGCATGGGCGGCGGAGACGGGGCGGCCGGTGCCGCAGCAGGCTCGGGGGCCGCGGGCATGGGCGGCGGTGACGGCATCGACGGAGCCGGCGGGGGCTTGGGCATCTCCGGCATCGGCGGCGGCTCGGAAACCTGCGACTGGGCCTCGAATCCCTGGAAGTTGTTCGGTCCCAGGCTCTCCGTGGCAGATGGTTCCGGAATGTCGGCCGTGGCGGAGATGGTCCGCAGCTCGCTGGTCAGGCTGCCGATGGCGCCAGCGGAGACGGCCGCGCTCTCGTACTTCTCGAGCTCGGGGATGGTCGTGATGACCGTCTTCTCGTCTTTTTCTTTTTTTTCTTCGGACGCGGAGGCGGGGGGGGACGAAGATCCAGCTCCCATCCCTGGCGCAGACGAGATGACCGTCCTCTCGCTGGGCCCCTCGTTGGAGGTGGCCGCACGAGGTTTGCGGATGATGATCTTGTGGCCGCACCGCTTGCAGGTGGCCTTGTTCACTTCCTTGACGAGCTTGTCGTCGGTGATCTTGTAAACGGCCCCGCAACTATCGCAGACAATCCTCATTCCCGCTCTTCCTCTCGGGGGCTACGCCCCTCGCTTCGAGCCTCTTTCCCGTCGTGGCTTACAGGTACATACCAGCCACGAAACAACAAGAATACCTATGCCGCCGCCAAAAAACCGTATCGGTTCTATTTTCTCGGAAATTTGATGTCAAATCGAAGGGGCTTGGGATTCTGTCAAGAACGGGCAAAGAACCGCGTCGAGATTGCTCCGATCCACGAAATCCGAGATGTAATCCAGCCGATCCGTGGGCACCTCCACCACCGGCGAGAGCTCGTACTGCTTGATCCATCGACCGTACAAACGATTGAGATTGCGTAAGTAGTTCGCTGGAAGTTCACGTTCGGAAACCCGGCCCCGTTTGCGGATACGATTTCGGATCGTCCGCAGGCTGCACCGCAAAAAGAGCATCAGATCCGGCGGCCGCAAAACCTTGTTCATCGCCTCGTAGAGATTCTGGTAGGTCTCCCATTCCCGATCGCTCATCGCCCCCATGCGGTGAAGATGGCGGGCAAAGATCTCGGCGTCCTCGTAGATGGTCCGGTCCAGGACCACGGTCTGAGCCGATTTCATCAGATCCAGGTGCATGCGGAATTTGTGCGCCAGGAAGCTCACCTGGGACGAGAACGCCCAGCGCTCCATGTCCCCGTAAAAATCGTCAATGAAGGGGTTGTCCTCGTTGGGCTCCTTCATGGGCGTGAAGCCGTAGGTGTGGGCCAGGTAGTCCACCATCGTGGATTTCCCGACCCCCATGTTCCCGGCGATGGCGATGAACTTCACGGTCATGGGGGTAAGGGTACCGCGGTTCCATTTCTTTCGCCCACAACGTGCACAGAGAGTGCACCACAGGTGACCGAACGGTGCCCGTGCCCGTGCCCGTGCCCGTGCCCGTGCCCGGTAGATGTGCGAACTAACTCAGGTGTGATCTATTCAGACCATGCGGTCCGGAGTGGAAATCAACCGGTTGGGGGGAGGCGAAAACACTTATCGGGCACCGGCGGGAAGCCCGCCTGGGCACGGGCACGGGCACGGGCACGTTTTGGGGAGCGTGCTGGGCACCGGCGGGGGGCCCCCCGCATGTGATATCGTTTGATCCATGCCAAACGTAGCCACCCTGGGCCGAATCTGTGACCTGCTCGTCCGCGAAGGGCTGCTGCACGAGGGGCAGAAGCGGGACGTGATGGTCCGCTACTCCGTGCAGGAGAAGCGGATCCTGTTCCGCAAGCGGCCCCAGATGCGCAAGGCCATGGGGCACAAGCGGGTCCCGTACGATGTTGGTGAGATCGAGATCATCACCGCGTTCCGGTTCGTGATTCCAGGCACGGACGACGATCTGCTCACGGAGGAGCGCATCACCCGCGTGGTGGCGGACGAGCTGGAGGTCCCCTTCGTCCTGCCCGATCCCCTCAATCTCGACTACAAGCTGGTCACCGAGACCTTCCAGGGCCCCTTCGCGGAACGACACCTGGTGATCCCGCTGAAGAAGGACGAGGGCACGCTCACCATCGCGGTGGCCAACCCCTTCGACAACGATCTCATCGATAGCCTGGAGCGCTTCACCGGCCTGCACATCAACGTCCAGGTGGCCCCAAAATCCCTGCTGTTGAAGATCGTCATCGAGTACCACGGATTCAAGAAATCCGTGGATTCGGCCGCCGAGCAGTTCCGCGGTGAGCTGGTGGATCTGGGCAACCTCGAACAGTTCACCCAGGCCAAGAAGAGCGACGAGATCGACGCCACCGACAAGCCGGTGGTCCAGGCCGTGTGGTACCTGTTCCACTACGCCTTCGATCAGCGGGCCAGCGACATCCACATCGAACCCAAGCGGGAGCACTCGGCCATCCGGCTGCGCATCGACGGCGTCCTGCACCGCATCCATGTCCTGCCCAAGAAGATCCACCCGCCGGTGATCAGCCGCGTCAAGATGCTCGCGAGGATGGACATCGCCGAGAAACGGCGGCCCCAGGACGGCCGCATCAAGACCACCTACAACGACGTGGAAGTCGAGCTCCGCGTGTCCACCGTGCCCACCGCATTCGGCGAAAAGGTGGTCATCCGCATCTTCGACCCCACGGTGCTGATGCAGGACATCAGCTCGCTCGGTTTCTACCCCCGCGAGCAGCGCGTCTACGAGGATTTCATCAGCCACGCTAGCGGGCTGATCCTCGTGACCGGCCCCACCGGGTCGGGCAAGACCACGACCATGTACTCGTCGCTGCAGTACCTCAACAGCCCGCACGTGAACATCTGCAGCATCGAAGACCCCATCGAGATGGTCCACGAGGATTTCAACCAGATGGCGGTCCAGCCCAAGATCGACTTCGGCTTCGCCAACGCCTTGCGCCACGTCCTGCGTCAGGATCCGGACATCATCATGGTCGGTGAGATCCGCGACAAAGAGACGGCCGAGTACGCCGTGCAGGCGGCCATGACCGGCCACCTGGTGCTGTCCACGATGCACACCAACGACACCGCCACGGCCATGACCCGATTGCTGGACCTGCAGGTGCTGCCCTTCCTCATCTCCAGCGTCACGGTGGGGGTCATCGCCCAGCGATTGGTGCGGACGATCTGCCCCGAGTGCGGCATCGACACCGTGCTGACCGCCGAGGAGACGCAGGCGCTCAACATCCCCGGCTCCGATGGCCGGAAGCTGCACGTACGTTACGGTGCCGGCTGCCCGCTGTGCCGAGGGACCGGGTACCGGGGTCGCACGGGCATCTTCGAGGTCATGCCCATCAATCAGCGCATCCGCGACCTGGTCGAGGAGCAGGCGTCGGCCGTCGAGATCAAGCGGGAGGCCACTGCGGAAGGCATGCTCACGCTGTGGGAGTACGCCATCAAGAAGCTGGCCCAGGGCGTGACGACTTACGAAGAGATCATGCGCGTCACGCAGGAGTGATTATAGGTAGCGGCGTGCACCGTTACCCACGCATGTCCCACGGCTCGATCCTCCAGCTCATCTTGCTGCTGCTTCTCTTGTGGGTTCCCGTCAGCGCGGCCCGCGGCGGCGAGCTGCCCAGTGACTGGGAGGCCTATTCGTCCGACCACGTCACCGTCCACGCACCCGCCGGGGACACCCGTTCAGCCCGCACGCTCTCTTCCGAAGCCGACGATACCCTCGCGCAGCTGATGGCCATGACCGGTATCCAGGCCCCCGAACGCCATATCCAGGTCTACCTGGCCCCCGATCGGGCCAGCTTCCAGTCCATCCAGCCCGGCGATCCCCCCGAATGGGCCGCCGGCACCGCCTACCCCTCCCGCGCCCTCGTCTTCGTGCTGATCCGATCACCGGGGGAAAAATCCCCACGCCAGGTGTTCGTCCACGAGCTCGCACACATCGTCCTCTACTGGACCTACGGTGATGTGGCGCCACCCCGCTGGCTGGACGAAGGGCTGGCCCAGGTGGCCGCCGGGGAGTTCAATCTGAAGACCCAATCCGACCTGATCCGCGCCTCCTTCTCCGGCAGCCTGATCCCCCTGTCATCGCTCACCCGGTCCTTCCCATCGGAGCCCTCGCGTGCGCGCACCGCCTACGCCCAGAGCCGGGATTTCGTCCTGTTCTACCGCGCCCGTTATGGAGAAACGGCGCTGTCAGAGGCGATCCAAGCGATGGCGGCCGGTGCGGACGCCAGCGCGGCACTCGAGTCGGCGGCGGGAGAACCCTTCGGCGTCATCGAGGAGCGTTGGCTCTCCCGGCTGCGGCGCCGCTACGCCTGGTTCCCGGTGCTGGGCGGCTCCGGGTCCTTCTGGACCCTGGCCGCGGTCCTGCTCGTGGCCGGCTGGTTTCGCAAGCGCCGGCAGCACCGCTTGAAGCTGGCCCGCATGGACCTCGAGGAGCAACTCCTGGACGAGCGTCGACAGCGCCGCTGGCCGCCCGAAGAAAAGGGTCGCCCCCTGTGGAAAGATCCCCCCGCGGGCCCCGGCGACGATGTGACGTATCATTAGGGTCCGTTCCTTAGAACCGTGTAGGCTGACGGGAGAAACGGGTACACTTTGTCATCCGTTCGGAGCTTCAGATGCAACGAGTACTGCCACTGTTCACCATCTTGACGATGCTGTCCGGTCTGCTGTGGGCCGGCTGCGGCGAGCCGACCTACACACCCGTCCAGGTGCCGGCGGACCAGGCACGCCGCTCCCCTGGCTACGGCGCCAAGGCGAATCCACTCTTCGGGGAAAAAGAGGAACCGGCGATTGGTTCCCGCACCGTGGAGGACGGCCCCTACGTGTACGAGATCACGCTGACGCCCGATCCGCCCATGTCCAACCGCTCCTTGCAACTGCAGCCGGCCATCGACAACCCGGCCGGCGGTGAGCCTTCCCTGGCGTACCAGTGGTACCTCAACGGCCAGAAGCTCGATGGCGAGACCCGCAGCACGCTGTCCAAGGGGGAATTCAAGCGGGGCGACGGGCTGGCGGTGGACATCACCGTCACCGACATCAACGGCCGCTCGGACAGTCACCGGTTCGCCGACATCACGGTCGCCAACTCCCTGCCGCGCATCACGACGCGGCTGGGGACCAATCCCAAACTCAACGGCCTGAAATTCCAGGCAGAGGATGCGGACGGCGATCCCCTGGTGTGGACCCTCAGCGGTGCCCCGCCCGGAGTCAGCATCGGGCGCAAATCGGGCCGTATCCAGATCGACACCTCCCAGGTCTTCGCCACCGGCACCTACAACATGGAGGTCGTGGCCGAGGATCCCCAGGGTGGCCTGGCCAAGCTCGGGTTCTCCTCGTCGCTGGAGGGCGGTGCGGCCGCCACCACCGAGCTCCGCGAATTCGAAAACGCTCGGGTCGTCAAGCAGGAGCAATTCTCGGACAAGGAGTACGTCAAGAAGGCCGACGGTGTGATGAAAAAGATGGACGACATGACCGAAGAAGAGTTCGACCAGTACCTCGAAAAATCCATCGAAGCCACCGAGGAGCTGGAAGCCGCCTCCGCCACCGAAACTGGCGGAGGCCGCTGACCAAACCGGCGCCCGCTCCCCTCGTCATGAAGCCTTGACCGACGATCGACCTGCACCTAATATCAAGCTAATCAGGGGCACCGGTCGGGAGGGCCAAGATCGGGTAGGTTGCCGCGACGTCACCCAGGCGCCACCGGGCCCCACTGAATAGAGGGACAAGGGGATACCCGGTACGATCATCGATGCAGTTCAACCCGGCCAATCCGCTCATCGTTCAGGGAGACGGCACCGTCCTTCTCGAGGTGCACAATCCTCTGTACGAAGAGGCTCGTGACCAGCTGTGCCGGTTCGCCGAGCTGGAAAAATCCCCCGAACACATCCACACCTTCCGGGTCACCCCGCTGAGTATCTGGAACGCGGCGGCTGCAGGCCTGACCTTGCAGGACATCCGCAAGACCCTCGATGGATTCTCCAAGTACGAGGTCCCCGCCCATGTGATGGAGCAGGTGGAAGAGAATCTCGGCCGCTACGGCAAGGTCCGCCTGCTGCCGGGGAACGACGACGAGATCCTGCTGGAGACGTCCGATCCCTTCGTGGCCCGCGAGATCTCCCACGGCAAGCAGGTCATGGCACTCACCTCGGGTGTGGTGCGCGAAGGGGTCTACAAGGTCCCGCTGGGGAACCGGGGTGTGATCAAGCAGGCCCTGCTCCGCTTGAACTATCCGGTCACCGACCGCGCGGGGTTCATCGATGGCGCACCCATCGAGGTCCGCCCTCGGCGCAAGACCCTCACGGGGCACCCGTTCTCGCTACGCACCTACCAGCGCGAGGCCGTCGATCGGTTCTATCGCAACGGCGGCGCCGACGGCGGCCACGGCGTGGTGGTGCTCCCCTGTGGCGCGGGCAAGACCATCGTCGCCATCGGGACCATGGTGGAGACGGGCTGCCACACGTTGATCCTGTGCACCGGCATCGCTGCGGTGCGCCAATGGATCCGCGAACTGCTGGACAAATCCACCCTCACCGAGGACCAGATCGGCGAATACACCGGCGAGACGAAGCAGGTGCGGCCGGTCACCATCACGACCTACCAGATCCTCACGCACCGGCGTTCGGGCTCCGAGGAGTTCACCCACCTGGGGCTGTTCTCCGCGGGGGACTGGGGACTGATCATCTACGATGAGGTTCACCTGCTGCCGGCCCCCGTATTCCGCATCACCGCCGACATCCAGGCCCGGCGCCGGCTGGGGCTGACCGCCACGCTGGTGCGCGAAGACGGCCGCGAGGGCGATGTGTTCAGCCTCATCGGCCCCAAACGCTACGACGTTCCCTGGAAAGAACTGGAAGGGCGCGGCTTCATCGCCGAAGCCCGTTGTATCGAGGTCCGGCTGGAGCTCGCCCCCCAGGAGATGATGCGCTACATCTCCGCCGGTGAACGCCAGAAGTTCCGCATCGCAGCGGAGAACCGGGACAAGCTCGAGGTCGTGGCCGGGTTGCTGGAACGCCACCAGGACGAGCACGTCCTGGTCATCGGCATGTACCTGGACCAGCTCAAAGCCATCGCCCGGCGGTTCAACGCCCCGCTGATCACCGGTAAAACATCCAACCCCGTTCGCGAGGTTCTCTACGAGAAGTTCCGCCAGGGTGAAATCCACGTTCTGGTGGTCAGCAAGGTGGCCAACTTCAGCATCGATCTCCCGGACGCCAACGTCGCCATCCAGGTGTCCGGCACCTTTGGAAGCCGGCAGGAGGAAGCCCAGCGGTTGGGTCGCATCCTCCGGCCCAAGGAGGCTTTTGCAAGCTTCTACTCCGTGGTCAGCCGCAACACGCGGGAGCAGGAATTCGCCCACAAACGCCAGCTTTTCCTGACCGAACAGGGCTACAGCTACTACATCCAGGAGTGGGACGAAGAGAACGGCGGAATTTGTCCGATCGATCTGGCGTCAGTTTCTATATGATCTCTGTCTAGTCGGGTATCCGCGCGGTTCGAACAACGCGCGGAAGGCCAGCGCGTCTCTGAAGGAGCGATTCGTTGAGCGAGGAACTGCTGCAGTACTTTCGGTCTTGCCCTCCGGAGATCTTGCTCTCCTACCGGAAGAAATACCTGGACGGGGACACGGATCTGGACACCGGGGACAAGATCGCGGCCGGGATGGCCTCCATCTTCTCGGATCGCAAGCAGGTGCGTGCGATCCTCAAGAAACTCAACTCGGCGCACCACCTGGCCCTCATCGCCCTCATCCAGACCGGCGGTGTGGCCGGCGGCACGTGGCTGCTACAGGAGATGGTGCTGGCCCACGGCAAGAGCGAGGACACCTGGGCCGACGTGCTTCACGATCTGGGCCGCCGGCTGCTGCTTTTCGGCAACAGTCACCAGGCGCCACCGCTGTTTTACATCATCCCCGGACCGCTGCTGAGGACCATCGCGGGGCACTTCACCAAGCGCCTGCGGTTGCCCCACGCCGAAGACGAGGGGATCCGCCTCAGCAAGGACACCAACTACAACTTCCCCGTCGGCTACAGCCTCACCAGCTTGCTCACCTATCTGGATCAGCACCGAGCTCGGGTGACCCAGAAGGACGAGATCTTCAAGAAGAACCTGGAAGAGGCGCTCGAATTCTTCAGCAACCTCTGGGGCCACACCGACACCGAGAAGGTGATGGACTGGCATCTGGAGCTGCTGCGGATGCTGGGCCTGACCCATAACCACGACGGGCACCTGGTGCCCCATCGGGATACGGTGGCACGTTGGCTCGAGATGGGCCCGGAACAGCGCCGGAACCTGTTCCTCGAGTGTTTCCATCAGCGCGAACCGCTGCTGCCGTGGTTGCTCCAGGCCTTGGAGAGCGCTCCCGAAAACGTCTGGGTCCCTGTGGAACCGCTCAACGTCATGTACCGGCGGCGCTACATGGGGTCGGTGTTCCACAAGCGCTTCGTGCGCCAGAGCTACTACCTGCCACCCAGCGGCTTCTACAACCTCAATCCACCGCTGGAGTTCGTCCAGATCGCCGGGTTGGTGGAGCGGGGCCTGGGCCCGGACGGCGCCATGTTGCGGCTGAGCCGCACAGGGAGAGATTTCCTGACGGGCGAGCCCCTGGGAGAGACCTCCCCTGGCGTGAACGTGAAGTTCCTGCTCCAGCCCAGCTTCGAGGTGCTCGCGCCGGCGGGGCTACCCCTTTCGGATCTATACCGGCTGGGGGAGATGTGCCAGTTCGTCGCCTGCGACCGGATGAACCGCTACCTGCTCACCGCCGAAACGGTGCTGGCCGCCATGGACGGCGGGATGCGCCGCTCCGAGGTGCTCAAATTCTTGCGCGAGGGCGCATCCCACGGGATGCCGCAGAACGTGGACAGCACGGTGGACGAGTGGATCGGCAACCACGGCGAGGTGGAATTCCACGATGCGCTGATGGTCACGGTCCAGCCGGACAAGGAGGACGAGCTGATCGAGTCCCTCAAGGAGGCCGCCTGTACCTATCGACGGATGGGGCCGGGGGTCTTCGCCATGGGGCGCGAGAGCCGGGTGGCGCTGGTGGAGAGGCTGGTGGAGAACGGCCTCAACCCCACCGCCTGGGTACGGGAATACGGTCGGGCTGGCGCCGGGGAGGATGCCCTGGACGAGTTGCTGCGCGATCAAGCCGAACGCACCGAAGAGGATGCATCACTGGAGAGTGGGCCGGACGAGGCCGACTTCCCAGCCCGCCAGCTGATCGTGCTGCAGCTGCCCAACGCCGACGAGGTCTCGGCGGATGACTCGCTGGAGATGTTCATGGCGGTCAACGGCGACGGGCATCGCATCGCCGGCCTGGGCAACGACCTGGGCCGCAAACCCGGCGCAGCGGGGAGCGGCGATCTGCTCAAGCTGTCCCCGGTCAAGACGCTGGATCTCATCCGAGCCGCCATCAATCGCGGGCACGAGATCGAGATCCTCTACCGCCACACGGGCGAGAGCACCGGCACCTCGCTGACCAGGGTTTCCCCGAAGCAGGTCCACGCCAACGGCGGTGTGACCAGCTTCGATGGGTTCGATCACCGGCGTGAGGCGGACTGCACTTACGTGGTCAAACGGATCCAGGGCATTCGGCTGGTTCGGTGAGGGACAATCATGTCCGGATACCTTGGCGGCTGTTGCCCAAGGATGGTACACGGTCTCAGGCTGCTTTGACACGCGACGCGGCCAGGGATAACTTGATGCGGATTTTCAGTTGACCCGTTGAATTCACGAGAGCGTCCAGGAATTGAGCGACCGTGTTTGAAGCAACGACTCAAGCCGTCCAGAAAAAACGCCGCAACCCGCTCGGTGTGATCGTATCGATCCTGCTGCATGCCGGGTTGGTCGCCGCCATCTTCCTGTTCGCCCAAGAAGCGATCGAAGAGGATGAGGACGTCATCGTCGACGTGACCTTCTTCTCGGCGCCGCCACCACCACCGCCACCACCGCCACCACCGCCACCCGCGTCGTCCAAGTCCCAGTCCAAGCCCAAAACCGAGAAGGTCGAGGTCACGCCGCAGGAGATCGTCCAGCCCGAAGAGGTGGAAGAGCTGCCTGAGAACGACGAACTCGACTCGATGGAAGCGGTGGAGCAGACGGACTTCGGCGTGGTCGGGGGTGTCGAAGGCGGCGTCATCGGCGGTGTCATCGGCGGCGTTGTCGGCGGCACCGGTTCCACCACGGGCGGCGTCGTCGATCTGGGCTTCGCGGCCGAGAAGGTCGTTTGGAAAGAGGGCACACGGAAGAATCCCGTCTACCCCACGCTGGCCAAGAAAAACGGTACCGAGGGTGAGGTGGTGCTGGAGGTGCTGTTCGGAATCGACGGCGCTCCAGAAGAAATCAAAGTCATTGCAGGACCCAAGTTGTTCCACAAGGCGGCCGTCGAGGCGATCGAGCAATGGCGGGCCGAGCCGATGAAATCCGGCAACGTGATCACCAAGTTCAGGATGACAATCAGGATGAAGTTCTCGCTTCACAACTGAGGCGAACAGGAGACCGGTTCATGGAAATTTCAATCACTGAAATTTGGAGTCAGATGACCGTCGCGGCGAAGGTCATCGCCATCGTGCTGGCGATCATGTCTGTCGCCATGGTGGCGGTCGCCGTCGAACGGCTCATCACGTACCTGATGGCCCGCGGCCAGTCCAAGAAGTTCGCCGCCGCCGTGGCGATCATGCTCAAGGAACGCCGGCTGAAGGACGTCATCGCCGCAGCCAACAACAAGATCTACAAGCGCAGCTACCTCAGCCGCATCGTGTTGTCGGGAGTCGAGGACTTCTACGACTTGCAAGACACGAAGGGGGATACGTCCGACCTGTCCACCGTACGGTCCGCCATGGCTCGAACGGTGGAGCAGGAGACCATGACCCTGCGCCGCTGGCTGTCCGTACTCGCCACCATCGGCGCCACGGCCCCCTTCGTCGGTCTGCTGGGAACGGTGCTGGGCATCATCGGTACGTTCCACAAGATGGCCGTCGAGGGCTCGGGCCTCGAGACGGTGGGCGTCAACATCGCCGAGGCGCTCGTACAGACGGCCTTCGGGCTGTTCGTGGCCATTCCGGCGGTGTGGCTCTACAACTGGTTCAATGGTCAGGTCGAGGGATTCGGCATCGAGATGAACAACAACAGTTCCGAGATGGTCGACTACTTCCTCAAGAACAGGGGTCACCTGGATGGAAGCGCCCGGTAAATCGAGCGGCCCTAAAAGTGATATCAACATCACGCCCCTGGTGGACGTGGTGTTGGTGCTGCTGATCATCTTCATCGTGGTCACGCCCATGCTGACCCGGGGCGCCGACGTGTTGATCCCACCGGCGACCAACTCCGAGTCCAAGGACGACAGCAAGGACGACGTGATCATCAGCGTGCAGCAAAGTGGAGCCATCTGGCTGGGCCCCGAGCTGATGACCGAGGACACCCTGGAGACCCGGCTGACCAACACACTGACCGCCGAACCGTTCAAACCGATCCTGATCAAGGGCGATTTCCAGGCCCGCTACGCCGACGTCCGGGTCGTGATGGCCGTGTGCGAACGGGCCGGCGCCAAGAACGTCGCGTTGATGACCGACAAGGACTCCACTCCCGAGCAGTTCCAGAAGCAGCTGCGGGAGTCGGGGCTGATGGAGTAGACCGATGGGCATGGATGTCGGCGCCAGCAAGAAAGGCCCCGCGGCGGATATCAACATCACGCCGCTGGTGGACATCGTGCTGGTGCTCCTGATCATCTTCATGGTGGTCACACCGCTGCTGACCAAGAGCCTGCCGATCCTGGTCCCCGAGAAGGCCGAAGTCGACGAACCCACCGAGCTGATGAAGAAGCAGATCGTCGTACACCTGTTCAATGACAACCACATCGAGGTGAACCACCAGGTCATCGCCATGGATGATCTGGAGGAGCGCTTGATCAAGGGATTGAAGATCCTGCCGGACAAGGTCGTGTTCTTCGAGGCGGACGACGACGCATCCTATGGCAACGCGGTACTGGTGATGGACATCATCAAGGGATCGGGGGTCCGCAACGTCGGCATCATGACGCCAGACGAGTAGCTTCCATCTGGGACCATGGGGGGCCATGACGACTTCTGACAGCATGGCTGGTTCCAACCGTCGCTCGACGGTACGAGTCAAAGTAGGCCTCTCCGTACGCATCGCCCGTGGCAAGACCTCCAGTTACACCGTGGCCGCCGATCTCTCGCAGGGGGGCATGTTCATCCACGAGCTTCTTCCGTACGAGACGGGCACCACTTTGGACGTATCGTTCCTGCTGCCCGGTTCCTCCGTGCCCATCGAGTGCCGGGCAAAGGTTGCGCAGGCCCGCTCGGAGATGCGGGAGGGCTTCCCGAACTCGGCCATCGGCAACGGGCTGAGATTCGTCGATCTCAACACCCAGGACCGGCTGCGGATCACGAAGTATCTGAGGGAACAGATCGGGTAGGAGTGGCGACTATTCCACGTCGCCGATGATCGCCGGAACGATGAGATCCATATCGGCCATCCGGCCGGCGCTCCCCGCCAACAACTCGTCGAAGTGGACCGTCTCGCGGAACGACGCCAGCTCCTCGCCGTCGTACAGGCCGCTCCCGAGCAGCAGTTCCTGAGCCGCCGTCGCCAGGGTGAGGGCCGTGGCACCGGCGTGCAGTCGGGCGGCCGGGACCAGCAAGGCCTCCTGGGCATCGCCGGAATCCACCAGCCCCGCGGCCTTGCGGCAGAACTCCACCGCGGTCTCCACCTCGGCCATCAGCCGGGCCAACTCGAACATCACATACTGCTGACGGGGCAGGCGCTTGCGGTGGCAGGTGAGCACCAGCTCGGCCAGGGCGTCCGCCGCCAGCGCTGCCAGGGGTGCACCGACGGTCTCGCCGGCATCGCCGAGGTCACGGAGTTGCGAGGCCATGTCCCGGTAGAACCCACCCTTGGAGCGGACCACCGACCGCCAACGGAACATGCCGATGATGCTCTGCTGGATCTCGGACGTGCCCTCGTAGATCGTGGTGATGCGGACGTCGCGGTAGATCTTCTCCACCTCGTATTCACGGGTGTACCCGTAGCCGCCGTGGGCCTGGACGGCATCGGCCGCCGCGGCCTGCCCTTCCTCGGTGACGAATAGCTTGGCCACGGCGCCCTCCACCTGGAGGTTCTTCTCGCCGCCGTCGATGCGGTCCGCGATGCTCTCGCAGTAGGCACGGCCCGCTTCCAGACGGACGGCGTGGGGCACCAGCAGCTTGTGGGTGTAGCCCTGCTTCTTGCACAGGAGCTCGCCGAACTGTTCCCGCTCCTTGCTGTACTGCACGGCCCGGGCGAAGGCTTCCTCGCCGGCACCCAGGCCAAAGGCGGCCACCATCAGGCGCGTATAGCCGAAGACCTCGTTAGCCTGCTCGAGCCCCTTGCCCTCTTCCAGCCCCAGCAGCTGATCCGCGGGGACCACCACGTCTTCGAGGATCACCTGGGTGGTGTTGGAGGCCCGGATACCGAGCTTTTCCTCGTGGGGCCCGGACGAGAGTCCGGGGGTGTCCCGATCGACGACGAAGAAGCTCGGGCCGCCCGGGGTACGGGCCAGGATCGAGTAAACCTGAGCCACGCCACCGTTGGTGATGAACTGCTTGGTGCCGTTGATCTTGTAGGCTTCGGGCTTGCCGTCCGGGCCCATGATCGGCTCGGCCACCGTCTTGAGGGACGACACGTTGGAACCGGCGGCCGGCTCCGTGACGCCGTAGGCGACGATCTGCCCCTCCTCGGCGATGCGCCCCAGCCAACGCTGGCGCTGTTCGTCGGTGCCGCCCACCTCGATGGGATCCACGCCCAGGGCAATGGCCAGGAATGCCGTGGCGACCCCCAGGTCGATGCGAGCCATCTCCTCGGATGTGCGGAAGACATCCCGGGCGCCGCCGCCCAGGCCACCGACATCGGCGGCCAGGAAGATCAGATGGAGCCCGACCTCCGGGCTCATCATCTCCTCGATCTGGGCTCTCGGGAACTCGTCCTTGGCGTCCAGCTCCAGCCTCGTGTCCTTGTCGAGCAACTTCGCTGCGACGCTGTGCAATGTGTCCAGAACGGCTCCCAGCGTCTCGTCGTCCAGCCCGGCTAGCTGCCTCATAACCACTCCTCTCGCGGCCCCGTCGGGGCCCTCATCATCCAGAAAAACCGAAGGAGCGAACATACATCAGCCGGCCTCGAACTGAAAGCCATTCATATAGTTGTTTTCTCGACGGCCGCCGACGGGCGTTCTCACCTTTCGACGCTGGACATGAGAACGAGTGATTTCAACGGGTTACCGCCGATATTCGCGCATATCCGAGGATCGCGCCGCCGGGGCGTAAAACGGGCGGAAGTGTCCCCGCGTCGTGTGGGTTTGGCCGGTTGAACGAATCGTCCCAGGCGGAGGGTATTTTTTGGGAGGTGGTCCGGTAACATCTGACGCCTCCGGGAGGGAGGGCGCGTGTCACCGATAGAAATGATCTACATGGGCTGCCTGATGCTCGGCGGCGGGTACCTGGTCCTCGCTTCCGCGCTGCATTTCCTCGTCGGTGGAGGGGGCGGCGATCACGAGATCGACGTGTCCCACGACCTGGACGCCAGCGAGCTGGATATGGGCGGCGGCGACGTGGACCTGGGGGACGGCGACGTGGACCTGGACGCCCATGGGGACCTGGACCACGCGGATGCCCACGGAGACGCGGACGGGCAAGGCGTGAGCTTCTTCAGCCCGCTGGTGCTATCCACGTTGCTGTTCGGGTTCGGCGTGATGGGGTTCGTCGTCGAGCACTGGATCGTCCAGGCCGCCATCATCTCGCTAGCTGCCGCAGCAGCGATGGCGGCCGTCAGCGGCGGCGGTACCTACTGGGGCATGAACAAGCTCAAGAGCGTGGAGGGGGGCAGCCAGACCCAGCTGCGGACCCTGTTGGGCAGCTCCGCCGAGGTCAGCGTGGCCATCCCGGCCCAGGGCCACGGCGAGATCGTCTACGTACACAATCAAAGCCGCTTCAACGCGCCGGCGCGTTCCGGTCAGGATGTGGAGATCCCCCGGGGATCCAAGGTCCTCATCGGCAGCATCGACGGGCCGATCTTCGTGGTGGAAGAGGCGGGCAGCAGTCGCCGGAAGCGATTGTCTGCACCGAAGGATCAATGAACCGCCGACCACGGCGGTGAAGGGAGTGAGATATGGGAGGAATCGAATTCATCGGACTGGGCGTCTTCGCCGTGCTGGGTGCCGCCGTCACGGGGCTGCTGCTGTACGCCTCGCGGTACCGCAAGGTGGGCCCCAACGAGGTGCTCGTCATCTCCGGCCGGCGCCACCGATTGGCGCTCCCCAGCGGTGAGACGACCCAGGTCGGATTCCGCATCTGCAAGGGCGGCGGCGCCTTCGTCATCCCCATCATCGAACGGTACGACACCCTCAGCCTGGAGCTGCTGACCCTGGGTGTCGGGACCAAGGACGAGGTCTACACTATCGAGGGCGTGCCCGTGCTGGTGGACGGCGTGGCCCAGGTCAAGGTCCGGGGCGACGACGTGAGCATCGGCACCGCCGCCGAGCAGTTCCTCAGCAAGGGCCAGGAGGAGATCGCCCGGGTGGCGACCCAGACCCTCGAAGGCCACCTGCGCGCCATTCTGGGCACCATGACCGTCGAGGAGATCTACAAGAACCGGGATCTCTTCTCCAACCGCGTCCAGGACGTGGCCGCCACGGACCTGGCCAACATGGGCCTGCAGATCGTGTCTTTCACCCTCAAGGACATCCGCGACAACCACGGCTACCTCGAAGCGCTGGGTAAGCCCCGCACCGCCCTGGTGCTACGGGACGCCGAGATCGCCCGGGCCGAGGCCAAACGTGACGCCGACATCGCCAAGGCGGAAGCGGAACGGGACGCCACCATCCGCGGCGCCAACGCCCGCCAGGCCGGCGAGACCAACCGCTACGGCGCCGAGACCAAGATCGCCGAGTCGGCCCGCGACTACGAGATGAACCGGGCCGACTACAACTCCTCGGTCAACGAGAAACGCGCCGATGCCGACCTGGCCTACGACCTGGCCAAGCACCGCAAGAGCCAGCAGGTGCGCAAGGAGGAGGTGCAGGTCGAGGTGGTCTCCAAGCAGCAGCAGGTGCTGGTCCAGGAGCAGGAGATCCTGCGCAAGGAGAAGGAACTGGAAGCCACGGTGATGAAGCCGGCGGAGGCGCGCCGGCACCAGGTGAAGGTCGAGGCCGAGGCCGAGCAGTTCAAGCTCGAGACCGAAGCCCGCGGCCGCGCAGAAGCCGAGCGCCAGCGCGGCACGGCAGAAGCAGCGGTCATCAAGGCCACGGGACTCGCCGAGGCCGAGGCGTTCAAGGCCGGTGGTTTCGCCGAAGCCGAGACCATCAAGGCCAAGGGACTCTCCGAGGCCGAGACCATCAAGGCCAAGGGGCTCTCGGAAGCCGAGGCCATGTCCGAGAAGGCCGAGAGCTGGAAGCAGTACAACCAGGCGGCCCTGATCCAGATGGTCGTCGAGGCGCTGCCCAAGATGGCCGAGGCGGTGGCCGAGCCCCTGTCCAAGACCGACCGCATCACCATCGTCGGCGGCGGCGGGGACAGCTCGGCGGGGGCCAGCAAGATCACCCGCGATGTCACCGACATCGTGGCCCAGCTACCCCCGGTGATGGAGTCCCTCACAGGCATCGACCTAGCCCAGATCGTCCGCGGCATGACCGACAAGGCCGGCCTCATCGACGCCCAGGGCGAGGAGCCAGCTGCCGATACGGACGACGGAGACGACGCCTGATCCATGGCAAAGCAAGACCCCATCATCGTACTGACGACCTGCTCTCCCGGGCTGGCTCAGGTGTGCCTGGCCTTCGCCGACGTCGCCGTCGATGAGGCCGTGGTGCTGACGACCCCCGGAGCTAGCCTGGGCCGCATGGCCGAGCACGGCGCGGCCCTGGCTTCCTCGCTGGCCCTGTCACGGGCGAGCCAGATACGGGTCCTGGCCTACGAGGATGATCCCGTCTACGGGCTGGGTGCCCGGGGGTTGAAGGAGGAGCTGGAGGCCTGCGGGATCGATCCTGCAGCCTTCGGGTCTCCCGATTTCCACATTCCGGGCCTGCGGGCCGACGCGCGCAAGACCATCCTGAACACGGTCGGCGAACTGGTCCGGCTCCACTGGATGCCGGGCGGGCTGCGGATCTCGGCGCACGTGGTGCGGGTGGATGGTCAGTGCGAGATGCTGGGAGTCCAGCAGACCATGAGCCAGCGCGCACCCGAGCCCACCAGGAGGGGCGCCGGGCCTCGACGCTCACCCCCTACGGTTCCGGCGCCCGCCCCAATGTCTTCCATCCCCGGCGAGGGGTACGTCTTCGAGACCCTGGGCGAGGCGGAGTCCGGACAACCGCACCACACCGGCCCAGTTCAGCGGGAAGGGGCCGTCCCGGCGGAGAGCCAAGGCGCCGGCGTGCTGGGGTTGTTCGGCACGTCGGGCCCCATACGGTCGTCCCGTGGCGCTGCCGGCGACGGCACCGGCAGCGGACCGCTCGGTGGAAGCGGGCCGGTCGTGATCTCCGCGGAAGTACAGCACGGTCCCATCGTCACCAGCGGCGGCTCTGTGGCCGGCGCGCTCGAGGAGGCCCACGAGGACAATCTCCTCGCCGGCAAGGGCCCGACGGAGGTGGCGGCAGAGATCTCCCTCGAGCCAATGGATGGGATGAAGTCTACGCCCCCGCCCCCGCCCGAACCACCGCGGGAGGCCACGGTCCAGCAGCGGCTGGTGGCCGCCACCGACACCCTGCACGACTTCCTGCTCCAGCGGTGCCCTCACCACTCCCTGGTGCGCGACATGCGCCGCAAGCACACCAGCGGAAAGCACCCGGACGCTATCCTCGACGATCTTCTGGAGCTGGTGCGTGAATACGCCGAAGACGAGCCGCAGGTACGGGCTGCATATGGCACCCTCGAAATGGCCCAATCCATCCTGGACCGGGAACAGCAGCTAGCCACGCTGTGGCGGGTGATCCGCGGCGGCAGCCGCTGAACAGACCCTCAGTAAACGTCAAGATCTTCCCAAAATTCCTTGACTCCCCTTGTAAAGATCGAATACCAATCCATAGCGGGCAAATAAGCAGTTCATGAAGTTCGTGAGTTTTGGACTCCATCGTGGGTCACGGTTACCAGGGGGCACTAGGTAGAGAGGGATTGGAAGAGATATGAGACACAAGAGCATCCTCCTGTTGGCGATCGCGGCGTTTTATCTGGCGGCCGTCGGCTGCCAGGACTACGCACTGGAAAATCAGACGGCAGACATCCTCGTCGAACCTGAAGAGCTTGATTTCGGGTATGTGACGACGGGCATGACCCTCTCCCAGGAGTTCCAGATCAAGAACGTGGGGGACAAGGTCATCACCGTCGACCGCTTCTCCTGGGACACACCGGTGGCCTACTTCTCCATCGATCGGGACGAGGAGACCGCCTTCGACCTGGCCTCCGGGGCGTCGGTGGACGTGGACGTGATCTTCGCTCCAGAGGAGTCCATCCCCGCGGGCAACAACATCGTCTTCGTGCATCACGACGTGGACGAAGAGGCCATCCCGGTGAACCTGGTCTTCGAGGCGGGTTCGGCCCCGGATATCCAGGCAGATCCTGAATCGGTGGGATTCGGTGCCATCAACTCCGGCGACACCATGACCGAGCAGGTGGACCTCAGCAACGTGGGCAGCGGCACCATCATCATCGGGGACGTGACCTACAGCGGCGCTCCGGAGATCACCATCGACGCGGCGGGCGTCGAGGGCGCCGAGTTGAGCGGCAACGACACGGCGGTCCTGGACGTCATCTTCTCCCCGGGGGGCGCCACCGGCGCCTTCTCCGGCGAGGTCGCCGTGGAGAGCAACGACCCGGACGAGAACCCGCTAATCATCCCCGTCAGCGGCAGCTCCGGTGTCCCATTCGCCTACTGCCACGCCGACCCGCCCGAGGTGCTGGCCATCTGGGAATCCTCGACCTTCTACGCGGAAGATGAGCAGGGGAACCAGAGCGGCGATCCCAACTACACCTTCAACGAGTTGACCTTCAACTGGTTCTTCCTGTCCACGCCCCAGGGCTCCCAGGTCACGATGCCCAGCGGCACCGCGTCGACCCGCACGGTCACCCCGGACATGGCCGGCACCTACGAGGCCCAGCTGACGGTGTGCAACCCACTGGAGATGTGCAGCGATCCGTGCATCACCAGCTTCGAGGCCACCATGGACGAGGACCTCTGGGTGGAGATGTACTGGACCTACTCCGGTGACGACATGGACCTGCACCTGCTCTCCCCGGGCGGGACCTACTGGGACACGCAGTCCGACTGCCACTGGCGCAACATGACTCCGAGCTGGGGTGCCAACGGCGTGGCGGACGACCCGGCCCTCGACCTGGACGACATCAGCGGCACCGGCCCGGAGAACATCAACATCGGTTCGCCCCAGGACGGCACCTACACGGTCATCGTGCACGACTACCCCGGCTCGTCGTACCAGAACTCCAACCCCACGACGGTGCGCGTGTACATCGAAGGCGTGGTGGCCTGCGAGGACACCCGCAACATCAGCGGCGAGGACTCGGTGAACTACTTCTTCGAGGTCACGTACAACAACGGCAACGGGGTCTGCACGCCGCTGTAGCCTTGTCACACTGGCCCCGCTCACACCGGAAGCTCCCTCAGGGAGGAGGACTCGTGCGCTGTTTGAACGCGGTTTTGTGGGTCTTGCTACTCATCCCCGCCTGCAACCAGGACCTTGAACTGGACGACGACTCGGCCGAATCGGAGCCCACGCCCGGCTCGGAGGAGGAGACAGCCGATATCATGGCCGTTCCCAGTTCGGTGGAATTCGGCGCGAACAATGCTGTGGACACCACGACCGAGCAGGTAGTCCTAAGCAATGTGGGCAGCGGCACCATCATCATCGGGGACGTGACCTACAGCGGTGCTCCGGAGATCAGCATCGACGTGGCAGGCGTCGAGGGCACCGAGCTGACCGGCGACGACACAGCGGTCCTGGATGTCACCTACGCCCCGGATGGAGGCAACGGCACCTTCTCCGGAGAGATCGCCGTGGAGAGCAACGACCCGGACGAGACCCCGCTGATCATCCCGGTCAGCGGCAGCTCCGGCGTGCCCTACGCCTACTGCCACGCCGATCCCCCCGAGGTGCTGGCCATCTGGGAATCTTCGACCTTCTACGCCGAGGACACCCAGGGCAACCAGAGCGGCGACCCCAGCTACAGCTTCAACGAGCTGACCTTCAACTGGGAGTTCCTGTCCATGCCCCAGGGCTCCCAGGCCCCGATGCCCGCCGGCACCTCCTCGGTGCGCACGGTCACGCCGGACATGGCCGGCACCTACGAGGCCCAGCTGACGGTGTGCAACCCTCTGGAGATATGCAGCGATCCGTGCCTCACCAGCTTCGAGTCCACCATGGACGCGGATCTGTGGGTGGAGATGTACTGGACCTACTCCGGCGACGACATGGACCTGCACCTGCTCGCCCCCGGCGGGACCTTTGGGGATACGCAGACCGACTGCCACTGGCGCAACATGACCCCCAGCTGGGGCGCGAACGGCGAGGCGGATGACCCGTCCCTCGACCTGGACGACATCAGCGGCACGGGCCCGGAGAACATCAACATCGACTTCCCCCAGGACGGCACTTACACGGTCGTCGTGCACGATTACCCCGGCTCGTCATACCTGGACCCAAATCCGACGACAGTGCGCGTGTACATCGATGGGACGGTGGCCTGCGAGGACACCCGCGACATCAGCGACGAGGACTCGGAGAACTACTTCTTCGAGGTCACCTACACCAATGGCAACGGGGTCTGTACTCCGCTGTAGTCCTGCGCCCCTCGACCGGCCGGCTCGGTCATTCCATGTCCCAGAAGTAGTCCTTGTTGGTCAGCTCTTCCTCGGGCTCCGGGGGCACCTCGCCCAGGATCTCCTGGCGGATGATCGCGTGGGCCTCGAGCATGTCCTGGGTCTCTTCGGCCCAGTAATTCTCGGTGCCGAAGTGGGGCCAGTTGAGGGGGAACATCGGGTCGTGCCAGCGGCGGGCGAGCCAGGTGGCGTAGTGGACCCGCCGTAGCGCCCGCAGCGGTTCGATGAGCTTCAGCGTGGCGCGGTCGAATGGGCGAAAACGCTGGTATCCCTCCAGGAAACACTCCCGCTGCCGTCGGCTATAGGCGTCGCGCCCCGGGAGGGCCAGCCACAGGTCCTGGACCGCCGGCCCCACCGCCATGTCATCGAAATCGAGCACGTTGAGCTGCCCGTCGCGGAACAGCAGATTCCCCAGATGCAGGTCGCCGTGGATGCGGTGGGTCTCCACCCCTTTCATCAGGTCATCGAAGATCCGGGCGATGGCCGTCACCGTATCGAGGTAGGACTCGCGGAAGGTCTCGGGGAGGGTGTCGTGATCCTCGAGCCAGTCCAGGTTGTCGTACATGTAGTTGTCGGCGTTGAGCCGCAGGCGAGGCTCGGCCGGGCTCGTCACCGCCACGTTGTGCATCCGCCCCACGAGCATACCGAGCCGCTCCACCGTCTCGTCGTTCAGCTCGTCCGGAGCGCGGCCGCCACGCCGCTCGGCCAGTGTGTAGTAGATGTGCTCTTGCTGCTTGAGGGTGGCGCCGTCGGGGAATCGCCGGACGGGACAGGCGGGGATCTCGTCGGCCACCAGATCGTCGATGAAGCGATGCTCCTCGAGGATCTGTGCCTCGGTCCAGCGGCCCGGGCGGTAGAACTTGGCGATGATCCGGCTCCGATCGGCCAGCTCGACCTCGTAGACCCGATTCTCGAAGGAGTTGAGGGGGTAGCACACCGGGTTGCACCGCAATCCGCCGGCCTCCACCGCCTCGAGAACCTTGTCGGGCGTCAGTGCAAAAAAGAGGTCGCTCGCCTGATCTGAATTCATGGAGTCACTCCGGACCAGGGAGGCTACAGGATCCCACGGGTCGGATCGAGCAGCCCATGGCGGGTAGCACGGATGGAAGCCTGGTACCATGCCGACACACTTGGAGACCGTTTGAGATCGTTCGCTGCTCGAATCCAAGTCGATCATGCAGCAGCTGCTGGGCTGCTGGTCCTCGGATATCTGGTACCCCAGATCCTCCGATGGCAGATCGGTGTGCCGTTCCCGGCGGGAAGCGACTCCGCGCTGTGGGCCATGTCGGCCCTGAACCTGACCGTGGGCGCGCCGTCGCTGGTTCCCCCGGTGTTCCCTGGTCTGGCTGCCCTGGCCCACATGCTCACCGGCTGCCACCCCCTGTACGCCCTGTCGTGGATCAGCGCCCTGTCGGTGGCCCTCATCGGCCCGGTGGGCTATGCCCTGGCACGGACCCTGGGAGCGCGGCCCGCCTCGGCGGCCGTGGGAGCCGCCGTAGCGCTGCTCACCCCCCAGCTGGCCGTCCTCGGAGCCAAGGCTCAACCGGACGGGTTGACCGCTCTGATACTCATGGCGGGAATCCTCGTTGCCCGCTGGATGCTGCAAAATCCCGGTCCTCGTTCCCTGGCCGCAGCGGTGGCCCTGGCCGGGCTGGCCCCGTTGCTACGCGAGCACGGGCTCGTGATTTCGCTGGGATTGGCAGGAGTCGCCCTGGTAGCCCCCGGGCACCCGGCCAAGCGGATCGGCCGGGTCCTGTTGATGGGGGCGGCGGTCTTCCTGGGCCCGCTGGTACTACTACACCCCCCCGGTCTGCCGTGGGAGCATCCGTGGTTCGAGCGCCTGGCCCAGGCCGGCGAGGAGATGGGGTCGACCAAACTCCCCGAACACGCGGGGGGGTTGCCCGACCCGTTGCGGGCATCGCTGACCGAACTCTACGAGGACGGGAAACGGGCCCGCATCGTCCTGTTCCATGCCAGATGGGCGATCCAGCAAGCGCCCTGGCTATGGTTGTGGATCGCCCTGGGATTCGCTGCACTCGTGAAACAACGCCAACGGCTGTCCCCGCTGGTGGGCCTGGTCCCGGTCCTCCCCGCGCTCGTGATCTGGTCCGCACCCCGTCACGCAGCAGTCGCCCTCCCCATCGCGACCGCGCTGTGGGCAGCCTGGATGACCCGCTCCCGCCACCGCGACATGCTGCTCCTGGGGCTGGGGCTGGGATTCTTGCTGGGCTCCCAGACCACCTGGAAAAAACCATTCCACGAGTCCCGCGCCCAGGCACTGTCCAACGCCGATCTTCACCCGCTGGGCGTGGCCATCTGTGAACGGACCGGGCCGGGCGATCTGGCCTATGGCCAGAGCCAGGCCTTCCTGTTTTGCCCCATGCCTCGTCATCGCCCCCAGTTCGACGGGCGCGGCGCCGACTGGAAAGTCTGGATGGCCAGCAGCACCGAACTCTATCCACCGTGGTACAGCACCGGGATCTCCAACGACGAGTTCGAGATCTACCGATCGGCCCCCTGGCTCACCGGGGAGGACCGGCCGTGCAACCATGTGCGGCCGGTGGCCGGGATCACCTACATCACCACCGAATGCAATACCGTCGAGACGGAACCGCCCTGCTGGGAGAGCATGGCGAATTACCCGGAGCCCCAGCCTGGGGTGGAGGATGGTATCGAGCAGCGCGCCACCGCGAGTACCACGGTTTCTGCACGCCAGACCCATCAGGTAGAGGTCGAGGGGACAGCCGGACCGCTGGTCTGGGGCGAGGAGCCGTTCCCACGCAATCCCCCCTCTGAGGGGGCAGACTCACAGGGACAAAATGCAGGTTCCGGCCGGAACGCGCCGCAGGGGAGTACCGGCACCCCCTCCGATGCCTCCGCCCCGCTCCCCCCTTGACCCTCCCTAACGCCCAACGGATTATTACGCACGCCCCAACGGACAAAACCGATCCGGACAGGAACCCGAGCTTTCGGATAGATGAACCGCAAACTCCCAGTTCTGCTCACGCTCTTCATCACCGCGATGCTCACCCTCGCCACCATCGGCGGGCAGCTGGGGGCGCTCGGGCGACGATTCCTGGGGCTGGAATATGTCGACGCCTACGGCACCCAGTGGTTCTACTGGTTCGTCGAACACTCCCTGCTCGAGGGCACGGGCCCCGGCCACACCAATCTGTTCTTCTATCCGTGGGGCAAGGACGTCTTCGCCCACACGGGAGCCAATGTCCTGGACGCCTACCTGGCGATCCCGTTCCGGATCATCTTTGGCAACACGCTCGGCTACAACCTGTTCGTGATCTGGGGCCTGCTCATCTCGGCGCTGGCGTTCTCCCGGCTGGCGCGGGAGTTCACCCGTGACGGATTGGCCATCGGGGTCAGCACGGCACTGTTCACCTTTTCCCCCTACATCCTGTTCGAGCTGGCGGAAGGGCGGCCTACCCAAGCCTTGCTCGCGTTTCCCGTGCTGTTCGTGCTGTTCATGTGGCGGACGGGCCTGAGGACCGGATGGATCTCACCGCTCCTTGCCGGGCTCTTCCTGGCCCTCAGCGGGTACCAGTACTGGTACTACGCTTTCTTCGGCGGCATGATCTGCGCAGCCCACGGGGCCGTGCGTTTCATCGCGCCGGCGGAGGGATCGGGCGGACGGTGGCGCACCCTCGGCCGGCACGCGGTCATCGCGGCCATGTCCCTGACACTCACGGTGCCCGTCGCCTATTCGCTGGTCATGGGCCAGTCCGATGGGGAACAGGTGCCCGGGCTGCTGGACACGGACCAGTGGTCCTACCGGGCCAGCCCTCCCGTCACCAAAGAAGACACCTCCGTGGGCATGTTCTTGTGGCAGCCCGCCAAGCGGCAGACCGGCGCCTTCGTCCGCGATGTGGACGGCACCGAGCGATTCCTGGTCCGCGCGTCCTGGGTACCCCTGGTACTGTGGATCAGTTTCATGGCCTGGCTATGGCGCCCCGGCCGCCTTCAGCGGGCCCCGTCCCTCGCGATCATGGTCATGTCGTTGCTGCTGGCGGTGGGACCGATCCTGCTGCTGGGCAATCACGCCCTGCCAAACCTCTTCTACATCTATCTGTGCAAGGCACTCCCGTTCATGCAACGCCTCTGGTGGCCAGCCAGGGCTTTTGCCTTCATCAGCATCTTCCTCAGCCTCGGCATCGCCGTGAACCTGGCCCACCTCAGGCCACTGGGCCGGCGAGTCCAGGGGCCCGCGGCGCTTCTGGCTGCCATCATCTGGGTCGCCGAGCTCGCCGGGCTGGGTCTGGTGCCCTACCCCATGTGGTCCGACGAGATTCCCGCCGGATACGAGTGCCTGGAGACCGGTGAGGAGGGCGCGATCATCGAGCTGCCCTATGCCTGGACCCAGGCCCACCTCTATTACCAGATCCACCACGAGCGGCCGATCATGGGAGGGATGATCGAGAACAACATGGTCTTCACCCCCCCGGAATCGGCCGCCTTCCGCAACGAGAACACCTTCGTCTACAGCTTGATCACCGCGGCCATGCAGGACGGCAGTCAGCTGGAGTGGACCGAAGAGGACAAGCAGGCCGTCCACGACCTTGGATTCCGTTACATCGTCATCCAGAAGGACGCCTTCTACGTGGCCGGCGACGACCAGGCGCTGGTGGACAACGTGCGCCGTACCCGCCTGCGGCGCATGCACAAGACGATCGTGCGGATGGCCGGCCGGCCGGTCTACGACGACGCTCGCGTGACCATCTACACACCCTGGGGCCATCCGGTCCCGTGCGACCAGCATGAAGCCGGCATCGACTCGGACCCGGTCGGTCGGACGGATATCGGTTCCGAGATGCTGTATACGATGCGTCCCGAGGATCAGGTCTTCAAGCGGTTGTTCGAGCCTCCCCCCGAAGCAGAGGGAGACGACGACTCGGCCGACGAACAGAGCTTCGACGATGACTCGGCTCAACCGTCTTCGGAGGCCACGCACCGCCCCACGACCCTCGACCGCGGTCCAGGCTCCGAGACGATGCCATGATCCGCGGACTGGGTTCCAAGATCCGGACGATCCTCGCCAACCTCAGCGACCGGCAGTTCGCCGCCATCGGAATCGGATTCATGGTCCTGGCCGTGTTCGGCCTGGCGGTTCCTCGTATGGGTAGCCACTTCCTGGGTGCCGAGTACGTCGATCACTACGGGACCCAATGGTTCTACTGGTTCATGGAGCATCAGATCAGCACCTGGCAGAGCCCGGTGCATTCGAATCTGTTCTTCTACCCCTGGGGCAAGGACATCTTCGGCCACACCGGGGCCAACGTGCTCGATGCCCTCCTGGCAGTCCCATTCCGGGTGGTCTTTGGCCACGTGTGGGGCTACAACCTGTTCCTGCTGGCTGGACTCTCCGTGAGCGCCTGGGCCTTCACTCGCCTCGCCCGGGAGTTCACGGACAGCAAACTGGCCATCGGGCTGGGTATGGCCCTGTTCACCTTCAGCCCGTTCATCCTCATCGAGGCCCGGGAGGGGCGTCCAACCCAGGCGTTGCTGGCCTTGCCGGTGTTTTTCCTGCTCTACGTGTGGCGAAGCGGGATTTCGAGGGGCTACAAGGCCCCCATTCTGGCCGGCGTGTTCCTGGCCCTGTGCGGATACCAGTACTGGTACTACGCGTTCTTCGGCGGCCTCGTCTGCGCTGCACACGGGTGCTGGCGGTTCTACGATCCCGCGGCGGACTCCGGTGGCCGCTGGCGTACCCTCGCCAGGCACTCGCTCATCGCCGTCGTCGGGCTGACGCTGACCTTGCCCGTGGCCCTCCCGCTCTTCTCGGGCCAGGGCATGGAGGACGAGACGGTGCCGGGCCTGCTGGCCACGGATGACTGGTCGCTCCACGAGAGCTTGCCGGTTACCGCCGAAGGAACGCTCGTCGCCTTGCACATGTGGCAACCAGCAACCCGGTATTCAGGGTCCTACGTCTGGGATCCGGATGGGTCTGAACGTTTCCTGCGGCGGACCCACCTGGTCCCGTGGCTGCTGTGGCTCAGCGTACTGGCCTGGCTGATCAAGCCCGGACGCTTACACCGCGGCCCCGTGCTGGCCATGGTGTTGACGTCCATGGTGCTCGCCACGGGACCCCTGCTGATCGCCGGTGAGATCGCTCTGCCCAACGTGGTCTACATCTACATGTCCAAGGCGCTGCCTTTCCTTCGCCGTCTATGGTGGCCCGAACGAGCGTACGTCTTCGTGGGAATCCTGTTCGGCTTGACCGCGGTGGTGAACCTCGATCATCTGCGTCGGTACGGCCGCAACTGGCAGCGGGTGGCCAGCGTCGCGATCGTGCTGTGGTGGACCGGGGCGCTCATGCAGAACAAGCACGCTCCGTTCTGGTCGTGGGATGCCACCGTCCCGGCGGGATATCGATGCCTGGTGGACGGCCCCGAGGGGGCGATCATCGAGCTACCCTACGCTTGGACGCAGGCGCACCTGTATTTTCAGACGCTCCATCACCGCCCGATCATGGGTGGGATGATCGAGAACAACCCCGTCTTCACGCCCGAGGAGTCGGTGGTTTTCCGCGAGGAGAACACCTACGTCTCGGAGCTGATCAGCCTGTCGGACATGAACAACCGAGCGCCCTACTGGGACCCCGCGGACAAGGACGAAGTCTACGAGCTGGGATACCGCTACATCGTGCTCCAGAAGGACGCTTTTGGTGTGGCCCCCGAGGACCGCAGCCTCAAGGACAACATCTACAAGAAGCGCCTCCGCCACATGCGCGGCCGCATCAAAAACATGGCAGGCAATCCGGTCTACGATGATGCTCGGGTCACCATCTTCGCGCCGTGGGGAGATCCCTGTCCCTGCGACCTGGAAACCTTCCAGACGGACAGCGAAGCGACCGGCGGCACAGGGCTCTCTGCAGCCGAACTGCTGGTCGAGCAGGACAAGAACTTGACGCTCTACCGGATCATCAAGGGAACGGCAGGATCGGGAGATGACGATTCGGCAGATGACGACTCAGTCGAGACCGAAGCCTTGCCAGGCGGTGGACAGCAGGCTCCGGCCCGTGGCGGTTTCAATCCCTGATCTTTCGTCAAACTCACAAATAGCCAAGAATTCGTAAAATTTTTGACGCGGGAAACGTTTGACGAACCGCTGGATCTGACCTATTTTTTTAAGGGGGGTAGACGGTTAGCGCCTCCTGCCACAAGATGTAGGGGTGAGCCATC
>CAZDDH010000091.1:0-30265 GCA_964504165.1 uncultured Rickettsiales bacterium | reverse complement strand
CCCTACTGTTCGCCCTGGGGCCCATGCTCAGCGCCTGTGTGGAAATACGCATCACCGACGCCACCGTGACGGCCGGCCCCACCGCAACGGGAGAGCTGACCCTGCACCTGGACGTCCGCATCACCCTCGAGGATGAGATGAGCAGCGAGGGGGACGAGCCGGTTGAGCCCTCCTACGCCCAGATCGGCTACGCCGCCGTCGTCCTCCCCGACGGAGTGACCGTGCGCGCCGCACGCCTGCTCGCCCCGACCGAGATGGTCGGCGAGGGGGGCCAGCGGGTGATGGGCCGGGCCCCACAGATGGCCCGCGCCCACGAGAATGAATTCCCCACCGACGGCAAACACCGGTGGGAGGCGTTCCACGTGATCCTGGATCAGGTGGACCTGCGCGAGGCCAAGACCATCGCCATGGAGCTGGACCTGGCTGGCCTTCCTCAGGGGTCCACCGAGCTGGCCATCTCCCCCGGCTTCCTCAACGACGCCGGCACCGTGCCCGAACCCGCCTCCCCCACCGTGCTCGAGCTGGCCGTAGGCTCGGGCAAGGCGGTGGTGCGCATCGCCCCGCCGTCCATCGCCCCGGCCCCCGCCGCGGCCGGTGAGGAGGTGGCAGCATGATCATCCAACGCACACGGAAGTTGTGGATGGCCGCCCTGATCCTGGGCCTGGCCTTCGTCGTCGGCTGCCCCACGATCCAGATCGCGTCAGTGTCCGTTGCCAAGCTCGGCAAGAACCGCATCCAGCTGGTGGTCGAGGTGGACGTGGACAACACGGCCAACGACGCCGGCGCGGCCTCGTCCAAATTTGCCGTGGCCCTGGACCCCACCTGGTCCATCGAACAGATCCGCTACGCCATCCCCGGCGAGCCGATGACCCGCACCGCCCGCCAGGCCCCCGGGGTCGCAGCCGGTACGGACTGGACCTACACCACGTCCAACGTCACCTGGTGGGGGTTCAACACGGCCGAACACGTCGTGCCCGCAGGCCGGCACATCTACCGCGTGGAGATCGACGTGGCGGTCCCCAGGAAGACCCGCACCGGCAACCTGGTGCTGGTGGTGGGCGATCCGGGGCCGGACGCGGTCGTCGGGGCCTACGAGATCAACCTCAAGCCCGCCACCGTCACCGCCGTCGACGCCCCGCCCATCAACCCGGACAGCGAGATCGAGATGGGCGGCATGGAAGGGGATTTCGGCGACATGATGGGGGGCTTCGGTGAGGCCATGGAGGGCCTGGGAGAGGCCGGCGACATGCTCGGCGGCCTTGGGGCCATGTTCGGCATGGAGTCGGGCGCGGACGGATTCCGCTCGGAGTACATCCAGCAGAACACCGCCGATGGCACGGTCACGCTGGGTGGGGTGGCCCTCACGCTGCCGGCCAGCTGGTCCATCATCGCCGACCCCCCGGAGAGCGACACCATCCAGCTGGCGCTGCTGCCGCCGGGCATGAAGGGCACCACGGGCGTGGACATCCGTACGGGTGTGAGCGCAGAAGACGCCGCAGCCATCTTCGCCAAGGAGGTGGAGACGGTCACCGCCGACCTGACCGCCGAGGGCACGCCGCCGACCATCGCGGATCTGACCCGCACGACCCCCGGCGGCATCACCTTCGAGGGCAAGGAATTCCGCTTCAGCGAAGGGGAGGCCGAAGGCCAGATCCAGCTGGTCAGCCGGCTGGAGGGAGGCACGCTGCTGCTGTTCGTCACCGTCGGAGACACCCCGAACGCTGCCGAATCGTCCCAGCTCCTGGACCAGATCATCGATTCGACCCGGATCCTTTCTTCCCCGGCCGAATAATCCCGTCATACGCCTCGTCCGTTTGCGAGTGACCCATTCACCGCGAGCGCGTACTATCGGGGCGGGAGGTACCCAATGCGCTGTATTTGCACCCTGTTGATCGCTGGTTTGACGCTGTTGCTGACACCCCCGGCCACCGCCGGAGAGGAGCCCATCGCCCTCATCGATGAGCTACAGAAGAACGCCAAGAAGAAGCTGTTCTTCCAGATCCCGGAGGAGCCCAAGACCTACCGCTCGGGCAAGGTGGAGTACTGGGGCGCCGGCTTCGACGAGCAGGGCCTGTCCGAGAAGTACGCGCCGGACGCCTGGGCCGCCTTCGATCTGGGCGAGCTGGAGGCCGGCCGCACGCGGGTGGTGGCCCTGATGGAGCTCAACGACGATACCCGCGAGCTGATGGAGTTCCTCGAGGAGGGGGACGAGCTCGATTTCACCCTCGCCTACATGGACCGCATCGAATACGAGTGGACCGACGTGGTGCTGGACCGGCAGGAATCCCGCGAGCTGGTGCTGATGGAGGTCAAGACCCTCAGCTACTGCATCCCCCGCCTGGAGGACTACACGGTGCTTTGGTACGACGCCGCCAAACCCGGCAGCGTCAAGAACCGGGTCCACCTGCAGCAGGACGGGCTGTCCAAGGTCTCCAAGCCGCTGACCCCCGGCACCTCCATCGACCTGAACCTGTCCCCGGGCAGCCTGCAGGTGCTGTACTACCCCGAGATCGAAGCGACGGCGCTGCCCATCGAGATCCAGACCCGCAGCAAGGGCCAGCTGGTCTACGCCTCCCTGGCCGGCAAGATCGGCCTGCGGGCCCTGGGCGACGGCGAGACCATCCCCGAGGGCGACAAGGGCGACCGGCTGGTGCCGATGACCATCCCCGACGACCTCTCTAGCAAGGAGCTGTGGATCATCAGCGCCCAGACCTCGACGACGTTTTGCGTATTGCTGGTCCCCCAGGAGTCCCCCAGCGGCATCAAGCTCAAGCTGGTGGTGGGCGAACCCCCGGCCGCCGAGTAGCTCGCCTACCGTAGATTGATAGGGCTGTTCCGCCCCCTCCCCTACCTTGCCCCTGCCCTTGCCCCTGCCCTCGTAGCGGGGATTCTCCCCGCTACGTCCCTCCCGCGCGTTTCACGCGCTTCTTCGGCCTTCCCCTACCTTCTCCTCTCTCCATTCCTGCATTCCTCCATTCCTGCATTCCTCAGCGGTATTTCTCGAGAGAGGAATGGAGAGATTCATCTAAGGAAAGCAGGAAGGTAGGAAGGCAGGAAAGGAGGGCAGGGGCAAGGGCAAGGGCAGGGGCAAGGGCAAGGGCACGGGTTAAGAGGGATCGTGCGAGAGATTAATGACGGTGTAGCTTGAGCGGCTTGCGGGTCTTGTCGCGGTTGCGCTTGCGCAGGCGGGCGGTCTTCTCGGTAGCGCGCCAGATGGGCCGGATCTTCAGCTTCTGCACCGCCCAGTGAAGGAACGCATCATCCTCGTCGATGAGGTCCCCGGGGGCCAGCCAGCGGTCGTTCTCGCGGATCTCGTCCACCAGCTCCTGCATGTCGTCATCGGTGAGGGCCGGCGAAAGGTAGAAGCGGGGCTCCAGTAGCGGATCGTCCTGCTCGACGATACCCTCGGCGCGGGAGATGCGCTCCAACTCGGTGCCGGGGTAGATGCGCATCCCGAAGGTGAAGATGACCGCGTCCACCTGATCAAAGCTCCGCAGCACCTCCAGGCTCCGCTCCGCCGACTCCCGCGTCTCCCCCGGGCCGCCCAACAGGGCGTACAGCCCGATGTGGATGCCGTGATCGTTGAGGGCGCAGATCGAGTCCTCCAGGGCCCCCATGCCGAAGCCCTTCTTCATCCGCTCGAGCATCTCCTCGTCGGCCACGTCGACGCCGAACTCCACCGCGTGGCAGCCGGCCGCCGCCATGGCGGACACTAGCTTGTCGTCCAGGTCGGTGGGGTTGGCGTAGGCGGTCCAGCGGGCCCCCATCTCCCGGCGCTCGATGGCCTCGCACACCTCGATGGCGTGCTTCTGGGGGAAGGAGAAGACGCTGTCGGTGAAGCCGAAATCCAGGATGCCCTGGGACTCCACGATCCCCTGCATCTCGTCGGCGATGCGTTCGGGGTCACGGCGGCGGTACTTGCAGCCTTCGAGGATGGGATAGTTGCAGTAGATGCAGTCGAAGGCGCAGCCCCGCTTGGTCTGGATGCCCACGCCGCCGCCGTCCAGGATGTACGGCGCGTAGTCCACCAGATCGTGGGCCGGCGCGAAGTGGTCCCAGATCCGGTTGTGCTCCGGCGGATTGACCCGCCCGCCCCGCTGCACGACCCCCGGCAGTTCGTCCAGGGACTCGCCGGCGGCCAGGGCCGCCACCAGGCGCGGCGCCACGAACTCCCCCTCCCCCACCACGGCCACGTCCAGCTCCAGTGCCTCGAGGATGTCCGCCGCCACCAGCGAGGGGCCGGCACCGCCGAGGATGATCGGGCAGTCCACCTGGGACCGCACCCGATCGACGAGCTTGCGGGCCCGCGGCACGGCCCAGTTGGGTGCGTGCATCCAGGTGCTGTCCACGTTGCGGATCGACAGGGCCACCATCTCCGGCTCGAACTCGGCGATGGCGGTGTCCACCGCCACGTCCCGGTCCTCGATGTACATCAGGTCCACCAGGCGGACCTCGTGATCCGCCCGGCGCAGCGCCTCGGCTACCCAGGCAATCCCCACCGGGGGAGCCGGCTCGGGCCATCGTTCGCTGTTGAGACAGATCAGCAGGACACGCACGTGGGGCTCACCTTTCTTCGCACATCATGGGCCGCTCGTGCGGCCCGAAATCAGCTCCCGGTACCACTCCAGATACCGCCACGCTGCTTGCTTCCAGGACAGGTCCGCCACCATGCCACGCTTCTGGATTCGTCGCCAGCGGCCGGGCTCGGCCATCGCAGCAAGGGCCCGCCGGACGGCGACGGCCATGTCTCTGGCCACCGGGGCGTCGAAGACGAAGCCGTTGCCGGATTCCGGTTTCTCGTCCGCATCGATGATGGTGTCCGCCAGCCCCCCCGTGCGGCGCACCACCGGCACCGTGCCGTATCGCAGGCTGTACATCTGGTTCAGGCCACAGGGTTCGTAGCGGGACGGCATCAGGAACAGATCGGCCCCGGCCTCGATGCGGTGGGCCAGCCCCTCGTCATACCTCAGCGGCACTGCGACGGCGCCCGGGTACCTGCGCTCCAAGGCGCTACAGCGCTCCTCGATCTCCGGTTCCCCCGTCCCCAGCATCACCAGCCGGACGCCGTCGGCCAGCAGCTCCTCCGCGGCGTCCAGGACCAGGTCGATGCCCTTCTGCCACACGAAGCGGGACACGATCCCCAGCAGCGGATCGGCGGCGGCCTCCTCCGGCCAGCCCAGCTCCCGCACCAGCGCCCGCTTGTTGGCGGCCTTCCCGGCCATCTCGCCCGCGGCGTAGTGGGCGGGCAGGTAGGGGTCCGCCGACGGGTCCCAGGTGACGTCGTCGATGCCGTTGAGGATGCCCCGCACCGCGCCGCCCCGGGAGCGGAGCAGCCCGCTGAGGCCGTACCCCATGTCGCTGTCGCTCTTGACCTCCTCGGCGTAGGTCGGGCTCACCACGTGGATGCCGTCGGCGTAGCTCATCCCGGCCTTGAGCAGGTTCAGCTCCCCCCAGTACTCCAGCGGCCCCATCGGCCCGGCCTCCGACTCGGGTAGGCCCAGCTGGGAGACGTTCCAGATGGGGAAGATCTCCGGGTAGCCGATGTTGTGGATCGACAGCACCCGGACCGCGGAGGCCAGCTGTGCGCTGGGATCCCCGAACCGGTGATAGGCCAGGGCCAGGGCCGCGTGGGCGTCGTGGGCGTGGATGACGTCCCAGCGCCCGCCGCTCAGCTGGCCCGCCCGGATCGCGCCGCGGCAGAGAATGCCCCAGCGATGGATCTGGTCCGGATAGGGCTCCCGGCTCTCCGGGTCCAGGTAGACCTCCCGGTCCAGCAGCCCGGGGCAGTCCACCAGCACCACCGGCACCCCGTTTGGCGGCACTCCGCCGGGCTGGGTCGCCCGCCGCAGGGTCACCTCGTATTGCTGCGGCCCGATGCGGTCGGAGTAGGTGCCACCGGGCAGGGGCTCCGGCCGCCCGATCTGGTCCAGGATCGGGCGTGTCAACGGGACGACGACGGTGACCTGCGCCTGATCCCCGTGCAGGGCGCCGGGGAGCGCTGCCAGGACATCGCCCAGGCCGCCCACCTTGGCCCAGGGGCCCATCTCTGCGGCGACCATCAGGATGCGCAGCGGTTCGGTCACGCGCCGTCCTCGTCGAGGATCACGGACAGGTTCACCACGGCCTCCAGCGATTCACCGGGCTCCAGATCCAGGCGCCGCAGTGCTACAACGCAGGTGCCCTGATAGATGCGGTCCACACCGGCCTCGGACTGGCTCAGCGTGTGCACCCCGTAGGAGACCCAGCGTACGTCGCCGTCGGCCTGCAGGCGGATCGCCAGCCCCAACCCGTCGTCCTGGAGTTCGAAGGTAGGGGCTGCCACGGCGTCCAGGTAGCCGTCCAAGGTGTGCCCGGCGCCGGTGTGGGGCAGGGAGATGCGCCGTTCGTCCCCTTCGTCCGAGGCCAGCTTGAGGTTGCACTCCACACCCCACCAGGCCTGGATGCGGTAGTCCCCCGTGTTGGTGATGGTGTGGGCACACTGGAGTGCCGGGCCGGCACCGTCGACACGGACCGTCTTGTGGACGCGCAGCGCCTGGGGGGAACCGTCCTTCCACCAGAGGTGACCGTCCCGCTGCAGGTCCACGGTCACCTGGCCGTCGTCCGCCGGGCCAGACACCTGGGAGCGGTACGGCAGCCCCACGAAGTCTCCCAGCTCGTGGACTTCGTTCATGCGGTAGTCCAGGGCCGTGGGCAGATCGCGGGAGAAGCGGTCGATGAGGGACAGGCGCCGGTACCAGTCGTAGACCAGCCGCTCCCCTTCCGGGAGCACCCGCACGATGTTGTGGATGTTGCCGTCCCCCTGCTCCGGCGCCTCGTCGGCGGGGACGAGCAGGTCGTGGTAGCCCTCGGCGCGGCGGTTGAACACGTCGTGGAAGGCGTGGGCCGGGTGGCGCAGGTCCCACACGGTCAGGGCACCGCCGGTGCCCGGCTTGAGCCCCAAGGACTGGGACGGCGTGTCCACCATCACCAGCGGCCGGCCGTCCACCTCCACGTCGGCGATTTCCCAGCACGGTGTGCGCCCGGCGGGCCACATGGCCGCCGCCGCCCGGATCCGCGTCTGCTGGAGCGCGGCGCGCAGGTGGGGCAGATAGATGCCGCCGAACACACCGTGCCAGTAGGCGCAGTTGCACTGGGCACGTTCCACCTCCCGCTCGGCGACGTCGCGGGTCTCGTCGTCCATCTCGGCTTCGGCCAGCTGCACGCTGGTGCGGGCGGTCAGCTTGTGCTGCAGGTTGGACTCCGGGTATTTGGTCAGGAATCCGCGCCAGAAGCCCCCGGCCAGGAACGGCCGTAGCTCCTCGATGGTTCCGTTTTCCTCTGCCTCGTGGGCCAGCCGGGTGAAGGTCTTGGCCCGGTCCGGCGGCAGGGTCCACTCGCTCATCTCGAAGTAGGACGCGGAGGGCAGGTAGACCCGGCACACCGGGGGCTCCTCCAGCACCTCACCGGGCAGGGCCGTGGTCACGCCGCTGTTCGGATCGGAGAGCATGGCGAACAGATTCTTGAGCCAGCCGTCCTCGTGCACCGCCTTGTAGGTGCGCGGCCAGACGCCGAAC
Organism: uncultured Rickettsiales bacterium; assembly: GCA_964504165.1. Lineage (GTDB taxonomy): Bacteria > Myxococcota_A > UBA796 > UBA9615 > CAYRNR01 > CAZDDH01. Next base: position 22,712 of record CAZDDH010000091.1, on the reverse strand, counting down.
TTCTCGCCGTCGTCGAAGAAGCCGAGGGCGCCGCCGTCGGGGATGGGAGCCTGCAGGCAGGCCTGGCGGACATCTTCGATGGAGCCGAACGGGATGCAATAGCGAAGGCTCTGGGCGATGGGGAACACCGCCAGCGGTTCCTCGCTGTCCTCCGTCAGATAGGTTCCGTGCAGGGTATTGGGATCCATGCCCGCGCGAGCAAAATGATAGTCGTCCAGGGCCACGTAGCGGATGCCGGCCCGAGCCAGGGTCCCGGCCATGTGGGGTTCCCAGATACGCTCGGCCAGCCACACGCCATCCGGCCGGCGGCCAAAGCGCTGCTCCAAGAAGCGGTTCATGCGCTCCAGCTGGCGCTGCCGGTCCCGCTCGGAGAGCACCACCAGGATCGGCTCGTAGAAGCCCCCGCCCATCAGCTCCACCTGCCCCCGCTCGACCATCTCCCCCAAGCGGTCCAGGTACTCGGGCCGGTTGGCCTCTATCCACTCCAGCAGCGGGCCGCTGTGGTGGAACGCCACGCGCACCTTCGGGTATGCCTCCAGCGTGGCCAGAATCGGCTCGTACGAACGGTCGTAGGCCCAGGCAAAGACGTGGTCGAAGTTGCCCACCGGCTGGTGGTTGTGGATGCCAATGACGAGCCGTCTGCTCGCGCTCATGAGGCCACCTCCAGGGCCAAACTAGGCAAACCGCGGGGCTCTGTCTAGCCCACGCGCCCCCTGCTCCCCCGCCACCGGGGCATTTTTGATTTCGTTGTGCTGGACAGGACCGCTATCTCACATCGATCCGCAGGAGGTGAGCTGACGGAATTCGTCGCCCTGTCCGCCGTATTACAGGCTGTCAACCAACGAGGAGCCCAACATGGAACACCTGACCACCCTGAAGTACATCAACTACATCTACGCTGCGCTGTTCGGCCTGGGCGCCGTCATCGGCGGGATGGCCCTCGTCGGTCTCTCCATCATCCCGCTGGCCGACGGTGAGGCGGGCGGGCTGATCATGACCTTCGGTGGCCTGGGGCTGGCGTTCGTGCTGGGGCTGTTCGCTCTGCTACACCTGGTCGTGGGCAAGGGGGTCGAGAACGGCCGCTTCCGCATCACGCAGACCATCCTGGCGGTGCTCAACGTGTCCAACTTTCCCCTGGGCATGGCCTACGGCGTCTATGCGCTGTGGGTCTGCTGGGCCAATGACGAGACCAAAGCGGCGTTCGCCAATCCCTACTCCTGAGTCAGCTTCCTCATGACGGCCTCGAGCGGTCCCCGCTTGTATCGCCGCCGCCAGGCATGGGCAAAGACCACGCCGGCCACGCAAAAAACACCCGCGGCGCCCAGGGCGACCGGTAGCGTCTGCTCCTCCAGCCGGCCGAGGGCCTCCAGCGCCCCCATGCCGAGCACCACGTGGGCCACGTAGAGCGTGAGTGCCAGCTGGCCGGTGGAGATGAAGGGCCGGAGCCAGCGGGAATCCGCATACCGTTCGCCCACGGCGATGGACAGGGCGATGACGGCACAGGCGGTGCCCCCACCGGCGAGCAGGTACAGCGGCATGGGTGGCATGGGGCCCGTGCCGGCCAGTGCCTGGATCACCTCGAGATCCTCGGGGCTCGCGCCGGCGGACAGGGTGCGGATGAAAAGCCAGCTGGCGGCCTCGGCGACGATGGCAATCCCCGCACCCCAGGCCATGACGCGCCGCCGGACCGCCGGCACGCTCAGATCCTGGCGGCCGAGGATCAGGCCCAGCAGCAGGAACGCCAGCCAGGGGATCACCGGGTGGAAGCCGTTGAAGAACAGATGGCGGATCATGCCCGCCGGGGTCCACAGGCCGTGGTAGTCCAAGGTGGCCCAGTCCCAACCCCGCTCGTAATCCAGCACGAACAGCAGCGCCACGAACATCAGCGCGATGGCAACGATGGCCATCCACAGCCGGGAGCTGCGCACGGTGAACAGGAACGCGGCCACGGCGATGTAGACGCCGTAGAAGTGCAGGATGTCCGCGGGCCACAGCGGCGTGTACAGCAGTCCGACGACGAACAGGAACAGGGCCCGTTTGAGGAGGGACCGCCTGTCGCGCGCGATGCGCCCCCGGTCCCCCGACACCCTCCCCGTGCGCGTGAGCAGGGCGAGCCCAGCGCCGGCAAGCACGACAAAGGTTGCGGCGGCGCGGCCGCTGAGGGGGGCCACCAGGGCCACCAGCCACGCCGGGCCGTTTTCCTCGGCGCCCATCACGATCTTGAAGTTGACCACCACCATGCCGAAGACGGCCAGGGCGCGGGCCAGATCGTAGCCGACGATGCGTTTGTTCAAGGGGACCCTCCGTCGTTCAACCCCATCATAGTGGCATCCTCCCCGTCCCCTCCTCCGCAAATGCCAAGAGAAGAAATTGGCCCGCCCTGCACCTCGTGGACGGCTCACCATGCCAGGGTGGAAAGGAGGCCATTCGATGAAAATGCGTTGGGGTTGGCTGGTGATGGTGATACTCGTCACGGGCGCCTGCGATGTCCAGGACGACGACGATTCTGCGGGCGCCGAGCACTCGGTCACGCAGACCGACTGGTCGGGCGGGGGGGAAGGCGCCGGTCCCGTCACGGAATGGGGAACCGATTTCCAGGCGGTGGATGGCCTGGCCTGGCGCTCCATCGCCGGCCAGCTGGCACTGGCCTCCTCCCCACGCGACACGCCGGCCGCTCATACGATCAGCGAGGACTACGGAACCCCGTACGGGATTCACGGCATCGATCTGGACCTGGACGGCGACACGGACGTCATCGGCGCCGCCCACGACTCCGGCGACATCATCGTGTGGCTGAACGACGGGGCCAGCCCCCCCGGCTGGGACGAACGGGTCATCGACGACGCATTCTGGCGGGCCAGCGCCGTACACTCGGCGGACCTGGACGGCGACGGGCTGCCCGACGTGCTGGCCGCCAGCGACAACTCGAGCGGCGGGGTCACCTGGTGGCGCAACGACGGCGGCGATCCGGCGGGCTGGGCGCGGCAGGATATCGACGACGATTTTGCCGTCGCCTGCGGTGTACACACCGCGGACGTGGACGGCGACGGGCACCTGGACGTGCTCAGCGGCTCGTGGACAGGCCAGGAGGTGGCCTGGTGGCGCAACGACGGCGGCGCTCCCATCGGCTGGACCAAGCACGTGGTCGAAGACGATTACAACGGTTCCCACGAGGTCTTCGGGGCGGATCTGGACGGCGACGGAGACGTGGACCTGACTGGCGTTGCGGGCATGGACGGGGAGGTCAGCTGGTGGCGCAACGACGGCAACGACGACTGGGTTGAGCAGACGATCGATGGAAATTTCGGCGGGGCCCGCTCCGCCTACGTGGCCGATATGGACGAGGACGGCCGAATGGACGTGGTCGCCACCGGGTTCGACGACGGCATGGCCTGGTGGCGCAACGGCGGCGGCGACCCCATCGAATGGACCCGCCACGACATCGACGCCGAGTTCGCCGCCGGGCACCGGGTGGAGGTGATGGACCTGGATGGCGACGGGGATCTGGACGTGTTGGGGGCAGCCTACTCGCCGGACGAGATCATCTGGTGGCGCAACGAGGGCGGCCCGGAGCCCGCCTGGACCCCCTTCCCCATCGACGGCAACACGAGCTTCGGCATGTTCACGCACTTCGCCGACGTGGACGGCGACGGCGATCTGGACGTGCTGGGGACGCTGCGGGAGCCCGACGGGTATTACTGGTGGGAGATCGTCGAATTCGAGCCGGCGGGCACGCTGGACAGCGTCACGCTGGATCTGGGCGGCGCGAGCAACGCATGGCTCGAGTGGGACGCCCTGCTGCCAGACGGCACGGGCCTGTCCTGCCAGGTACGTGGAGGCGCCAAACCGGACGCCCTGGGGAGCTGGGTCGATGTGCCCGGCGCGGGGGAATCCTTCGAGTTCCCGGACCGATACATGCAGGTGCGGATCGTCATGGAGAGCACCGCAACCGCCGTCTCCCCCGTCGTTCACGAGCTGACGCTCACCTGGAACGAATGATCCGGTAGACGCCACCGGCCAGCCGGTCTCCTCAACTCTTGGGCACCCCGGACGATAGATAGATCTGGACGTTCGCACGTGCGCTCGCGTGGAGGTGTGCCCTTTTGGTAGCGATGACTGCGCCCAAGAAGATCACGACGATCTTGGCCAGCCGGACGATGGGCTGGCTGTGGATGGGGGGCGTCTCCCTGGCCGCAGGGATCGGGGCTCTGGCCCTGGCGGTGGCGCTCGGGCCCGGCGGGGCATGGTTCTACGTCGCCCAGTTGGCGGTGCTGGCAGCCATCGTCACCGGCAGCCTCTACGCCCGCTCCCTGCACTCCTGGGTGCCCGTCGATTCCTACACCGATCTGGCGCTACGGGTGGGGTGGCAGGGGCTCAAGCTACTGCTGATTGCGGACGTGGCGTGGGCCATCTACGAGGGGGTCAGCGGCCAGCCCTGGGGCAGCACGGTGGTTGCGGCGCTCCAGCGACTGACCGGCATCCGCGGTGTGCTGGAGTCGCCGCCCGCCAACGTGATGCAGCTGGTGTTGTTCGTGCCGTGGTTCGCGCCGCTGCGCAGGGTCTGGGAGGCGGTGGTCGATGCCCGCCGGTTCGAACGGCAGCTGGCACCGGCCAAGGAGCGGGCGATGGCCGCGGGGGTGGAAGAGGCCCGCCGGCGCATCGGCCGGGGGGATCGGCAGGGGGCTTCCCAGGCGCTACAGCAGGTCCAGCGCCAGCTCTCGAGCCTGGCGGGGCATGCGGATGACGCCCACATCTTGCATCACCGCGAGGTGCTGCAGGCCCAGCTGAGGGTGCTGGCCGCCGAGATCGGGGCCGCACCGCCGGCCACGGCGCCGCGGGAGCGGACGCGGGTCACCGCCCCCGAACGCCAACCCGTCGAGCTGAGCGCTGTGGACGAAACACCGGCGGCGGACGCGCCGGCTCCCGCCCCCGAGGACGCACAGGGTTCCGAACCCTATGTCGAATTCGTCGAGTCCCTGCGGGAAAGCAGCAACGTGGCCTGGGATGATGTGGCCGGCCTGGACGAGGCGCTGGAGGAGATCAAGACCTCCTTCGCCATGGGGCTGGCCGCTCAGCCGGACGGGGTGACCCTGGAGGCGCCCACCCGGATCCTGCTCCACGGCCCGCCGGGGACCGGCAAGACCCTGCTCACCGCCGCCATCAGCCACGGGTTCGATATTCCGTTCTTCAACATCAAGGTCTCGGACGTGCTTTCCAAATATTACGGTGAGTCCGCCAAGCTGCTCAGCGCCGTGTTCGACGTGGCCCGCCAGCACCAACCGGCCATCGTGTTCTTCGACGAGATCGAGGCCATCTGTGCCAGCCGCGACGGCGGCATGGAGGGGGAGGAGCGGCGAATGGTGTCCACCCTGCTGGCCGAGCTGGACGGCCTCAAGGCCAAGGGCCAGCGCCGGCAGCTGTTCGTCATTGCCGCGACGAACCTGCCCTGGCAGCTGGACCCGGCCGTGCTGAGCCGCTTCGAACGCAGTTTCCACATCCCCCTACCGGGGGGCGAGGCCCGGCGCCGGATCCTGAAGTTGTGCCTGGCCGATCGGGGACACCAGACCGAGGTCGCCGAGGAGCGGCTGGTGCAATTCTCCCGGGGGTATTCTGGGCGTGAGATCGCCCAGCTGTGCCAGGAGGCGATCCGCCAGATGATGAGCGCCGCCAACCCGGACATGGGGCAGCTGGTGGCGCAGGGGGCCCGGGCGCTGGCGGCGTACAAGATGAAGACCCAACCCATCACCACCGCGCAGTTCAACAGCGCGTTCGGCAAGGTGCGGCCCAAGACGGACCTCGCCGCCATCCAGCGCTACGAACGCTGGTCCGCGGGCGAGACAGAGCCTGCGCCGGACGGGAGGACTCCATGAGTCAGCCGCAACGGGCAACCGGGCCGGCCACGGAAACGCGGTCCGTCCAGCCGTACCGCCGGCGGCACTACTTCATCGATCCGGGGCTGCAGCTGCGTTATCTGCTACACCTGAGCTCCGTGGCGCTGGTCTTCGGTGCCGGGGCGCTGCTCGCGGGTGCATATTATTCCGAGTTCATCGCTGGGTTACCCGTCATCCGTGACCTGTTCGTTCAGGATCGGGTCCCCGGGCTGCTGGCCTCGGCGGCCCTCATGCTGGCACTTTTCGTGGGGGCCAGCTCCATTTTGTTGTCTCACCGTCTGGCCGGCCCTGGGTACCGCTTCCGCAAGGCCTTCGAGCAGGTGGCCAACGGCAAGTTGGGGTTCCGCGTCCACCTGCGCACCCGGGACGAACTCAAGAGCACGGCGGTGGCGTTCAACGAGATGGTGGATGCGCTGGAGAGCCGGCTGGAAACGGGCCAGACGGACCGGGAAAACGTGGTGCGGGACATACGCCGTTCTCTCGAGCTCCTGCGGGAGGCGGACCAGCCGGAGTTCCCCGAAGCGTTGCGGCTGCTGGAGGAGTGTGAGGCCCGGCTGCGTTGTCCGGATGAAGACTCGGATTAATCCATCACCTGGTAACTGACCCTCACGGTCGCCCCGCACGGTGGCGACGCCTCCGCCCAGAACAGGATCTGGTTGGCGACGGCGTCGTAGGCGTACGCATAGGGGCTCGAGTTGCTCGGGTCTTCCGCCACGCTGGCTTCCTGGGCCGCTCCCCCGGCGTCCGGATCCACGTAGACCCGGAGCGTCCCGTCCACGGGTTCCCCGCTCAGCTGATAGGCGAGGTCCGCCGCGACCACGTCCTCGGCGATATTGGCCAGCGGTTCAGTCCATTCATTCTCGCAATAACTGAGGAAGGTAGCTCGTTCGTCACCGAGCAGCTCCACCACGTCCAGATAGCCGTCCCCGGGACCAGCGTCGCCCTGGCCAAAACTGCACCCCGTGTCCGCGGGTCCGACGATGGCCACGAAGTGCACCCCGAGGCCAGCGCCCGACTTCAGGTCCGCAAACCAGCCGGCGAACTCCTCGTCGCCGATGTAGTCCTGGGGATGGGTACATTCCGAGCCAGGAGCGCTGGCATCATCCTCGTTGCTGAGGACCACCACCACCAGGTTGGCTTCCTGACGGTAAAACCCGGTGTTATGGCCACTGACTAGCGGTTCGTCCAACGCCAGGTGGGATGCCATCAAGCCCGCCTCACAGTTCCCCCAGCCATCACAGCCCATGTCCATGCTGCCCTCGAAGAGGATGGCGGGATTCACATCGGCCGCGTCGATGAACAGGGGGCTGCCCCACAGCTGCCCGATGGGCGGCTGGTCTTCGTAGTCGTCCAGCACGGTGAGCCCCACGTGGAAATCGATCCCGCTGAATTCGAGCTGCTCGAAGAAGCCGGATATCGAGTTAATTAGCCTATTTTGCGCTTCGAGCATGGCACCAGAATTGTCCACGACGAACAGCACGTCCAGCGGGGCCGCTGGCGTCACGACGAAGTGGTCCTCCCGGGTATCCCACGATCCGGCGGCGTCGCCCGTGTCATCGTCTTCAGGGGACGCCACGTCCTTGATATCGAAACACGCCCACGAGCACACGGCGAACCACGGGATGGTCGCGACGTACAGCCAGTCGCGCATGGGAGCCCTCCTCCACATGGATAGTATCGCAGTTCTTTTCGAGGACTCCGTGCAAGGCTCAGTGGGATCGAATCCAGGCCGTCCTGACCGCAACCCATCGCGCCGGCAACGCCAGCAGGCCTCCCAACCCCAGCCCAACCCCCAACGTGACCGGATCGGTCCACCACACCAGCTTGGGGAAGGTGATCGCCGCCAGGATCCCCAGCACCACCGCGTATTCCAGCCGGGGGTACCAGCCAGCGCCGACGCCGAGCAACGCCCGCCGGGCCAGCACGTACCCCACCAACAGCGCGTGGCCGCTGATGGGCAGCTGCAGCGCCAGCCGCGCCTGGCCCACGGCAACGACCAACGCAGTCGTCAGGGTCAACTCCACGATCCGGGGCCACGGCGCCCGCCGCCAGACCATCACCGCCCAGTCCCCCACCAGCATACCCAGCACCGGGAAGGCGGTGAGCATGTACCCAAACGGCACCGTCTCATCGAGGGCCGTGGTGACGCGGACGACCGGCATGGGGCCCTTGACGTGCAGCCAGGCCGCGCCGGCGGCGGTCACGGCAACGACGGCCGCCAGGCGCAGTCCCAACTCGGCTCTCGTGCGGGATGCGCGGACGTGAGACGAGCTATCCATCACTCCATCATTCCGATTCCACAGGGGAGCACCGCAACGGTACGCTTTTCTCGGGTGCGTCCCGATCATTGGTCAGGATCCACAGTTCCCCGGTTAATTCGCCCTCACCTTGGGGTTGGCAAAACACGATCAACTGCGTCTCTTCGTCGGGGGCGAGGATCCGCTCCATCGATTCAAGTTCCATCCCAAAACCGCCGGCACCGTTGAGCACCACATCCTCGACATAAAGTGTGTCTTCGCCCACGCTGCTAATCGTCAACGGAATGGCCAGGGAACTACCCGCAGCCACTTGACCGAATTCCAGGATTGCTGGCCATATCTCGATCCTGGCATCGGCCCCACTCGATTGGCAAAAACCGGTCTCCTCGTTACAGCTGGCGCTGGCCATCCCGATACAAGAACTGGCCACGCAGACGTTGCAGTAGCGGCTCCAGCGTTCGGAGATGTCGGTGGCCTGCTGCGTGAATTCATCCAGGTCCCGGCCAGCGTTCAGCGCTTCGGAGCAGCCAAACGCGGGCACGCAGCTGCTTTCGAGAGACGGAGGGTCGGAAAACTGGAACACGACGCACTCGTCTCCAGACTCACAACGGGAGTATTCATCCACGAGATCTCGGGCTTCACGTTGCAGCAATCCGGCGCACCCCACCAGTGACAAGAACAGGATCGACGGGGGAATCAGCCCGACGGGACCTATCGATCGAGATTCACACACCGTTTCACCTTTGTTTATTCATACTGAACCCTGATCGTGTTCCGTTCTTTCCCGTTTCTTCATGCTTTCTGCCTACGGTGCCAACCATGGATCGGTAACTCACTGACCCAAACCTCGTGAAAACATCATAAAATCAGGTCCGGAAACCCCGGACGCTGCACGAAGGAACGCACTGGATGCCCTGGGAAACCCTCTACTGGCTCCCATCCCTCGTCTCGGGGGCCGTGGCGTTGTTCCTGGCAATCTATATATGCTTCCGGCTACACGTCCGCGGAGCCCGGTCGCTGCTCGTGCTCGTCTGTTGCTCGGTCGTCTGGTCCCTGGGTTACACCGTGGAGCTCCTCTCCGTAGGGCTGGAAGCCAAGGTCCTGTGGGCCAAGGTCAACTGGTTGGGGATCGCCTTCCTCGCCCCTTCCTGGTTTGCATTCGTCTGTGAATATTGCGGGTTCGGGCGCTGGTTCGCGGGCCGCCGGGTGTGGCTACTCGCCTTGCTCCCCGCGTCGATGGTCGCACTCGTATGGACCAACGGGGTACACCACCTGGCATGGCACGCAGTCCAGATCGAGGACGGCCATGGGGTGTCTCTGCTGGCGTTCGAGCGGGGCGCCGCACACTGGCTGTACCTGGGCATCTCGTACGTGCTGGCCACCGCCGGGCTGGTGCTGCTCGTACAGATCTATCTTCGTTCGGCGCACCTGTACCGCAGGCAGATCCTCGTATTACTGGGGGGGTTTGCGCTCCCGTTGTTGAGTAATGTGGTCTTCAACACCGGGCTGAGCCCCTCCCCCCATTACGACCTGACCCCCGTGTTCACGACGGTGACGGCGGCCCTGTGGGCCTGGGGAATCTTCCGCCTCGGCCTGGCTGACCTGGTGCCGATGGTGCGGGACGCCGCCTTCGAGTCCATGGAGGATGGCGTCATCGCCCTGGACGCCCAGTCCCGGATCGTCGAGATCAACCCGGCTGCCCGTCGCCTGCTCATCGACGGGGGCCGGGAGCCGATCGGCGAATTTTGCGAACAGCTGCTGCCCGCGTTGAAGCCCGCGATGGCCGCGGAAACGAGCGTTGTCGAGGAGGACGCCTGGCGGAAGGAGATCACCCTGGATTCGGCCGGCGTGGTGCGTCACTTCGAGGTGCAGGTCACGGCGATCCTGGACGCCAGGGGGAGCCACATCGGCCGGCTCCTCGTCCTGCGCGACATCAGCCAGCGGGTGCACGAGGAAGCCGAACGCACGCGCCTTGTCGAGGAACTCGAGGAAGCCCTCGCCGAGGTCAAGCAGCTCAGCGGCTTCCTCCCCATCTGTGCCGGCTGCAAGAAGATCCGCAACGACGAGGGGTACTGGCAGCAGGTCGAGGTCTACATCAGCGCCCGCTCGGAAGCCGAGTTCAGCCACGGGCTGTGCCCCACCTGCGCCCACACCCTGTATCCAGATCTGGTCGGCAGCGAGGACGACGAAGAAGAGGAGCTGTGCGCGCCGCGATAGCCGGAGCCCGGACCCCATCGATTCCATTGAAGAAAACAACCCCGGACACCGTCTATCTTCTGTTCGCGGGTGGCGAGGGGTATGCCTCACCATTGACAGCAAACGGCTGCGCGGCGACGATCACCGCGCAGGGAAACCACGGTTCCCGCATCCGAGGAGGAGAATCTGATGAAGCGAATCGTAGGAATGGTCACCTTCGTGATGGCGTGCGCGCTGGCCACGGCCGCTTGGGCCGACACACCATGCCAGGACAAGGCCGGTGACGAGCTCAAGGCGTGCCTGACCGAGGCCGTCGAGAACAGCGGCGACATCGCCCTGCCCACCTGCGACGGCAAGGAGGGCGACGCGCTGACGGCATGCAAGACGGCGGCGACGGCCTACCAGAAAGCGCTGGCGGAAGCGACGGGGGACCCCTGCGCGGGATTCGCCGACGAGGCGCTGGAGAGCTGCAAGGGGGCCAAGTCCAAGAAGAAGAAGGGCAAGGGCCTGGAGAAGCACGAGGGTACCAAGATGGAGCGTATGTCCGGGACGGGCGAAGACGACGAATGACCCGAGACCCGCGGAACGCCTCCTGCCCCATGCCCGATCGCACGGCGGATGACCGTCTGCGGGAGATCCTCGGCCAGCCCCGGGTGGTGGCCGTGGTGGGCATGTCCCCCAAGCCGGTGCGGCCCTCTAACGAGGTGGGCGTCTACCTGCGCGACCATGGCTTCACGGTCATCCCGGTGCACCCCAAGGCCGACGAAATCGCCGGTTTGCGGGTCTACCCCAAGCTGACGGACATCCCCGCCGATGCGGGGGTGGAGATCGTGGACCTGTTCGTCTCGGGCGAACGCACGATGCCGGTGGTCGAGGCGACGGCCCAGATCGGCGCCAAGATCATCTGGTTCCAGCCCGGGGCCGAATACCCCCCCGCGGAACTGCGGGCGCGGAAGCTGGGCATCGAGGTCTATTCGGGCACTTGTACCAAAGCCGAGCACATGCGACTTTTCGGATAGGGCCCCCCAGCCGGCAAAGAACCGTCAGGCCAGCACGAGCCGCGTGTAGGCACCCACGAAGAACGTCAGGATGATGATGCCCAGCACCACCTCGGTGACGTTGAGCCAGCGGAAACCCTTGTTGCGGCCAATGTCCCAGCCGATGTCCATGGACAGCATACTCATCAGGCTGACGAAGATGGACTGGGGGTAGGTCAGGTGGCGGAAGCTGGTATCGAAGCCGTTGAACTCGATCTGGGCCTCCGGGGTGACCCACTTGTAAAGGACGCCAAATAGCAGCACCACGAACAGGGCCGCCAGGCCCAGGTTCTGCAACCGAACTCCCCAGCCGAACAGCATCTCGAACAGGAACCAGCGGACAAAGGCACCGATCCGCGTGCCCAGACCGCCATGGAACAGGCCGTGCATGGTTTCGTGGTGGCGGCTGTACCAGTAGGCCCAGTCCTCGTCCTGAGCCATGCCCCGCTCGGCGAAGGCGTTACCGAGCACGTTAAAATCTTCGGCCAGCCGTTCGTAGCACAGGTCCACGATGTCCGGCCGGGATTCGCCTTGGCGATAGCTCGCCATGGCCCGCTCGATGCGCGGGTCCTGTTCCACGTTCTCCAGCTTGCCGCGGGCGCATTGTTCATAGAACAAGCGGTGGCGGCCCTTCTTGATCTGCAGCTGGTCCTTGCTGATGTGGAAGCGGGTGATCTGTGCACCATACAAAGACAGGTCGGCGTCGCCTGCGAAGCGGGCGCCCCCCATCGTCACGCGGCCGGGCACGTTGGCGTCGTCCAGCAGCACCCGGCCGTGGAAGGTGGCGTCGTTGAGCCCCAGTTCGTTGGCGAAGATGGTGGTGAAATCGGCGTCGTTGTGGAACACCGCCCGCTCGAAGTGGGTCTCACCGCGGAACTGGGCGTTGTAGAAGTTGGAGGAACCTCCCCCACCCTCCTCGCCGAAGACCACCCGCTGGAACTGGCAGAACTCCTGGAACATGACGTTCGCGAACGAGAGGTTGCCGGGCAGGTAGGCGGTCAGATCATCGATGGATTCCACGCCGTAGGCGGTCCGATTGGTCAGGTCCTCGGTGGCGTCCTCGTCCCCCTGGTACATCTTGTACAGCTTGGCCAGATCGTCGAGCCGGCCGGTAAAATCGCGGTAGGTGACCTCGTCGGGGGAGAACCTCACGTGGCCATCGAAGACGCTGTCGGTGAAATCGCTGCTGCCCCCCAGCTCGACGCCAAAAAAGTCCATCCCGTCGCTGACCATCTCCCGGGCTTCGATGCCGCCGTGCATCCGGGCGCGGGACAGGTTCATGCGGGCGCCGAAGCGGCCCCGGCTCATCACCAGAGGCCCGGAGAACGTGGAGTCCTCGAGGGTGCCCCCCTGGCGCCAGTCCACCCCCTCCAGCAACGCCTTGTCGTCAAAACGCATGGAGTTGAAGTAGACGCGGCGGGTGGTGCTGACCATCGTGCTGAAATCCGCCTGTCCCCCGAAAGTGGCGTGGCCAAAATGCACCGGCCCCTCGAACACCGCCCGGCGGAAATTGGCCCCCTTGTTGAACAGGGAATACCGGAAATCCACCGCCCGCTGTACGCCGACCGCGGAGAAGTCGGCCTCTCCCTCGAAGATGGTGAACACGAAGCTGGCGTTGCGCCCCTGGAACTGGACCCCTTCCAGGTGGGCATCCGGCATCACGATCAGGTCGGTGAGGAACACCTCCCCCAGCTTGGCCGGTGGGATGGAGGCCGACAGGTTGACCGTGCCGAGCCACTTCTTGCCCAGGTACAGCTCGTCGACGATGACCCCGTTGAAGCCGAAGCTGGCCGTGCGCACCGCACCATACCCGCGCAGGGAACCGACGACGGACCGGGAGATCTGCACCTTGAGGTCCGGCGGCATCGTCGCCAGATCGACCTCGGGCACGTAGACGTAGCGGATGTTCTTGGCCTTGCCGTCAGCCACCTCCTGCGCCCGCTGTACCAGCTCGTCCTGATCGATGAGTTCCAGCTTGCGCGAGGCCCCCTTCTTGGTGGTGTACCAGTGGGGAGACTCGCCGGCCTTGGCCGCCTCCACCCGCCGCAGCACCTCGGCGCGCATGGCGTCCAGGCGAGCGCTCTTGTCCTCGGCCCGGCTGAGGAGCCAGCAGAACAGATAGTTGTAGTGCAGATCCTTTTCGATGCCCGCCTGCCAGGCCGCCTCCGCCTCGGCGGTCTCCCCCATGCGCTCGTGCACCAGCGCCTGGAAAGCGTCCCTCCGGGTCAGCTGGGTGTAGTGGTTGAGTTCCTCACGTAGCAGCGACGCCTCGAAGCAGGCCCGGGCCAGGTCGCGATTGTCCGCCGCCAGATGGTAGCGGCCGGCACGATCGAGGATGGCCGGATCTTCGATCCCCTCGATGTCCTCGACGGCTTGCACCATCGGGGGCCGCTGTTCCAGGGCCTGCCGGCGTTCGGCGCTGCTGGTGGGGCTACCTGCGGCAGCGCCCCCCACCGTTACCGCACCAGCCTCCGAGCCATCCTGGGCCGGCCGGACCACCCGGATCGCCAGCAAGACGGCGCACAGCACGGAGAGGTTGATGATGACTCGCAACAACCGCCGGGAGCTGGTCGGGCCTTCGCTCATGGTGAACTCGCGGTACGGGTGAAACTAATACGGAAGCGGGCTGCGGACGATGACGTATTCCTGGTCGCCGGTGAGGCTGTCGGCCCCCGGCGGCGGGCTCCAGAACATCAGGTTGTCCGCGCCCTTGCCCGCGCATTCTTCGGCGGACAAGAGGCCGTCACCGTCGCCGTCGTTCTCGATGCCACACGTTGTCGTATCGGCCAGCGGATCCCAGCTGGCGCCGTCCTTCTCGACGGTGTGGAACAGGCCCAGATAGTGGCCGATCTCGTGGCCGATGACCTGGGCCGTGACGGCGGGGGCCGTCTCCAGATCGATGGTGCTGACGGCGATACCTGAGTGGGACGTGCCCTGGACGAGCGCCGGCCCGGGGGCGGAACCGGCCTGCCCCAGGGTCTCCATGCCGCCGTAGTTGATGCCCTCCACCATGAACAGGTGCAGGCGCCGTTCCGTGCCGCTGCCGCTCATGGCCAGCAGGCGGCCCAACTCGGAACTGGGGCCCGCGTCACTCTCGATGACCTTGAGGTCGTCCACGCTGCTGGTGACGTCCTCGTAGGCGATGTCCGAGATGAGGATGCCACCGCCGCTAAGGATGGCGTCCAGCTCGTTGATGCACTCCTGGAACAGCTCGTGATCCGGCGCCGAAGCGGCGTCCAGGCCGTCGAGCCCCACCATGTGGAAGGTCACGTCCAGGGACAGGTTGCCGCTGCCCAGGGCCAGCTTGTGGATGGCCGTTACCGTCAGGTCGGTGGAGCCGGTGGTGTCCACGTAGGGCTCGAGCTGATAGGTGCCCGCCCGCAACGGTTCGGCGGGGCTGGTGGCGTGCAAGAAGGTGTGCGTGTCGTCCGTGGGGAAGACCCGCATGTCGTAGTCGGTCGGCTCGCCGCCGTAGCTGTAGATCTCGTTGCCGTCCGGATCCAGCACGGTCCACTGGGTCAACAGATCGCCGCCGGAGCCTTCCATCACCACCGTGGTGGAGACAGCCCCCTCGGGCACGACCAGGTCGAAGTAAGCCTCGCCATCCTCGGGCACGGACCAGGTGCCCAGGTCTTCCACCAGCAGGTCCGAGTCGTCGTCGAGCATCTCGTCGCAGCCGGTGGCAGCCAGCAGAGCGAGGGCCGCCAAGGCAGCCGGTGCTAGCCAGAACGCACGCAGGGAAGACACCCCTTGACGCCCCCTCATCGTGCCAGCTCCTCGTCCAGCGCCCTGCGCACGGCCGTAGACGTCTCGATGGCACGGCGTGCCTCCATCAGCGCCCGCGCTTCGTCCGTGGCGATGAGGCCCAGGGCGTGGGCTGCGGCCTCGCGCAGCGCGCTGTCCTCGTGCCCGAGGAAGCCACCGATGAGGGTGACCTTGGCCCCACCACCCGTGCGAGCCAGGGCGCGCAGCGCGTTGCGTTGCAGGGCGGCCGGCTCGTCGTGCTCCAGCACGATGGCCAGGTAGGTCACCGACATCTCGGTGTTGAAGTTGCCCAGCGCCGACACGGCGCGAGCGCGCTGGGAGACCAGCCGGGAGTCATCCTTGCCGATGACCACCAGGTGCTTGACGGCGTCCTCGCCCAGGGCTTGCCACTGGGCATCCGTGGCCGTCTCCTCGAAGCCGCCGAGCATGGTCTCGATGGTCTTGCGCAGGTCCGTCTGCTGGGCTGCCGCCGTGGCCGCCAGCAGCACCGTCATCAGCCAGGTCATCACGAACAATCTGTATTTCATCGTCTCCCCGTCCTCCTCACGCCCGCACGCGCATTGGGCTCCACGGGATCATTGACGTACCGAGGACCCCTGTCAATTCAATGGAAGGGGGGCTTTTGCTTAGCGGACCCGGTGGAAGAGGGATTTGAAGCGGTCGGAGAGGGCTAATTGGTCGTGGATCCCGGTCACCACGACGGCGACCGCCGCCCGCATCTGGGCCACGTCCTCGTCCCCTACCCCCAGGCCAAAGGCCGCCCTTCGGTAGATCTCACCGGCGGTCTTGAGATCCTCCCCCAGGTAGTTCATGCACGACCCGAGGTCGAGGGTCGCCCGGCGCACGGCGGCCGGGACCGGCTCCCAAGGCTGGATCTCGAAGCCCGCGTCTTCCAGGGACACCTGGACCCGCCGCCAGAGGTTCTCGATCTGCTCCGAAGGGGGGACGGCCCACAGCGGATCCTGGAAGTGATGCAACAGGACGGCCCGCCGCATGGGCCGGAACAGCACTCCGGCGATGAAAGCCAACACCAGCATGAATAGCAGCAGCATCAGCATGTACAGCAGCGCAGACATGGCCTGGCTGGCCCCCTCTCCCATGCCCTCCTGATCGAACTCGGGTTTGCCCTCTCCGTTCTCGCCTTCCCCACCACCGCCGCCGCCGCTGCTGTCCCCACGGCCATCCCGATCCCCACGGCCGTCCCGATCCCCACGGCCATCCCGGTCCGAGCCCCCTCCCTGTCCGCCGCCACCGCCGCCGTCGGACATGCCGTCGCCGTCGCCGCCGTTATCCGATGGGTGGCCGTCGTCGGCGGGGGCCGTGCGCCACAGGTAGGGGGCGATCCCCGCCGTCACCACCGTCAGCGCCATCGACAGCATCAGGATAACGACCCAGCCAGCGATGGACAGGCGGACACGGGGCGCACCGGTCACCCGCGTCTCCCGCCGGTCCGGGGCGCTGCCCTCGGCCCGCCAGCGGGCCATGCTGTAGGACTGCTGGGCCACCAGATAGATCAGCATCAGCAGGATGATGCCGCCCAGGATCAGGAAAGTGGGGATGCTCCAGATGGCCCACTTGCGGCCGGCGAACCAGGCGTCGGCGCCGCCGGTCTCCTCGGCGATGATGATGATGGCGCCGATGGCCAGCATCACCGGGTACCACGCCGCGAACAGGTGGGTGCGGGCGCGCATCGTCCAGATGCCGCTGTTGAAGGCGAAGGGGAAGAAGATCAGCCCCACGGCGATGTACTCGACGCCGGGGACCGCCGGTAGGTACGCGGCGAGCAAAATGCCCGCGGTGATGGACACGGCCACGACGGTCCACACCACCCACGGACGGACGCGGCCGAAGCCCGCAGCCTGGCCGATGAGGATCCCTAGCGCCGTGGTCACGCCGATGGTCACCAGCGCCGCGATATCGTCGGCCCCGTGATAGAACCACAGCACCGCCCCGGTCAGGGCCAGCATGCCGAAGGCCGACAGCATCCAGAACGCCACGATGGAGCCGGCGGCCTCCTTGAAGTTCTTCCACCAGCTCATGCCACGCCCCTCCCGTGGCCGGAGCCGCTGCCGGAGAGGCCCTTGGCGCCTCGGATGACGTAGTGGCGGGGCCCCACCTCCATGCGGTAGACGGCGTCGGGGCGCGCCAGCAACATGGCGAACACCCGCTTGGACGAGGCCACCGCGGCCCGGCGGGCGATGCGCAGGTTCTTGTCCCGGTTGAGCACCTTGCCGTAGTCCACGATGCGGCGGAGGCCGCCGTTGAGGACGGAGCCGGCCGGGTGAGGTAGGAGTAACGATCGCTTGGCCACGGACAGGGGCCCGGTGCCCCCCTCCCCCGCCCAGCGGCTGAACCAGCCCGGGGGATCGGGATCGAGCACGTCCTCGGCAAAAAGGTAGATCCAGCTCACACGCTTGCCGGGCAGGGACGCGGGGGGCGGCCCGGAGATCCGGGAGGACAGCACGATGAGATCGTCCGTCTCGTCGTCGGCGCCGGCGAACAGCTGGGGTAGGTCGATGCGGTTCTGCCACCGCACCCGGGCCCCGAGCTCCAGCCAGGGCGATCCGGCGGATTTGCGGCACCGCAGGCTCTCCACCTCCGGACCCTTGTCCCCCGGGACAGCCGTGATCAAGGTCACCTGTTCGCCGTCGCGGACCATCTCGTCCACCAGGCTGACCCAGGCCTCCACAAGATTGTCCAGCAGGTTGCCCAGCACCGGCTGGGTCTTCATCGTCACGCCGGTGAGGCAGGTGTCCAGGGCCACGAGGATGCGGCGGTGGGAGATCTCCTTGGACTCGGGCAGGCGCACCTGGAGGCGGCCGGCGCGCATGGAGAGCTTCCAGTGAATGCGGCGGGTGTCGTCGCCGGACACATAGTTGCGGAAGCGGTAATAGTCCTCGTTGGCGAAGCGGTGGCGCACGGTCAGCACATCGGGTTCTTCGTCCACGGAGCGCGGCGCCTCGATGAGGCGCACCGGGCGCACACGGGGCAGCACCGTCAACTCGGCCGTGGCCAACGAGGCCACCGCCACGCGGGTCAGGCCCAGGGCGTCCAGGTACTGGATCTGGGCCGGGCCGACGCGGTACTTGCCGCGCGGAGTGGCCCGCAACAGCCCGGCGAGCGTCACCGTATCCCGGGCCGCCGACGGCGTCGCCAGGTAGCGGCTCTCCGTGTCCAGCCTCTCGGGGAGCTTGTCGTGGACCACCAGCCGGTAACCGGGGAAGATGGGGACCTTGGTCAGGTGGAAGCGCTCCTCCACCGCCTCGCCGGTCTGCACCACCGCCGGGTTCATCTCGCGCCGGATCCCCGACTGGCGGCGCCCCAGCCCCCAGGCAAAGGTGCGCACCATGAAGGCCGACAGGAACACGCTGGCCCCGGCGATCCAGTAGAACAGCACCAGGCTGACCACCGCCAGTACTCCCAGGCTGGCCCACTTGAACCCCAGCGACAGCAGGATGAAGACCACGCCGGTGAGCAGGACGCCGTAGCCCTGCCAGGTGATGATCGCCAAGTGGCGGTGCACCGTGTCGATGAAGGTCAGGATGTCGATGGGGCCCTGCTTGCGCAGGAAGGACAGCTCCTGGAGCACCTTGGCGCTGATTCCGGCCAGCATCGCCAGGAACACCGGGCCCACGATGATCGCCGCGCCGATCCCCAGGCCCAGGGCCGTCTCCGCCACCTCGCTGACGTCCAGCACCATCGAGGCGATGAAGCCCACGACCATCGGCAGCACGAAGATCATGCCGCCGTGGAAGGCGATGCCGAAGACGGCCAGCAGCGGGTGGGTCCTGTTCACACGGCTCCTACCGGATGGGCACGGCGGCCAGCACTTCGCGGATGAAAGCCTCACCCACCCGATCGCCGGCCAGCACCATGCGGTGGGACAGCACCATGGGCGCCACCGCGTGCACGTCGTCCACGCTCACGAAATCACGCCCCGAGAGCATGGCGTGGGCCTGGGACATGGCGACGAGCATCAGCGTGGCGCGGGGGCTCACCGACTGCAGGGCGCCGGGGTCGGAGCGGATGTGGGTCACCACATCCACGACGTACTGCTTGAGGCGTGCCGAGCAGTAGATGGAGGGCACAGTGTTCTGCCAGCGCAGGAAATCCTCCTGGGTGATCACCGGCTCCAGGTCCTCCACGGGGGGGCGGACCTGCAGGTGTACGTCCAGGATGCGCATCTCGGCCTCCTGGGGTGGGTAGCCCATGCTCAAACGGACCATGAACCGGTCCAGCTGGGCGGCGGGCAGTGGGTAGGTGCCGTCGTGCTCCAGCGGGTTCATCGTAGCCAGCACCTGGAACGGGGCCTCGATATCGTGGGTCTTCCCCTCCACCGTCACCTGACGCTCGGCCATCACCTCCAGCAGGCTGGACTGGGTCTTGGGGGTGGCCCGGTTGATCTCGTCCGCGAGCAAGATGTTGGTGAACACCGGGCCGGCCTGGAACTCGAAGGATTTGGCCCGCAGGTTGAAGATGTTGCTGCCGGTGATATCGATGGGCAGCAGATCCGGCGTGAACTGGATCCGCTTGAACCCGCAGGCGATGGTGGCGGCGATGGAGCGCGCCAGCATGGTCTTGCCCACGCCCGGGACGTCCAGCAACAGGACATGGCCCCGGGCAGTCATCGCCGTCAGCACCTGGTGGACCACGTCGTCCTTGCCCAGGATCACCTTGCCGATGTTGGCCATCACCCGGGCACACTCTTCTTGGATGCGGGAGATGGACTGGGTCAGCGCCGGATCTGCGTGGGGATTCTTGAACGGATCTTCCATGGTCGGTTCTCCGGTGTTTGGGCTATTTCCGCGTGAACAGTGAGTGCATGAACATCCACAGCCTTCGCGTGCCGGTGGCGTAGTGGTCGCGGTAGAGCTCGTCCCAGTGGGTCACCCGCTGCGGTGGGATACCCCAGTAGCGCGCGTATTCGTCCACTACACGAATCTCGGTCCCGTCCCGCAGCCGGTCCACGTGGACCAGGTGCACCATCGACTCCAACATGGCCTCCCGCGCCTTCATGCTCTCGCTGAACGGCACCGTCTCGGGGCGATGGACCCGGACCAGATGGCCTGGCACCGGGGGCATCTTGTGCCGGGCCAGCACCCGCGTGATGAACGCCTCCTCCTCCGGATGCACGCGGCCGTCGGCGACCATCACGCTCACCAGCGGGAGCATGGTGCCCCAGCGGAGGAACTCCTCGGTGAATTCGGGAGCGTCCGGCGCGGTTCTGGCCACGGGCGCAGCCTGCTCCCCGGATTCGGGTGCTTGAGGCTGAACGGGTGGAGGGGAGGAGGCTCGGTCCATCTCAGGCGCCAGCGCAGGCGGCGGAACGGTCTCTGACGATACCGGCGGAGCAACGCCGCCCCCTTGCCGCGCCGCTGGGAACTCCTCGTCTACCGCGGAGGTCCCCACCGCGGCGGCGAGGGCCACCTCGGGGAACAGGAAGGCCAGCACGTCCAGGTTGGTCTCCACCCGCTTGCCGGACCGCATGCGCTCGTACAGCTGAGCCATGTCCGTTTCCAGGAAGGTGTTGGCGACAAACTCCTCCGGTCCGTCGTACCCCTCCTGCGCCCCCCAGCGGGCCAGGGCTCGCTGCAGCTGGTCCAGGGAATTGAAGGTCTCCCCGTGCCGGATCTCCTGGGCGTATGCGCGCACGCCGCAGCTTTCACATCGCCCCACGACGCGCTCGTCCTCATCCAGCTTTTTGCCGCACGATGGGCAACATTCATCGAGGGTTGGCTGCTCACTTGCCTGCGATGTAATGCACTCGGGAGTGACCGCCCCGCGGGTCAAACGTCCGCACATACGGCAGCGGCTTTCCGCGGCAACACCGAGCAAGCACGCGGGATTCGCGTGGTCGTACATGGCCGTCACGGCCGACTCCACGCGGCAGGCCGGGCATTCGTCTAGGATCTGGAATACGGTCATGATGCTGGTAGGATACCCCGTGGACGGGAAAAAAATCGGCGGGGAACAGGGATCGCGGCGCGCGGTACGTCTAAGACGCCAGCCATCCCACCCCGAGGAGGACGACCGATGAGAATGCCCCTGATCGCTTGTTTGGCCTTGCTGGTCACCCTATCGCTACCTGGGTCGATCCTCGCGTCGGAAGCTGACGTCATTGCCGAGGCAGACAAGATCTACGGTGGTCGCGCCAACTCGGACCGCGCGCTGGAGGGCGTGGAATTCCTCCGTGAGGGCGCCGAGAGCTACCCGGAGAGCTACGGCATTCACTGGCGCCTCGCGCGGGCGTGCTGGTGGATCTGTGATGGCACGACCGACACGGAAACCGACAAGAGTCTGGGCCTGGAGGGCATGGAGGCTGGCGAGAAGGCCGTGGCTATCAAATCCTCGGGCATCGAGGGGCACTACTGGACATGCCTGGCTCTTGGCGAATACGCCAACGGCATCAGCATCATCAAAGCCATCGCCGCAGGCCTGGACGGCAGGTTCACCGACCATCTGGACATCGTCCTGGCCGCTGACGAGGACTACGACAACGGCGGAGCCTTGCGCGCCAAATCTCGCTACCACTTTGGTTTGCCGCGGCTGATGCGGAGCTACCCCAAGGCGCTGGAGCGCGCGGAGAGGTCCAACGAACTGATCCCGAACCATATCCGCACGTTGTACTATCTCGCCGAGACCGAGCACGTGATGGATAACGACGAGAAGGCCCGGGAATACCTGGACGAGGCGATGGCGCTCACGAACTACTGGGATGGGCCGGAGAGGATCCGCGTGATGGCGTGGTGCAAGGAGTTGGACAAGCAGATTCCCTGATCCGGGGAGCTATCCCGAATACAGACCGAACCGGTTCCCTTCCGAGTCCTTCAACAACGCAAAACATCCCCTCCTCTCGGCGTCGATTTGCGTCTTGCCCATCAGGACGGCCCCTCCCAGCTCCACGGCCTTTTCGATGAGGTGGTCCATCTCCGAACCACCGTTGAAGTAGACGACCACGCCGTCAGCTGACGGCTCGAAGCCCTTGGCCAGGCTGATTGCGCCGCCGATGTTCACGTCATCCTCCGGGAAAAAGGCCATCTTCTCGTCCCCGCAGTCGCACTCGCGTAATTCCATACCGAACAGGCTGCTGTAGAAGGCCACAGCACGGGCGAAGTCGGTGGCCGGGATCTCGAACCAGTTGATGAGAGTTTTCATTGGGGTCTCCATTCGTCTGGGGTTGATGATGTCCCCACACTAGCGACCGCGGACTCGCTTAGATTGTACATATGCGACAGATTTATTTATTTTTTAGATACAGGAGTAATACTCGGATCGGGCAACCTCTGACCGGAAGTATTCCGCGGGAGTCCTGCCCGTCAACTGCCTGAAATCTCGGCTAAAATGGGCTTGATCGGCGTACCCGGCCCCGTAGGCCAGATCGGCAAGAGGCCGGCTCTCGTCCCGCTCTTTCATCGCCAGGATGTACTGAAAACGGATCGTACGCGCGAAGCGCTTAGGACTGATCCCCACCTCGGAAGCGAACAGTCGTTCCAGCTGCCGCTTGCTCATGGCTAGTTCCCGACCCAAAATGCTGAACAGCGGCCTGTAGCCCCAGAACGGGATAT
>CAZDDH010000090.1:6376-30282 GCA_964504165.1 uncultured Rickettsiales bacterium | reverse complement strand
CCACCACCCCCCACCACGGCGGCACCTCCGGCCCTGCCCAGCTACTCGCCGTCCACCGGATCCGCGGCACCCGCAGAGCCACCGCCACCACCACCTCCGGTCCTACCCGTCAACGTGTCGAACACCGCAGCCGCCGGCCGCGCCGAGCTACCTCCGACGCCCCCTGTCGTCGAGGAGCCTCCGCCTGTCGTCGAGACGCCGCCACCGCCGATCACCAGCTACACACCATCGACCGGTGCAGGCAATACGGGGCGCCGGGCCGGTGCCACCGTCGTTCCCACAGGCCAGGCCACACCCCGCCGCGGGCGGGTCCTCATCCGCTACCCCCTCACCTGGTACCGCTACATGAGCGATCCCGATTGCCAATCGGGCCAGCCCTGCGGCTTCTTCCAGGGCACCGTGGGGATGGACAGCGGCGGCTCGACTGCGCAGCCGGCGAGCGTCGCCGTGGATGCCGAGGTCTTCTTCGTGGAGTACGTCGGCGCCCGGGTGCGGCTCTGGCGCCGGGGCTTCGGCGGCAACGCCGACACCCACGGCAACCAGCTCCAGGAGGCGCGCCCGGACTGGGGCCTCTACCAGATCACCGTGGAGGCGGCAGGCCGGATCCCCCTGACCCCGGCGCGGGCCCAGGGCCCCCTCGATCTGCGCTTCACGCTGGGATTCCACACCCAGAACCTGCTGGTCCCCGTCTACGCACGGCAAAGCTGGGTGGTCGTCGATGCCAACTGGGCCAACGGGTTGCGCCTGGGCATGGGGATGCGTTTCCCCATCGTCCGCCAGCTGGAACTCCACGCCAGCTGGATGGGCAACGAGGCCAAGGGAGGCCTGGTGGGTCACGAGGCCGAGATCGGCGTCTCCGTCCTCCCCGTCCCGAATCTCATCGTGGACGCCTCGTTCCTGGGTTCCTGGCGCAGCGTCGTCATGTACATGGAAGACCCCATCACCGCGACGGTGACCGAGACCCAGCTCCAGGATCGGTCGGTGGGGTTCGTGATCTCGGGTGGCGTGGTGTTCTAGTCCACCTGATCCAGAGCCTCGCGGATCATCCGCAAGAGCGTGTTGGACGAAAACGGCTTGCTCAGCAATCGCGTGCCTGATGGTAGGGCGCCCCGTTCCGCGGAGGCTGTTTCGGAGTACCCCGACATGAAGACAATCCGCGTTCCTGGAGCCATCGCCTCGACCTTCGTCGCCAGCTCGACTCCATTCAAGCCAGGCATCACCACATCCGTGAGTAGCAGCTGGAAGGCGCTGCTACGCCGCCCGCAGATCTCCAGGGCCTCGGCGCCGCTATCAAGCCCGGTGACCTCGTATCCGGCGGCTGTCAGGGTGCGGTGCACGGACTCGCGGACAGCGGCATCGTCTTCGACCAGCAAGATGGACTCGGAGCCTTCAAGCCCCTTGTCCGAGGCCGGCTGCCGCGCATTCCGCGTCAACGCCTCCTCCACGACCGGTAGGTAGATCTTGAAGGTGGTGCCCTGGCTCGGCTCGCTGTACACGCAGACATGGCCGCCGCTCTGCTTGATGATCCCGTAGACCGTGGCGAGGCCGAGCCCCGTGCCTTTCCCCATCTCCTTGGTCGTAAAGAAAGGCTCGAAGACCTTGGATCGGGTCTGGGCGTCCATCCCCTCTCCGTCGTCAGCGACGCATACCATGACGTACTGCCCCGGAGTCACGCCGTCCTGGAGCTGGGGGAATTCATCGTCCAGTTCGACATTGGCCACCTCGATGCGCAGCGTACCGCCTTCCGGCATGGCGTCCCGTGCGTTCATGGCCAGGTTCATGACGATCTGTTCCATCTGGCTTCGATCGGCCCGGACATGCCAGATGTCTTCCTCCACGGAGACGTTCAAATCGATGTTCTCGTTCAACACCCGCCCCAGAAGCTCCTGCAGATCCGCGACGATCTCGTTAAACGCCAGTACTTCGAGGTTTTGAGTATGACGGCGACTGAAGGCCAGTAGCTGGCTCGTCAGCTGTGCGGCCTTGTCCGCGGCCTTGCTGATCGTGCGGACTTCAATCGTCTGCGCACCTTGCTCTGAAAGCCGTCTTTCCAGGAATTCAGTGCAGGTCATGATGACGGTCAGCAGGTTGTTGAAGTCGTGGGCCACGCCACCGGCCAGCCGTCCGATGGCTTCGAGCCTGCGGGCCACGTGCAGCTCTCCTTGGAGCTTCTTGTGCTCGGTGATATCCAACACCACCGACCGGCTGCGCTGGACCTGGCCGGTGTCATCTTCGATGGGAGCCACGGACAACAGGCCTATCATCTCCCGCCCGTCCCGGGTCCTGTAGGTCATCTCCTGGTTGACGATCTTGGCGCCGCCCTTGTAGTCCTCGAACAGTTGACGCGCCGTGGGCAGGGACGAGGGATCATAGAGATCCTCGATGGGCATTCCAGACAACTCGTCTTGGCCGTATCCGGTGAATTCCCAAGCCGCCTCGTTGGATGCCTGAACCCGGCCATCGATGCCCACGATGAAGTAGGGCATCGGGGCGCTGTCGAATAGATCCTGATACATGGACTCCGAACGGGTTTGGGCCGTTTCGGCCCGTTGCCTGTCCCGCTCGCGGCGACGTACGAGTCCCCCGCCGATACCCAGCCCGACGCAGCCGAGCAGCCAGAAGCCGGCGTGGGCCAGGACCGTGATTTTCCTCTGTTCCCAGGCCACCTGCTCGTAGGGCTCCATGGGCACGGCGATACTCATGCCACCACGAATGTCGCCCACCTCGAATCCGTCAGACGAGTGGCACTTGAGGCAGCCCTCTTCGATGAACATGGGCCTCATCAGGCGCAGGTGCAGCTCACCCTCCATGACACTGAATTCACTGTACTCCTCGGCGCCGACGTCAAAGCTCTCCAGCGCCCCCTTTTCCCAGTCGTCTGGAGCATTCTCCGGGCGGATCGGCCTCAAGCTCGTGATGTGCCCCCGCAAACCGTACTGGGTGAGGCTCAATTCGTGGACCTGCCGGGTCATGTAGGCGGGATTCACCAGGGTCAACTGGCGCCCCGATGGGGTCGTGATATCGCGTTCTTCGATCCGATCCAGGTACGGATTGGGTGGTGTGGCCGGGGTAATGGGTACATAGACACCGCCCTGCTGGGCGGTCCAACGGCGATAGGCCAGGTCTTTGTTGAAGACGCCACGCGCCTCTGCTCGGGCGAGCTCCTCGACGGCCGCATTCGTCTGCCGGCCGTTCAGCACGAGCGATCCTGAAACGGCGAACGACCAGACCAGGACCAAAAAAATGGTGATCCGCGGGATATTCCCCGTAGAGCGATCGGAATATGACCCCATACCCTCCCTCAACTCCCCGAGAGGACCGAGAGAGAAAGTACCATGAACCGGCCAATGGCCGGCGCGAATTCCTGGATACGTGGGGCGGGGATTGGCGGTCCTTCGTCCGAAGGATGCCCATGCGCATCTAGAACTTCAGCTGAACCCGCGCCACCCCACCGTGAGCCCATTCACGTTCCGTGAGCCGGCCCTCCCCCAGGTAGTTGACGCTGATCTTGATGCTGTCGGGGACCTCGTCGCGGTGGGCCGGGTAGAGGTTGACCCCCCCCTCGAGCCACAGGGTGTGCCGGGCGTCGAAGGACTGGTCTTCTGCGGTCCATCCCACCCGCGCCACCGGTTCCACACCGGCCGGGATGAAGAACCCCAGCTGGCCGTACGCGCCCGTGGCCTGCACGGGGCGGCTGGTGAGCGAGTCGGTCTGGCGCCTCAGCAAAGCCTCGGCCGAGAAGAAGAACCCCCGCACCGCCATCCGCAGCGAGAAGCTGGCCCGGATGTCGGTCACCGCCACGTCCACTTCGCCGGCCGAATCGTGGGAGCGGTAAGGGTTGTACAGGACGCCGGCCCCCAGGCCGAAGCGGAACGCCTCTCGGCCCAGGTCCGATTCGGCGAACTCGAAGGCTCCCAACGGGCTCATATCCAGGCGTCCGGCGACGAGCACGCCCTTGACGTTGCCGCGGTCGGCGGCCAGCCCCGTGCCGTTGAATACGCCGACGGATCCCAGCAGCTGTTCGTCCCCGGCGGTGAGCTGGGCCAGCAGCCCCAGGTCCGTCCCCCGCAGGAACATCTCGTTGGGCCCCGAGCGGGTGGGGAACATCAGCGTCATGTCGTGGCTCTGGGCCTGGGAGGTGAACGGGATGCGCATCTGGCCCACGCGCAGGTCGAAGGCGTCCGCCGGATCCCAGGTGACGGTGGCTTCCTCCAGCAGGCTGCCGATGGCCTCCTGGACGGTGACGGCCATGGCGTCGATCTCCCCGTCGTTGTCCACGTCCACCGCCTCGACGCCGGTCAACGCCTCGAAGACCTCCGCGCCGATGATCAGATCGATGGTGAACCGCCAGTGGTCCGCCGGCTGGCTGATGAACCGGAGCCCGGCGGCGCTGTGGCCGAACCCCAGCGCCGTGCGGTCGACCGGCCGGGCCGTGGGGCGATAGGTGATGCCGAAGCTCGGCGCCACGTAGCCCCCGATCTCCGCCGACGACTCCCCGTGGGCGACCCCGGAAGGCAGGGCCAGCAGTACCAGCAACGGCAGCAGACCAAGCCTCATGGGATCTCGATCCCCACCGGCCCGTAGGCCACGGCGGTCATACCTTCCAGCCCCGTGCTGTAGCCGGGGCCAGCCACCAGCCAGCCGGTGCTGCCGTTGGTGTAGTTGTCGAGGGGGTGGGCGCTGATGAAGGGGTAGCCCCCGAAGGCGGGCCGCGCATCGTCCCACTCCCGCCGACGGCTGGGATCGGAGCGCTCGTCCAGCACGTCCACGGCCCCACCCAGCTCCGCCGCAGCGTCCAGCGACGCCTGCCAGCTGACCGCGCTGCCCAGGGCCCCGCTGCTGTCCAGCCGGGCCGCCACCGGCTTGCCGCCCTGGTTGCCGGTGACCCACAACTCGCCGTCATCGAGGAATAGTCCCAGCGGCTCGAACTCGGAGATGCTCTTGGTGCCGCCCCCGTCCCCGTTGAAGATCAGCAGGCGGCCGTCCTCCATCAGGCCAGCCACCAGCCCGGCGTCGGAGGCCTGCAGGAACCCCTGGATCGAATAGGCCGTCAGATCCCCGGACAGATCCAGCGGCACCGTCGCCGAGACCCCGCCATTCTCGTCGAGGATCAGCGCCTCGGTCCGCCAGTTCTCCCCCTGCTGGGTGGCCACCACCACGTAGCCTTGCCACAGGGTCTCGCTGGCGCCGGTGCCCAGGATCAGCACCTCGTCCACGTCCCCCTGCTCCAGCACCTCCGGGTCGGCGTACTGCTCCGTCTCCAGATCGACGACGACCCGGTAGATGGTGGACTCGGAGGTGGCACGGATGAAGGCCAGCGTCGTGGTCCGTGTGGGCGTGTCCACCACCCACGGGACCACCGCCAGCACGTCGATCTCGGTGCCGGTGGTGGGGTCTTTGCTGAGGATCGACCGGCACATCCCCGTCTCGCCGGACACGGCTGCCAGCGCGCTGCCGGACCACCACCAGGCGTGGTCGGCCGATGCCCCGACGAACCCATGTAGGACCTGCAGCTCCCCCTTGTGCGCGGAGCACCCGCCGCTCCATCCCCCCAGGCGATGGCCCACGTAGATGGAACTCCCCAGCCACTCCGGCTCGCCGTGCAACACGTAGACGTTGCCGTCCCGGTCGGTGATGGGCGGCACCAGCCGCAGCGGGGTCTCCCCGGGCAGCTGCCCGAAGTAGCGTAGCGTCCCCCATTGCCCTGGCTCCAGGACCTCGCCGCAGCCGATCTGCAGCGACAGGGCGAGGGCGAGGGCGAGGGCGGCAAGGCGCGTCAGCCGTGGTCTCAAGAGCGTCCTCAAACCCCTACTGGGACCGGGTGTAGGTCTGCACGTAATAGGCCGCCTCTCCGCCATCCGGCGTCGAGTACGGCTGCAGGTAGACGTGGGGCGTGACCGAGTATTCGTACACCGCGTATTCGTCCTCGGGGGTATCGGGGTCGTCGCGCAGGGTGGGGATGCTGCCCGCGAAGGAAGCCCTCGAGCCGGACGTCAGCGAGTAGGCCTGGCCCCAGCCCATGTCCACGCCACCGCCGACCTTGATCCCGCTGACCGTCACCGACGCCGAGGCGCCCATGCTCATGTCCAGGGCCGTAGAGGTGGTCTGTTCCTGCCCCACCTCCATCCACCACACCGTCTCCCCGACATCCGACACCGTGTAGTGATTCGGGTTGGGGAACAGGTTGTCCGAGGCCGGGATGGCGCTGCCGTCCAGCCGCTCCGGCTCGGTGGGGTAGGAGTCCACCGTGCCCACGGCGTACGGGACCTCCAGGACCGGCATGGTCCCGGTGGCCTCGGCCAGGGCGTTGTAGCGGCTGGTGGACCACAACGAGACATTGCCGCCGGTGGGCACCACCATCACGAACTCCTCGCCGTCGGCGCCGCCCACGTGGTTGGAGGGGTCCTCCACCCGGTAGGTGTAGGCGTCGAAGCAGCCCCACGACAATGCAACGCCGCCGTAGTACGGGCCGTAGACGTCCGGATAGGCACGCAGCGTGTACCGCGAGCCGATGTTCATGGATGTGGTCTGGGTCACCGTCTCGGTGACGCGCCAGCTTAGCTTGCTGTTGAACTCGGCCTTGAAGACGTCCATGAAGCCGCCGCCCACGCCGATGTCCACGTGCAGCCCCAGCGACACGGTGTCGCTCATGGACTCGCTGGTGGAGTCCATGTCGCCGAACATCACCGAGCTGGGGAAGCCGGCGGCGTGGTCCGCGTGGTAGGGCGGCATCAGCATCAGGTTCATCGGCACCACGGCCCCCTGGCAGGCTACCGGGCCCTCCACCAGCGTCGCCCGGGGCGAGTCGCCGTCATGGTCCGCCGTGGCGATGCGCGCCGGCGAGGCCGTCACCCCCAGCGAGGCGAAGGTCCCGCCGGTGAGGTTGCTGGCCGAGCCCTGGAAGACGGCGGCCTCGCCGTCCTCGTTGACCACCAGCACCTCGCCCTTCTCGTCCAGGTCCACATCGGCTGCGACCAGGTCCATGAGCCCGGTGTGGCCGTCCACCTCCACCTGGAAGCCCAGCACCAGCGTGCTGTCCTCGCCGTCCTCCTGGGCACGGTAGACGGCGATCTCGTCGTCACCCCAGCCCCACCAGCCGCCGTCCAGCAGCACCACGACCTCGGCGTGACGGTCGCCGTCCAGATCGGCGGAGGTGACGCGGATGTGATCCCCGTCCACGCCGGCGGAGTAAGCCTCCGGCTGCCCCGATTGATCCGCATCCATGTTGTTGATGTACAGGTAGTAGTACCCGTCGTACTCGAACAGCAGCACCGGCTCCTCGACGGCGTCCCCGTCCACGTCCCCCAGCGTCACGTCCATCTGGTGCAGGTCGCCGCTGAACTCCCAGTAGTCGCAGGCCCAGGGGTCCGCATCGCAGACGGCCATGTCCGTGCCGTCGTTGACCGCCACCACCTCGTCCCGGCCATCGCCGTCCACGTCGCCGGCCGCCACCGCCACCGGCTGGAAGTTGAGGTTGTTCCACTCGACGGTCTGGCCGTCGAGGATCGCCACACCCTGGCGGCCTTCGGCCACTGCGACGTAGACCTCGGCCCCGTTCCCTGCAAGGTCACCCCCGGCGATGTCCAGCACCGCGTCGTCGCCGACCTCCCACGAGTAGTCGTAGCCCAGGCTCCCGCCGGATGGGCCGTAACCGTCCAACCAGAAGGACCCCTCGTAGGCCTCCGAGTCGGCCACCGCAATTTCGTTCTCCTGCAAGAAGACCAGTCCCTGGCCCACCGGCGCGGTGGAACCGGAGAGGCCCGCGCTGCAGCGATCCACCTGGCAGATGCCGTTGATGCAGACCTCGCCGGTCAGGCAGTCGTCCGCGTCGTCACAGGAGATATCTTCCGAGCCCCAGGCCTCCGAACCGGGCCCGTCGTAGTCGGGTGGCCCCTCGTCGATGGGAGGCTTGCAGCTGGCCAGGACCAGCAGGCAGCTCAGCGTTAGGTATAGCCATTTCATGCACATGGTTCTGTGTCCTCTGGACAGTCTCCCCCGCCCGAGCGAGCTATTTTATCATCGGAGCCCTCGGCGGCGAATGGTTTTCGCGCGGCCTACTTCCGAGCCTCCCGCTGCTTCTCGAGCACGGCGCTGGGGGACATGCCGTAGTAGCGTTTGAAACGTCGGGAAAAATGATCGGGGGTCTCGAATCCAACCGCATAGGCCACCTCGCTGACCCGCAGGGTGCCGGTCTCGAGCAGGCGCTTGGCTTCCTTCATCCGCACGGTGAGGATCAGCTCGCGGGGGGAGCAGCCCAGGGACTGCCGCAGGCTCCGCTGCAACGTACGGGTGGTGACGTGGAGCGCATCGGCCAGGCGGCCGACGCGGATGTTCTCGCTCAAGTGTTCGTGCAGGTAGGCCAGCGCCCGCGCGGTGAGATCCTGGAATTCGATATCCGCCGGGGCATGCGCCGCCTTCTTCTTGACCTTGCGGGCCAGCTCCTGGGCGGCCTCCTCGGCGGGCTGGACGGAATTCTCGGGATCGGACGAGATGGAGGGAGGATCCACCGGCGCCGGTTCATCGGATGGGGGCGGCTCGGCGGGGGGCTCTTCGCCCGCCGGCTCTTCGGATCGGGGTTCCTCAGACTCGGACGTCTCTGCTTCAGCGTTTGCGCGCGGAGGAGCAGCGTTCTGTGCCTCCAGCAGCTGCTGCTCTCGTTGCTCGATCAGCCGGGTCAGGTTCCGGATCCTGCGCCGGTGGCTCACCTCTTTGGCCCACAGCCCCAGGCCCAGCAAAGCGGTGGTGAACAGGACCAGTAACAGCGCCAGCCGCCAGCTACCGACGCGCTCGGCGAGGGCCTCGTGGAAGGCGGGGCCTCCGGTCAGTACCGCCGATCTCCACTCGTCCGGATATCCGTAGTCGTTGCTTCCCGACCAGTTCCTGGGCCGGTAGGCCCGGTCGGAGACCACCTGCTGGCTATCGTCGTACCGGGGTAGTCCCTCCTCGCCCAGAGCCAGGTTGGCCAGCGTGTAGTCCATGGTCGGGAAGGGCGCGTGGTCTTCGAGCCAGTCGTTGACGGCGACGTCCAAGCCCAGGCTGTGGCCAGCGCCCATCCCCGACAGCCCGATGGCCACCAGGGGTATGGCCGCTTCCACGACGTAGCCGCCGTCCCCGGCCTCTACGGCGCTGTGCACATCCAGGCCGTGGCGCTGGGTCTTGGGGACCGCCCACATCTCGTCATCGGCGATGATGGGGTCCCCCTGGAGCACGATCCCACGGCCGCCCACGCTGAAGATGAACTGGTAATCGTCCGGCTGCATCTTGGTGCTGAAGTGTGCCCCGGTGTCCAGGTACAGCTCGGCGCTGTCGTACTGGTACAGGGCGCTGTCGGGGCAATCATCCGGGGGAAGGAAGACCTCCCCGTCAGCCACTTCGAAGGCCACGTAAATGGCCTCGCGGTCCCAGCACAGGTGGACCGTTGTTTGATTGGCGAGGGGGGCGGCCAGCTCAGGTTCCTCGAAAGAAATCTCCAGGGATGGCCCCGTCCAGTCGTCCAGATTGGCGTCGATGGCGATGGCCCCTCGGCGGTGGGGAATCTCGGAGGTGTCTCCCTGGGCCAGCGCCGTGGATTGGCCCGAACCTAGGGCAACGACGAACACGGTGACCCACAGCGGCCATCTGCGGTACGCCCAAACTGATGTCCGGTGACGAAGCATCCGTCCAACGCGGCCCGCCCGGCGCCGATGATCCGCGGCGCAGCAGCTCGGGCCTTCCCTTCTCCCCGCTGGGAGCGACGGACTGTAGCACAACGTCTGAGGCGTTCGATAAAAATCGGCGGCGGCGGATTCCTGGATGTGTGAGGGCGCTATTTACCGGTATCGCGGGGCCCCGGATGCCGCTCGTAGGTGACGATGCGCCGGTCTGGAACGGACGTGGCGTGGTTGGATTGTGTCTAGTCGTATCTGGGCAGGGAAAATGGGTTCAGAAGCTGTTGTGGAGTTGGGCAAGTTCCACGCCGTGCGGCGTTTTTCAAGCGAGTATCAGGACTCGATGGACTGCTGGGCGCTAGTCATCGTCGTCGTCTGAATTCCTCTCAGACTCTGGAAGGATCGTCATTCCATGTTCACCATCTGGGGAATAGCTGCCCCCATGCTCCTTCAGGTCCTCGTCCGCGAGTAACTCTTCAAGTTGTTCCGGCGTGAAATTCCGCGCCAAATCGTCGTCATCAACGCCTAATTCTTCTGCTCCTTGTTCCATCTGGTCGCGATACTGTGCTTCGGGTAAATCGTCCAGGTAAGCACCAATTGTGGCGCCGAGGGCCACAACAGCAAGGCCTACCCCGACCGTGCCCCCGGTGGCGACCACCAGTATTCCCAAAGCAACAGCAGCGCCGGTACAGCCCCAGAAAGTTGGGCGTCCAGCCTGCACTGCTCCGCTATCCACACCGTGGACTCCGTCAAGACCGCTGATGAGTGGAAGGATCCTGTCGATGAAGCTGGGTGACGGGCCCATGGGTTGAGGCATCGGAGGCAAACCCGCTCCACCCCAAGGGGTGCCACAGTATTCATCCCCGAAGCCGTAGGGCTCCCCCATTTCCATGTTTCCAGGCGCCCCAAAAACGAGATAGTCAATTCCGCTTTCACCGCATTCATCGTCGGCGCATTCGAGATTCCGTAGCCTCTGTAGATGGGCTAGCCATTCCCGCTCACTCAAACCCAGATCACCAACTGAGTCGTCCGTCTGGTCTCCACAGGCGTCATTCTGCTCGCACAGTCGAGAGTACTTCTCGTCGATCATCGCCGCCAAACCACAGCCGACACCCATCGAACCGTCCGGGTTCGCGCGGCCGCCACCGTTCTCGTTGCGCGAACACATGCCAGCGAAGGGATCGATGGGCTCACCTGGATTCATCAAGCCATCGGCGACATCCGAGGGAATCCCACCGAATGAATCCCGCTCACTCCCGCAGTCAGAACCATCCGCAACAAGAATGCCAGGATAGCCCGAGCTACTCCCCATCTCGCTTCCCATACTGAAATCAAAGGTCTCCAGGGAGGTTTCGCCCCCCGTGTTCCCGCAGAAGCCGCTCAACCCACCGGCAACGTCCGGATGAAATGCGTCGATGACGCGCTCCCACATCCACGGTCGGTTCCAGAGCCGTTCGACGACTCCGTCCAGGGGGTGGAAAATGCCGTCCCTGAACGTGCCGGGCACCATGACACCGTTGATCTGGATTCCGGGGAGAAAGCCCGCAGCCAGGAACCAGCCCGGAATGAACCGATCACCCAGATCGATACCCTCCCAGAACTCCACCGTCACGCTGCCATCTTCTTGTTGCTGGTACATCATCCGGCCGTGGACGAATCCACCATCCGCCATCACGAGGCCCTTCATGAACGTGCCGTCGATGAACTTCCCCACCTCAAAGGTCGTCTCGGTCATCATTCCCCATACAAAAGAGCCAACAAGCACAACGCCCTCGATGTGGTCCTCATCGTCACGAGGACCAACATGTATCAGGGTGAAGTCGTAGAGCTGCTCGGCATCGGCAAGATCAGATACCGAGGTATCGCAGATCAGTCGTTCGACATACGCCAGGTCCCTGCGGCTAATCGGTCGATCCCAGACGTTCAAGTTGTCTCGTACACACTCCTCGAAGGCCTCACTCTCGAACCAGATGTCCGCATTCACAAAGGCGTCCGAGGTGACCAGCTCTTGCCGCCAAGCTCTCACACCCCCATAAAACGAAGGAACCATCTCGGGGAAGTCGATCTCTTCCACACCATAGAGATCGGTGTGCACCGTGTAGCCATCCCCGAGTAGGCCATACGCGTCAACGTTCAGAAACACCCCGCCCAACGAGGGGTCGCTGATGAAGGAGATCGAGTCCACCAACGAGATGCCCTCGCTGACAAGAACCACATCCCCCTCATCCTCCTCATACCCCGACGACGCGGCCAAGGCCGGCGACGCCACCGGCAGCCAGACCATCGCTACCATCAGCGCGGCCATGAACAGATTGGCCGTCACGGCCATCCCCCATGCAGCCAGCCGTGCCGCCCAGTTCTGTGAATCCCTCATGCTGTCCTCCTCGATGTTCCCTCGAACGTTGTGCGCTCCCGCACCGGGGCTGGATTGCCCCGGCGCCGGCAACATCCATGGGATGGGGACAGGCGGCCATGTCTGGACACGACATGTCGCGATCAGACGTCGGGTTGTCGCGAGTGGACTTGTTTATCGGGGCTCGGCGGGCGCGTTCTGCCGGGTCTCCCAGGCGACGCGCTGCAAGCAGCGCTCCGTTCGCAGCCGGTTGAGGGGCTCCTCCACCAGCCAGCCCAGGCCTCCACAGACCTCCTCGGCCAGATCCAGGTCCCCGGCGCGCATGGCCACGTCCGCCGTGTCCAGCAGGCTGGGGGCCCAGTGGTCCGCTGCCCCGGGGGACCGCTCCAGCAGCGCGAAGAACTCGTCGATCGCCTGGCGGGCGTCGGCCCGCACCCCCATGGTGCCCCAGGTGAAATGGCGATTGACGCGGGTCAGGTGCAGGTACTGCAGCGCCTCGTTGTCCGGGTGATCGGAGGCCAGCACCTCCAGGGTCCGGCGGCGGCGGTACCAGTCCGGGTCGGTCAGGGCGACGGCCACCCCCTCCTGGAGCGAGGCGTCAGCGAAGCACTCGCCGATCATCTGCCGCTCACGGCTGGGCTCCTGCAGGGTATCCCGCTCGGCCATGGCGGCGGAGAGCTGGGCCCACTCTCCCAGGGCCATCAGGGCGTTGATGCGCAGCTGCAGGAAGTTGAAGCGGTCGGCAGGTTCCAGGCCAGGGGCGCTCAGCGCCTCGTCGGCGACGGCCAGGGCTTCTTGATGCTTGCCCATCCGGCGCAGGCAATGGATCCGGTTCTTGGCCCAGCGCGGCTGGGGATCCTCGGCGTAGAGCTCCGCATAGATGGCCTGTGCTCCGGCCACGTCCCCCGCGCTCCACTTGGAGTTGGCGAGCTTCTCCGGTTTGGGGCGCCGCCGGCCCACCTTGGGGCAGGCCTCCTCCCAGTAGCCCGGCTCGATGGCCGGGTCGTAACTGTCCCGGACCCACGCCTGGGACTCCAGATCCTCCGGCAACCAGCCCAGGAACTCCCGCCACCCCTGGTCCAGGGTCTCCAGATCCACGCCGTAGACGCGCTCGTAGTCCAGATCCTGCTGGAAATCCAGGTAGGCGCGAGCGCCGTATTCCAGGATCAGGTAGCCCACGAAGGACCCGGCCGCGTCGTAGGCGTTGCCCTCGTGGATGGTGAAGAACCCGGTCAGTGACATCAGGTCCATGGCCGAAGGAAGGGTCCCGGTGCGGAAGGCGGCGGCCTGATGAGCATGAGCTGAAGGGTGGAAGGCCAGATCGTCTTCGTAGGCCTCGGCCAGCCCCTCGACCGGGCCCCGGTGGAGGCTGGCCAGCCAGTCCCCGCCCAGACGGAACTCCAGGATGTGCACCAGCTCGTGGTACATCACCGTGCCCGTCGCCCGGTCGGCGCTGATGCTGATGGTATCGGCCACGGCGTTGGGCGCCCCGGTGTTGGTGTGGCGGGACAGGCCCTTGCGGCCGTTGAAGACATACACTTTCACCGGTTTGTCCGACTCCTCCAGCCCCCAGTCGGCCGCGATGCGCGCCCGGCACCACTCGGCGTGGCGGGCGATGGCCCCGATGTTCACCTCTGCCTCGCCCCCTGGCGGGTAACGGAAATGGAAGTGGGGGGTGTGCAGCTCCTCCGTCAGCGTCTGGT
The DNA here is from genome assembly GCA_964504165.1 of uncultured Rickettsiales bacterium. Classification (GTDB taxonomy): domain Bacteria; phylum Myxococcota_A; class UBA796; order UBA9615; family CAYRNR01; genus CAZDDH01. Next base: position 16,579 of record CAZDDH010000090.1, on the reverse strand, counting down.
GCAAGGCTCGCCGGCCGAGGCCGGATCCCACGTGCCCGCCGCCCAGCACCATCACCAGCAGCAAGACGACGGCCAGCAGCGCGCCCCGGTCCCGGGCCGTACGGGCCAGCGCGCGCTCGCCGTCACTGCCCTGGCCCCGGCAGCGCCGCCACACCGCCAGCTCCCACAGGGCGACGGACCAGGCCAGCACCAGCCCCCGCTGCCACCAGTGCACCAGCGGGATGGTCATCGGCGCGCGGATGTCGAAGCACAACGGCTTGCCCACGAAGAGATCGACGATGCGCGGCGAATAGTGGAACTGGAGCGCGTCGTAGATCCCGTCGCAGACCACCAGCGCCAGCATGATCAGCAGTAGACGGCGGCGGGACCAGCCCCGTTCCCCGGCCATCACGCCCAGCACGCAGGCGACGGCTGCCGCGGGGATCCAGGTGACCCAGTAGAAGCCCACGCCGGAGATGAACTTGCAGTCCGAATGGTTGGCGATGGCCATCACCGCCAAGGTGGCCCCTCCCAGCGCCGCTGCCGCCAGTAAGGACCGGGTCAACCCGGTGTGCATCCGCACCATCGGCGTGAGCGATGGGTCGACGCGGCGGGCGATCCCCGCGGACAGGAATAGCAGCGCGTCGAAGGACAGGCAGGTGAACAGCTGGGTGAATTCGTGGTTGAGCACCCGCAGCGGCGGGGCCAGCATCAGCAGCAACGGCAAGGCCACCCCCAGGGCCAGGCCGATGGCGGCGGGGACGAGGAGCTTGCGATTCATCGGGATCGGCTCAGGCGAAGTAGGAGCCGATGACGCCCAGGCAGCTCACCAGCCCCACCAGCCCCACCAACGCCACCAGCACGGCGGCGATGATGGCGATCAGCTTGAAGTAACTGAACGGCGCCTTGCCGATGGACTTGCCGGTCTGGCCGTTCATCACGAATCGGTACGGCTTGCCCTTGAAGCGGTAGGCGAAGATCCACAGCGGCAGCAGGATCGGCTCGCTGAACATGTCGGCGATGAGCACGTTGCAATGCAGGTTACGGATCTTGCGGCTCTGTAGCTGGCCCGACACCAGGCGCGCTACGACGCGCTCGAAGGCGCCGCGGGCCCGGTCCCGAGCCCCCTTGCGCGTCAGCCCGAAGGCCTCCACCACCGCACCATCGAGGTACTCGCGTTCCGTGGGGATCAGCCCCTCGAAGGCAAAATTCGCCACCTGCTCCAGCTCCGCCTCGGCCAGGCCCTTGCTGGCGGGCACCAGCACCCCCGACAGGTCTTCCCGGTGCACGCCCGAGTTGGGCCGCCAGCCGCTGCGTGTGCTGGCCCCCACATCCGCCGCCCAGCAGGTGTCCGTACTCCCCGAGAAGTTCCAGCAAGGCAGGAACAGGGGCCGCATGCCCTCGACATTGGCCAGCTTCTTGAGGTTGCCGGGGCGCCAGAAGCCCTTGCCCAGCCACTCGCGGAACCGCGCCTCGGCATCCTCCTGGCCGATGGCGAAGGGGATCATCTTCTCGGGGTAGACCACACCCTCGGCCGTGGGCCGCTGCTCCACCTCCGACGCGCCGCAGAACGGGCAATGCAAGGCGCCCTTCTTGGCGTCGAAGCTCATCGACGCGCCACACCCCTTGCAGTTGAAGGCGAACACTTCCCAATCGGGGGCCTTGGACGTGGCGGCGCGCTCGTGCTCGTGCATGGGCGCCTCGTTGCCGCAGTTGGCGCAGAACAGATCCTCGGGGTCGATGATGTTGTTGCAGCGCTGGCAGCGCCTCATCTCGGTGGACAGGGTACTCACAGGTTCCCCGCAATCAGAGCGATGAGGCTGATCAGCCCGACGCACCCCAGCACGATGGCCAGGAGCGTCACCACCAGCAGCACGATCTTCCAGTAGACCTTGGGGCGCGTTCCGGACATGGCGCCGGTCTGGCCGTTCATCACGAAGTTGTAGCGCTTGCCCTTGTAGTCGTAGCTGAGCAGCCAGGTGGGCAGCAGGATCAGGTCGCTGGTGGCCTGGCTGAAGTTGGTCTCCACCTGCAAGCTGGAGTGGGTGTCCCCCGGCAGGACCTTGGCGATGCGCTCCCGCTCCGCCTCGTAAAAACGCTGGTTGGAGACCTCGTAGGCGTCCTCCATCTTCACCGAGGGCTCTTCCATCAGCCAGCCGGCCAGGAACGACTCCTTGAAGCGATGGATGTGGGCCAGGTCGTAGGGCATCACGGCGTCGGCCAGCTCCTGGCTGAGCCCCTTGGAGCCGCTGACTAGGTAGCGGTTGTGGTAGCTGTGGTGCTGCCCGTTGAGGGAGAACCACTCCGTCTCCCGGACGCGCCGGGTGCGGGTCACGACCTTGCCGTTGACGATGGTGGTGTAGGTCTCGGTGCGGTACCAGTACTCGCCGATGCGGCAGGTGTAGCGGCTGTCCGCCCGCACCGAGAAACCCCAGAACGGAACGTAGACGCCCCGCAGCTCGTCCAATGTCGCGGCGCGGGCCAGATCGCCGGGGACGGTGATCCCCCCCTTGCGGATCCAGGCCTTGAACTTGCGCTGCGCTTCCTCCTCGACGTTCGCGAAACCGACGATGAACTCGGGGTCCGGGTAATGGGCGAGTTCCGGCTGGTTCACCACCTGTGAAGACTTGCAAAACGGGCAGGTGATCGCGCGGGAACCCTCGACGCTGAGGGTGGCGCCGCAGGTCTGGCAGCTACAGGTATGGCGCTGCTCCTCCGGCTCCTGGTCCCCCTGTAAATGCCGGAGGTCCTCTCCGCAGATGCCGCAGAAGTTCTCACCCACGTCCACCGGGTCCCCGCAGGCGGGGCAGGCCACCGGTACGTCCTGGATGATCAACTGGGCCAAGGCTCCTCCCACATCAGCAGGACCACATGCTACCAGACCCCGGCGACTCCTAACGGTGAGATGGACAGAATGCGGGGGGAAAAGGAGCGGGAGGCCAGGGGCCGATTCCGTCCGTGTAGCTCGGGAGACATCTGCACCGCGGTGGCGCAGGCAGCCGAAACGTGCCCGAGGGCCACCGACGTGCCGATGCCGGCCACGCTCGCCCAGAACACGGGAAGACTATGGATCTGGACCGCGAGGATCAGGACCCCGGTGGCCACCATACCCACGATACCCGATGCGAAGCCGAAAACCGTGGAGTTGTACCGGAGGTGGGACGCCAGTACCGTCGCGTTCACGTCGGTCTTCAGACGATGTATGACATCGGACAACGTGATCGCCACTCCTCCCACGCTGCCCCCTGCGATGCTCATAATCATGACGCCGCCCGGCATGAAGATCGAGTAGCCGAAAAAGCCAAGCCCGTGTTCCGCCATCATCAGCCCCCCCGCGACCATGGAGGCCACGCCGAAACCTCCAGCGACGGCCAGGGGCGCGGCCCAGCCCCGGCGCACGGATCGTAGCTGCGTGCTCAGCCGGGGTTTCCAGTCCCCAGCATCCGCGGCACCGTTTTCAGCGAGCGGCACTGGCTCACCGGACTCGGCCGCCGGGTCTTCGGCCGCCCCGGCTACCGGCACGGCGCCGAGGGTCATGCCCAGCATGACGAACACGGAAAGATAGAGGACCATCGAACGAAAGCGATTGTTCATCTGCGGCACCTACTTTGCTCGACTCATTGCCCAACCTGGGTCGAGGGACGGCACCAATAGAATGCAACCGCCATGCCAAGCTCGAGGACTGAAATGGACACCTATCACGGCGACGCGAAGCAGCCCTGGAAGTAGGCCACGACCGCCTCGGCGGTGTACTCCGGACGGTAGTTGCCCTGCTCCATCTCCGCGGCCTGTTCGAGGAACGCCTCCAGCGTCGCGTCGCCGCCGAGGGAGGCGTGGTAGCTGCCCACCGTGCAGGACGGATCGACGAACGGCCCCGCATCACTCTCACCGCCCCAGTCGTAGATCACGTTGCCCGCCTCGTCGCCCCCCGGATCCACCATCCAGGCCCCCGAGCCGTCGGGGCAGTGGGCGACCACGTTATCGTGGATGACCGTCTCGGCAGCCTCTCCAATATCCAGCACCTCCAGCCCCCAGCCGCGGACCCAGCCGTCCGGGTGCAGGGTCTGCATCCCGCACTCGACGATGGCGTTGCCGTTGAAGTGCTGGAGCTGCGGGCCGTAGGCCAGATCGTTGATGTGCTGGTAGACCGCGATGGAGTTGCCCACGAACAGGTTGCCCTCGGCGATCCCCGAGTTGCGCATCTGCGCGCCAGTGGCCGAGCCGCGGGCGATGATGTTGCCCAGCAGCTCCACCTCGAAGGTCGGGTACTGCAGGTAGAAGTTGTGGTTGTAGATCGTGGGATCGGCCCCCGGGACCCCCTCGAGCCACCCGTTGTGGTCCATCACATTCTCTTCGATGAGCAGGCCCCGGACCTGGGAGGCGTACACCCCCTGGGCGTGGAACCCGTCGGCGACGCCGTAGCTGAACATCACCACGTTGCGGCGCAGGCGCAGGTCATCGAGCTGCTCCTCGCCGCTCACCGGATTGAACGCCATCGAGGTGTAGTGGAACTTGTTGCCCTCGACGAGGATGTCTTCCCCGTCGCTGAGCCAGTAGATCGCCGCCTGTTCCTCTTCCACTGCAGGGCTGGCGGTCAGCGCCGGGTCCGCGCTGTCCCGGTGGAAGTGGAGGTGGGTGATGGCCAGGTGGCTCACCCGGGTGCCGTAGGTGAAGATCCCGTTGCGATCCACCAGATTGATGTAGGGGCGCTCCCCTTCACCGTAGGAGCCGATGACCATGGGCTCGGACGACGAGCGGCCCGAGAGGGTCCAGGTACCGAAGGTCTCGTCCCAGCGGTCCCCCCTGGCGAGCAGCAGCCAGTCCGGGTAGCCGTCCCGCAGCAAGGACATGCCGTGGCTGAGCGTGGCCACCGGGGTCGCCTCACCCAGGCCGTCGTTGCCGTCGTCCCCAGCCGAGCTGGAGACGTAGACGATACGGGTGTCCCCGCTGGCGACGAACTCGGTCCAGCCGGTCTCGGCGGCGTCGTCATCGTCCGTGGCATCGTCATCGTCTGCGGCGTCGTCATCGTCCGCCGCGTCATCGTCGTCCGGGCCGGGGGAATCATCGTCCCCATCGGCCTGGCACCCCCCCGCAATCCCAGCCCAGACGACCCACAGCGCCATCATCACCAGCCCTTTCCCTCTCATGATCACCTCCATGCTTGGTGTACCCCAGGAATCTGTGGAGGGCCATGTACAGAACCGTCACAATCCTGTCTGATTGCGACAAACGAGCGGCCGGGCCGGCCCCGCGCCGCGTCGAGGTGAAGACATGCACTGGAAGACCAAGGGACCGACCAACACCGATGCAACCGTCAACGTGGCCGTGGAAGCTGCACGCCAGCGGGGGATCCGTCACCTGGTAGTCGCATCGAACACTGGGGCGACCGTGCAGAGAATGCTGCAGCACGACGTGCAGGGCCTGAACATCGTCTGCGTCACCCATCACGTGGGCTTCCGCAAGCCCGGAGAGATCGAGATGACCCCCGAGAACCGCGAAGAGCTGGCCGGCCAGGGGGTGCAGATGCTGACCACGACCCACGTGCTGGCCGGGGTCGACCGGGCGGCGCGCTTCAAGTTCGGTGGCATGTACCCCCCGGAGATCATGGCGGAGACCCTGCGCATGTTCGGCCAGGGGGTGAAGGTCGGCGTGGAGATCGGGATCATGGCGCTGGACGCCGGGATGATCCCGTACGGGGAGGACGTCATCGCAGTGGGCGGCAGCGGCACGGGGGCGGACGCCGCCTGCGTCATCCGGCCGGCCCACTCCACCGCCGCCTTCGACGTCAAGGTGATGGACATCCTCTGCCGGCCCACGCCCGCGGTGGAATGAACCGATGATCTCGGCCGCTAGACTCACCGAATTGCTCGCCGACGACGAGCGCCATCCGTCCGAACGCGCCCGCCTGGTACGCCTGATGGAGTTGTTCGCCGGATTGCCGGCGCCCCCAGACCCCGACGGTGATTTCCCCCGCTACGACGAACTCAAGGGCCGGTTCATGGGCGCTGCCGTCGGCGACGATGGCGACCGCCTGGAGGAGACGTTCCTGGAGCTGTACGCCCACGTGCACATGCACGAGGCGCCCTACACCACCGCCGAGCGCCGGCGCATGGACGAGACCGGCGGCTACTGGTGCCACGCCGGCGGCATCAGCCCCATCCTCAAGGCCGGGCCCTGGCTGCACGCCGGCTCGGTGAGCGCCGACTACGGCGCCGGCAACGGGCTGCAGGGGCTGCTGTTCCAGATCCTCGACCCCCACCGCAAGACGATCCAGATCGACATCAGCAGCCGGGCGCTGGATATCGGCCGGCGGCTGCAAGGGTGGCTGGGTATCCCGGATGAGCGGGTGGAGTGGATCGCCGCCGATGTTTTGGATGTCCCCCCGCGGGGCATGGATTTCATCTACCTGTATCGCCCGGTGCGGCCCGAGGGGGAGGGCCGGCGGTTCTACGAACGGTTCGCCGCCGAGTTGACGAAGGCCCGTGGCGTGACCATCTTCAGTATCGCCGACTGCCTGGGGCCGTTCCTGCCGCCCGGCTTCGAGGAGTTTTACTCGGACGGGCACCTGACCTGCTTCCGGTCCTAGCGATCTTGCCGAGGAGCGAGGCATGACCAGCATCCTGAACGTCATCCAGCAACGACGCAGCATCCGCAGCTACGACAAGACTCCCCTCGAAGACGAGATCCTCGACACCGTGCAGCGGGCCGCCGAAGGGGCCCACGCCCTCACCGGCGCCCGGGCCCAGTTCTTCCGCGACGTGGGCGGCGGCGGCGTCGAGGACAAGATGACCGGCATCGTCGGCGATTACGGCAAGTCCATCCACGGCCCCCACTACCTGGTGATGGCCATGGAGGAGGGCCCCCACTACCTGGTGGACGGCGGTTACCGCTTCGAGCAGATGGTGCTGGAGGCCACCCGGCTGGGGCTCGGCACCTGCTGGATCGGCGGCTACCTGCGGGAAGAGACCATGGGCCCCCAGGTGGGCATGGACGAAGGCATGCGCATCCTCGCCCTCACCCCCCTGGGCAACCTGCCCCAGGGCAAGGCCAACCACGGCCTGATGAAGCGGATGCAGCGGTCCATGCTCAAGAGCGTGACCAAGGCGGTCGTCAAGCCTCACAAGCGCAAGGACGTCGACGTCCTGTTCGCCTGGGAGTCCGTGGGGACTGCGTTGCCAGATGATCTCAAGAACGGCGAACGCGTCGCCCCCTGGCTCGAAGCCATCCGCCGGGCCCCATCGTGGGCCAACAAGCAGCCCTGGCGCTTCGTCGTCTCCCCCGGCCGGGTCGTCATCTACAAGACCCAGACCCAGCTCAAGGACGGCAAGGACTACCACCTGGTGGACTGCGGCATCGCCATGGCCCACATGAAGCTCGCCGGCGACGAGCTGGGCATCAGCGGGGAATTCGACCTGACCGAGGCGCCCATCCCCGGGGCACCGGCCGACGCGGAATTCGTTGCCAGCTACCGGTTCTCCGCGCCTCTGGGATCGATCTAACCAGACGACATAACTGTCCTGTGCCTTTGCGGTTCTGAGCCCGACTGCCTACCCGGGAGCCTGGAGGATCCAACGCCGTCTCCAGCTCCCACCCGATGCAACAACCGGCGGGGCAGAACGGGTAGGGAGGTATGAGGAAGATAACTTGGGACCTGAGTTTGCTTGCCTGGATAGCCACGTACGTGGTCTGGGGAGCCTGCACCGGCCAGCACGACCTGAACGATGAGGACCCGCCGGAGGACGACGCCGGCGACGACGACACGGCCGGGGACGAACCGGTCGGGGATTGGATCGCCGTCAGCGCGCTGTCCAACAGCACCTGTGGCGTCCGCTCGAACGGTTCCGTGGAGTGCTGGGGCGCGGCAGACTCCCAGATCACGGACACACCGGATGTGGCGGCGACCACGGTAGCCACCGGATGGGCACACGCCTGTGCCATCCACGAGGACGGCGCTCTCGATTGCTGGGGGTGCTTCGGCGAGGACTATCACGCCTGCGACGACCCCGCCGGCAACTTCGTCCAGGTGGACGCTGGTGCCTCACACAGCTGCGCCGTCGGTTCCGACAGCACGCTCACCTGCTGGGGTGACGACACCTGGGGCCAGTCCTGGCCGCCCTATGGCGAGTATGTGTCCGTAGCCACGTCGTCGACGCACAGCTGCGGTGTCGATACGAGCGGATCACTCCGCTGCTGGGGCGCCGGGTTGCAGGTGGATGAGATGCCCATCGATGGCCCCTACCGCCAGGTGGCCACACACGCCGATCACAGCTGCGGGTTGCGGGAAGACGGATCGGTAGAATGCTGGGGTTGCGAGCTACACGTGTACGGTGGATGCGAGCCGCCCGAGGGGGCGTTCGCCGGGCTGGCGGTGGGGACGAACTTCTCGTGCGGGATCACGGCCGCTGGCCCGGTCGAGTGCTGGGGACTGTCCGACGACGGCCGCACGGACCCACCGCAGGGGGAATTCACCGCCATCGACGCCGGCGAGGCCCACGCCTGCGGGATCACCGTCGATGGAGATCTGTTGTGCTGGGGGAACGACGATTTCGGGCAATGCTCCGGCGGTGAAACGTACCTGGAGGAGGACTATCTGGATCCGCCGGATGAGTCCGGTTTTGACTGTGCGGACCAGGAGCCCAACGACGGCCCCCTACCCTACGAGGAGCCCCTGGTGCCCGAAGCGGCCCAGGTCTGTAGCAGCCTGTTGAGCGGAACCGGGCTTTCCGACGGGCTCGTAGGCACGCTGGAGGTCATCAATCCCCAGGGCTGGAATGCCGATTCGGACATGTACCGGTTCACCATGGCTGAAAGCGGCGTGCTTCATGGGTCTCTCGATTGGGACTCCACCTACGCCGATCTGCACTGGTACCTGAGTTGTTACTTCGAAGATGAGTGGAATCCGTTGGACTGGTACTACCTCAGTCGGAACGACACGCCGTCGAACAAACCCGAGCAGGGCGATTCCAACTATTACCTCTCTGCCGGTACCGAGTGCATCGCGCTGATCCTCGCGGATTCGGGCGACGATGGGATGGGATACCGGCTCGACTTGTGGGTCGAACCCTCCTGACGGAGGCCAGGGTTTTTTCTGTTGTTCAGTTTTTTTGGGTTTCGCCCTTGACCTCGTTCTCTACCATTTGGTAGGTTGCGCGCTATCAGGAGGTAGGTCATGCGCACATTACCTTGGCTGCTGGTCTTGGGGCTGCTGGTTGGCTGCGGGGAAACCCACGAAGAGGATGCGGAAGAGGCCAGCGACGACGACACCACCACCGGCGCCGACGACGACGTCGAGGTCCAGGAGAGCGATCTCGCTGACCTCGCCGAACTCAGCGACGGCGAATGCCCGGAGATGCCCGAGTCGGGCACCTACACCATCTCTTCGGGGGGGCTCGAGCGGGATTTCACGGTGCTGCTACCGGACGAACTGGAGCCGGACGCGCCGCTGGTGTTCTTCTTCCACGGGCTGCTGAGCCCCGACTACAACCCCGAGCCCGGCGCCGAGACCGCCGCGGCCCTCAACTTGCAGGCCACGGCCAACGAGACCGGCGCCATCTTCGTGCTGCCCGACTCCCGGGTGATGAACGTCGTGATCATGGATGCGTTCATGTGGGAGGTGCAGGAAGCGGACGATCTGGACCTGGTGCTCTACGACGATCTGCGCACCTGCATGGTCACCGACCTGGAGGCGGACATCGCCCGCGTCAGCGCCACGGGGTTCTCCGGCGGCAGCCTGTTCGTCACCGTGCTGGCCCGGGAGCGGGGCGATACGCTGGCGTCGATCCTGGAGATGTCCGGCGGTTCGGACATCGAGGTGGTCTCCATGCCCATCATCGCCCGGTACGACACACCGGCCCAGGCCATGCCCGCGCTGGTGGTCTCCGGCGGCGAGGACGACGGCTGGCCCGAGGGCTTCGCCGTGATCAACTTCGACGAGGCCACCGACAACCTGGAGACCTCTCTGAAAGACGACGGCCACTTCGTGGTCCGCTGCCAGCACACCGCCGGCCACACCGTCACCTCCACCGCCATGAACACTGCCGAGAGCTGGCTTACCGCCCACACCTACGGCGAGCCCTCCCCTTTCGAGGGGGCGGGCATCGACAGCTTCGGGGACTGGTGCGAGGTCGTGGACTGATAGATGAGGGCGGGGCCTCTTGCGGCTGCGTGGGGCGCCTGATGCGGCGCGCGCCGCCCCTCGGGGGGTTTGGGAGGGGGGTGGAGAGG
>CAZDDH010000090.1:0-6366 GCA_964504165.1 uncultured Rickettsiales bacterium | reverse complement strand
GGCTTGCGGGTGGGGGGGCGGATTTAGGCGGCGCGCGCAGCCGCTCTTGGTTCTGGGGAGGGGGATGAAGAGCGTGAGGGACCTTAGCTCGGTAACTCAAAGCCAGTAGTGGTCGGGGCCCCAGATGTAGACATGGGCGCCCAGGATGGATTCGTAGTCCGTCGATGTCTGGTTGGCGTAGCCTCCCGAGATGGAGGAGGTGTAACCCGAGGCCCAGTTGCTCAGGCCGCCGGTCACCGTCGCATAGTCGCCGCCAGCCATGTTCACGATCCCGCCCGTCACCGACGCGGATTCACCCCAGGCCTGGTTCCCGTATCCGCCAGTGACCGACGTGTACTCGCCCCAGGATTGGTTCGAGAAACCGCCCGTGACCGACGCGGACTCACCCCAGGCCTGGTTCCAGTATCCACCGGTAACCGACGAGTGGGTTCCCCTGGCATCGCAGAAGTACCCGCCAGAGACCGAAGAATAGCTGCCATACGCGTCGTTGTACTGACCGGCGGACACCGACGAGTAGTCCCCCGACGCCACGTTGGAGTACCCACCGCTGATCGTCGCCCAGTCCCCGTAAGCGTCGTTGGCACGCCCACCGGCGACCGTGGCAAATGCCCCGCCGGCTTCGTTGTCGTACCCGGCGATCAGCCCACCGTAGCTGGGATAGCTGTGGTACGGGCCGACGACCACGTTATGACTCCCGGAGCGGTCGTCCTGTTCGTCCTCGTCAAACCCGACGATGAGGTTGCCGGTCCCGTCGGTCGTGTCCGTGGCGCCCTTGTTGTTGCGGATGTGGACATTGCACCCCTCGGCGACCAGGTCCGTGCCGTCGAGATACAGGGTGCAGCCCTCGTCCGTCTGGGCGATGAGGACGAAGTCTGCCGCCTGCGCCGAGCGGACGATGCAGACGCCCACGGTGACGAGAAAAATCGTGATGGTGAGGGTGAGAATCGTGTTCATATCGCGTGTCATGATTTCTTGTCCTCCGGGCGTCATTGCCGTTCGGTTAGACAAGTTTGCAAACCACGTGCCGGCTTCGCACAGCAGCTGTGCTTGCATGAAAAAAACTGTCGACGCAGATATTCTCCTGTAACTACGGGTAGTTCCAAGAACGCAGCAGTCATGTGACCGGTACGTGTGACATGGCGACGCCCCATGGGACATCCCCCTGTGACGTCCCATGAAAGCGCGGGGGAACGTGGCGGGGAAAATCCCCGCCAAGAGGAACGAAATGCCGACGGACAGATGGGGCCATCCATTCCAATGCTGATCCCCCGGCATCCACGGAGACCACGACTACGAGTTCATCTCGCTGGGCAAATATGGCAAGCCCGTAGGAGAACGTACTGATGCGGACTTGAAGAGCTGAGTAATTCAATGACCAACAAGAGACGCCACCCCTTTATGACATTCTCGCCTCCTGTTCCACCAGAACTCCAAGACGCATGTTCGAGGCGTGATATTTCTGTAATTCACCTGGCGTCTCAGTCGACCCACTCACAATATTCTGTGCCGATACTAAAATCCAATTCTGCTTCCTCAGCGCCCCCCGCCATAGACGGGTACAGCTGTAACTGCTCTCCTGATGCATATATCCGGTTTTTACTAACATCGATATCGATTGTCCCCTCCCACCTTTGCGCCCTCTGCACGCGCTGGACGCGCGCTCTGCGGCCTTTGCGAAAGGACGTCCTGGCCGGACGGCCCTCTTCCTCTCTCTTCTCTTCTTTTCTTCTAGATCTGCTCCAGCACAGCCCCAGCCGAGACGCCACCCGCACCGCAGATGCCCAGCAGGGCCGTGCCCTTGCCTGTAGCAATCAACTCGTTGGCCATGGTGGTGACCATGCGGGCACCGGTAGCGGCAAAGGGGTGGCCCAGAGCGATGGAGCCGCCGTGGAGGTTGATGTTAGTGGGATCGATGTCGCCAAAGGCACCCTTCAGCCCCAGGCGCTGGCGGCCGAACTCTTCGTTCCCCATCATCTTGATGACGGCCAGCACCTGAGCGGCGAAGGCCTCGTGGATGTCGACGATGTCCACATCGGTGAGCTTCATGCCCGCCCGCTGGGTGGCGTGGGGCATGGAGATGGCCGGCCCCATCAGCAGTTGGTCGGCGGGATCGACGGCGTCGAAGGACCAGGATTTGAAGGCCACCAGGTCCGTGTACCCCAGGGCTCGGGCCTTCTCCTCGCTCATGATGACGACCGCGGCCGCACCGTCGGTGAGGGCACTGGAGTTACCCGCCGTCAGCGTGCCGTCCTTCTTGAACGCCGAGCGCAGCTTGGCCAGCTTCTCGAGGGTCACATCGCCGCGGATGATGTTGTCCGCCAGCACCCGCTTGCCGCCGGGGGCGTCCACGGGGACGATCTCATCGGCGAAGCGCCCGGAGGCCACGGCCGCCGCCGCCCGTTCGTGGGACTGGAAGGCGAGGGCGTCCTGCGCTTCACGGGTGATGCCATTGCGCTCGGCCATGGCCTCGGCCGACTCGCCCATCAGTTCGCCGGTGGTGCGCTCCTTGACCGCTGGCTGCTGGGGTACCAGGTCCTTGCCCGGGCGCAGCTTGCTAGCAGCCTTGACGTAGTCCACCGGGCCGGATTTGCGGTTCATGATGGTGGGGGCCATCTTGTGCATCAGGCTCTGGGGCATCTTCAGCTCGGCGTTGCTGCAGCTGTCGCTGCCGCCGGCGATGACCACGTCCGCCGCGCCCCGCTCCACGGCCGCCGCCGCCATCGCGGCGGTGAACAGGCTGGAGGTGCAGGCGCGGGTCATGGTGGTGCACTCGACGTTGGGGGGCAGCCCCGCGTCCAGCGCGATCTCCCGGCCGATGTTCACCGACTGGCTGGGCAGCACGACGCCGCCCCAGACCATGCTCTGCACGTCACTCCAGCGCACGTCGCGGGCTTCCAGGGCGCCCTTCACCGCCGCCACGCCCAGGGCGATGGTGTCCAGGCGGGTCAGCGATCCGAAGGAGCGGATGAATGGGGTACGGACCCCGCCGACGATGACGGCGCGACGGGGGGCGGTCTTCTTTGGGGTAGACTTCTTGGCTTTGGATTTCTTGGCGGTGGCCACGGTGGACCCTCCTTGTAGCAATTAAATTCGGATCAGGCGCCGATGAAGTTGCCGCCGCAGATGCGCACGACGTTGCCGCACAGGCCGGCGGCGCCCGGGCTGGACAGATAGGTGATGGTCTCGGCGATGTCCTGGGGCAACCCACCCTGGGACAGGTTGCACAGGCGGCGGGAGACCTCGCGGGTGGCCACCGGGATGCCGGCGGTCATCTTGGTCTCGATGAAGCCCGGGGCCACGGCATTGACCGCGATGCCCTGCTGGGCCATGTGGGGCGCGATGGCCCGCACGTATCCGATCAGGCCGGCCTTGGATGCGGTGTAGTTGGACTGGCCGGCGTTACCGGCGATGCCCACCACCGAACTCAGGCAGACGATGCGCCCGCCAGCGCGGATCTTGGGCCGCAGCGCCTCGTTGACCCGGATCAACGCCAGCAAGTTGACCTCCATGACCATGTCCCAGCGCTGCTCGTCCATGTTGACGAGCATCTTGTCGCGGGTGACACCGGCGTTGTGGATGACCACATCCAGGTGGCCCTTGTGGTGCTCGTCCAGGTGGGCCGCGATGACGTCCGCCGCGTCGTCGGCGGTGATGTCACAGGCCAGCATGGTTCCGCCGAGCTCGGCGGCCAGTACGCTGGCCGGCCCGTCTTCGCTGGGACGGTCCATGATGACGACGCGGGCCCCCTCCCGGGCCAGCGCCCGGGCCGTCTCGGCGCCGATACCCCGGGCTGCGCCGGTGACCAGGGCTACCTTGCCGTCCAGCGGGCGGCGGTGCCCGGAGACGCCATTGGTCGCGCCCCCGTCCTTGACCACCAGGTCCGTCACACGGAACGCCTGGCCCGAGATGTAGGCGGAGCGCTCGGAGAGCAGGAACCGCAGCAACGGCTCGATGCGCTCCTCGGCGCCGGGCACCACGTTGACGATGTGGGCCGTCGAACCCTTGCGGCCCATCTCCCGCGCCATGCTGCGCACGAACCCGTCCAGCCCGTGGTAGGCCGCGGCCTTCAAGGCGTCACCCGCACAATCGGCTGGCCTGGTGATCACGATCGCTCGCCCGCATCGGGCCAGGCTGCGCAGCCGTCCGTGGAAGAACTCGTAGACCGGCTTGAGGTCCGCCGGCGTCTCAAGCCCCGTCGCATCAAAAACCAGGGCGTGGGTCTTGCCGCCCGGCTTCGCATCCGCGGCCAGGTTGCACACCTTGCGGCCGTGGGCCTCGCCGTGCTTCAGGTAGGGGGCCAGCCCCTCCTCGCCGACCACGACGTGGGGATCCGCGCCGGCGGCCGCCAGGGTCCGCGCCAGCACGTCCCCCAACTCGCCCGCGGCGTGCTGGCCGACCACCACGTTTCGGTCCTGCAGGGGCCGATCCGTCCAGGGTTTGCTGCAACGCGCCAGCTTCTGGGGCAAGGGGATGGGCAGCCCCATCGCGCCGATGGCCTTGCGAGCGGCGGGCTTGGTGCCCAGGTTGACCAGATAATCACTCATGACTCACTCCTGATTTTTTTTGAACGTGCCGGTGAGGGCCGCCGGGCCGCCGGGGGCGTCCCCCACGGCCACCTCGCCGTCGTCGGTGACCCACACGGCGGTCTTGCTCGGTACGAGCAGCGGTTTGACGAAGCGCACCTCCACCTCGGTCAGCTGGGTGGGATCCCCGCTGAAAAGCCGGCGGTTGAGGGACTCGACCACCCGCGCCTGCATGGAGAAGCCGTGCAAGATGGTCTTCTTGAACCCGGCCATGCGGGCATAACGCGGGCTCCAGTGGATGGGGTTGATGTCCCCGGTCAGCACCGAAAAGTCGGCACCGCAGCCGGGTCGCAGACTCCAGCTGTCCAGCTGCCGCGCGCCGGCGGGCACCCGCGGCCGCTCCTTCTTACCCGCCCCCTTTTTCTTCTTGGCCAGCGGCAGGAAGGCCGTGATGTGCGATACCAGCGCGTCGGGCGTGCTGGCCGTGCCGGTGATCAGCTGGGTGCGGATCAACGCCCGCGTGCCGTCGTCATCCACCTCCACCAGCCGTGCCCGCAGCTCCAGCTCTTCCCCGGCCGGTATGGGGTGCAGCATTTCCATGCGACAGCCACCATTGAGCAGCCGGGTCATGTTGTACGGCAGCACCTCCAGGGCCCGTGAGAGCACCGGGAATCCCCACTGGGGGAACATGTGCGCCGGCACGGTGCCGCGGTAGGCCTTGGGATCCCCTCCCACGGCCTTGACGTAGTCATGGATCAGCCGGGGATCCCGGGGCGGCAGATGTTCCACCAGCTCCGGCCCGGGCATCTGCGGCGCCGACCCATTGGTGGGTGCGTTGCCGCTCCTCACGGACCGCCAGACGGTCCGTCCCAGCGACCGGATCACCGGGCCCTGCCGTAACAGATGGCGTTTGGATACCGACATGTGCGTCATCTCCTGAGCGGAAAATCAGGCCTCGTTGGCGGCGGCTTCCGCTTCCGGGGCGATGTGGCCACGCAAGCTGTCCAGCAACCGCCCGCCTGTGGTGGTGATCTCGTTGTGGAGGAAGCGGCAGCGGGGCTCAGCCCGCTCCAGGTAGCGCTCCAGCACCTCCTGGCGCTCTGGGTGCGCTTGCGCCTGCTTGAGCAGCAGCTCGCAGACCGCCACATCGGTGAGGATGCGGGTCAGCCGCTCGGCGTGCAGCATGGCCAGGGCGAAGTCCTTCTTGGGGTCCCAGTTCTTGAACGCCGTGTTCCACTCGGCCAGCGGCTGCTTGCGGATCTCCGAGAACTTCTTCCCGGCCAGCCGGGACATCAGGTACTGCAGGGTCTTGTAGGAGACGACCTGCAGCTTGGCGACCCGCTTTTCCATCGGGTCCCGCGACGAGTTGCTGCGCCAGCGGGCCCGGGCGTTGCGCCGGGCGAAGCGGCCCGGATCCTTGAGGATGCCCATCAGGCTGTCTTTCATCACCATCAACGCCTGGATCTGCGAGGTGCCTTCGTAGATGGGCAGCACCATGGCGTCGCGCATCAGCTTCTCGGCGCCGTACTCGGTGCTGTAGCCGTAGCCGCCGTGGATCTGCAGCCCGCGGCGGGCGATGTCCACCGCCTTCTCCGCCCCCAGGTACTTGAGCAGCGGTGTGAAACGGCGGGAGGTGCGCTGGTGGTACTTGCGGTCCTTCTCCAGCTGCTTGGCCTCCTCCGGATCGGTCGGGGGCTGGAACCGGAGCATCAGGTCCAGCTTGTGGCTCAGCTCCTCGTGGAAGGAGGACTGCACCGCCAGAGCGCGGATGCCCTGGATGTCGGTGCGCATCTCGTCGAGGTAGTCGGCGATCATCTCGTGGCGGTCGATGGTCTTGCCCATG
>CAZDDH010000089.1:0-30491 GCA_964504165.1 uncultured Rickettsiales bacterium | reverse complement strand
CGAGCTTCCTCCTGTCCTTCCGGTGTGCCGGCCCAGCAGGACCCGGAAGCTCTCAGGTTGCCGGTATGCCGGACCACCCGGGTCCCAACTCCACTCCGCTAGCTCGGCTGGAAGGCTCCAACGTGGTGATCCAACGATGCCTCCCGCTCCGCTCCCGGCAAGAAATCGTGGTGATTATTAGAAAGGGGTTCCTGAAAGGTGGGGTAGAGGTGGGCCCGCCCACCCACCCCCACCGCCTCGGGGCCTGGCGGCCCGAGGATGCTTGCATCGCTTCGCTCGCTGCGCTGGGAGGGGGGTATCCCCCTTGCCCCCTTCGCGGAAAGAAGAAGGAGAAGAAGGTGCCGGTTGTTAAGGTGTTAGATTTCCTTCAGCCGTTGAGGGCTGCCGTTTCCACGCCCGAATCGGCTAGATATCCCGCCGATTCTGCAGCGCCCGAGCGATGGTCCCCCCGTCCGTGTACTCCAGCTCGCTCCCCACATTGATCCCCTGAGCAATGCGGGTCGTACGGATCCCCAACGGCTTGAGCAGTTTGGCCAGATATAGGGCGGTGGCCTCCCCCTCCACCGTGGGATTGGTCGCCACGATGACCTCGGTCGGGGAGTCGTCACGGACTCGGGCCAACAGCTCGGCCACGTGGATCTCGTCCGGACCCACTCCGTCCAGGGGACTGAGGGCTCCGTGAAGGACGTGGAATCGGCCGCGGAACTCACCGCTGTGTTCGATGGCCAGGATGTCCTGGGGGCGTTCGACCACGCAGATCAGGGTAGCGTCGCGCCGGTGGTCCGCGCAGATGGGGCACGGATCGGTCCCGGAGAGGTTGCAGCAGGTCGAACAGAGGTGCACGCGCTCCGACACTCCGTCCAGTGCCTGGGCTAGTTCTCCGGCGAGTTGCTCGCCTTCGTGCAGGATGTGGAAGGTTAACCGTGTGGCCGTCTTCTCGCCGATGCCAGGGAGCCGGCTCAGCGCGCGGACCAGTTGCTGGATGGGATCGTCGCCGTTCACAGCAGGTCCGTCAGCCCGGGCAGCGAAACTCCACCTGTGACCGAAGCCATGGCCTGCTTCTTGTGTTCGGCGGCGCGGGTGAGGGCGGCGTTGGTGGCTGCGACCACCAGGTCTTCGAGCATGGGGATGTCCCGTGGGTCCACGGCCACCGGATCGATCTCGATACGGACGATCTCGGCGGCCCCGTTGGCGGTCACCGTGACGATGCCCCCGCCCGCCTGGCCGGTGACGGTGACCGAGCGAAGCTTTTCTTGCATCTGTTTCATCTTGGATTGCATCTGCTGGACCTGCCCCATCAGGTTGCCCATCAGGCCGCCGAGATCTCCCAGTGCAGAGGGATCGAAGGGGGGGGATTCGTCGCTCATTGCTTCACTCCGATGATTGCTGGAAGGCGCAGGTTCAGAAGCGGAGACCGAGGCCGCCCGAGGCACCACCCCAGAGCCGGTAGGCATAGCCCACATCCACATCGAGGTTCAGCACGACCATCTTGGAGAGATGGACGTCAAAACCGCCGAACAGCGCGCCGCCGGGAGAGATATTGGTCATGGTCGTGGTTTCGGTCGGGCTCTGCCGTTCTTCGCTGGCCCAGAAGTTGATGACCAGCGCCGCCCCCACGTAGGGACGGAACTTGTTCTTGCCAAAACGATATCGGGCTCCCGCCCTGACGAAGGGCAGCAGGGAGGTCCACTGGGCGTCATCCTCGTCCCTGTAGCTACGGGCTCCCAGGCCGCCGCCCACCTCCAACTCGAGGCCGGCTACGATGCGGATATGGCCCCTGAGCTGGAAACGCAGATAGGCCGTCTCGTGGGCCAGGCCGATCCCGACGACCCCGAGGGTCATGCCGCCACCGGTATCCAGATCGCCGTCGCTGGCCCGCGTCACGGGCTTCTTGCGGTCCGGCGCCGTATCGACGGCCGGTTCGGGATCCGGGACCGCCACAGCGGCAACCGCGGTCTCGGAGATGGTCGTGTAGCTCTCGTCGTACTTGTAGATCCGACCGGTCTCGTCCCCGATGATCACGACAAAGGCGCGTTCGAGGTTGCGGCCTTGTACCAGCGCACGGAGGCTCGCTCGGGCCGCGGGCATCATGCCGGACGACGAGGGCCCGCCCTCCACGGCGGTCGTGAGGCCCTGCCGGGTCACCAGCGCGGCTGGCCCTTCGGAGCGGACCTCCACCAGCCGGGAATAGGCGTTCCCATTGGCCTTGTACTGGACTAGGTGCATGCCGGGAATGACCTGGAGGACGCCGGCCTTGGTCGTATCGTGGCTGGTGCCGTCGAAGTTGAATTCATCGACGTTGCTTCCGCGCACGTCGTAGCCGACGTCGACCCTGGCGAGACCAATGGAGTCTTCCTTGGCGAGCAGGAACACCTGCTGCGGCTCCGGGGGATAGTTGGTGTCCCAGGTTTTTTCTTTCTCGATGGAAAGGGCGTAGGAGAAACTCTGCTGTGCCCCCGCACGGTCACCCATGTGGAACGCGGCGATGCCCCGGAAGTAGTAGAGATTGATCAGGACCGTGCGGTCCACGGGCTGCGAGGAACAGGGAAGGGCGACGATGGCGTTGTCGAGGATCCGCTTGCCGGCCTCATAGTCGAGGGCATCGATCTGGTCGATGGCCTCGGTGAGCAGGCCGGCCAGATCCTGATCTTCCAGATCCGGGTCGGTGCACGGGACCACGCGGGCGTCTCCCGCAATCCAGACCGGATCGGGGGACGGGAAAGGCAGGTCCAGGATATGGACGGACGAGTTGGGGAGCTGCCCTTCCCCCAGCGACGATTCGAGCATCTTGCGAGCCTGGTCGAGCTCGGCCTGACCAGCCGTCTGAGGGCCGTAGACGAGGATGCCGTCGGTGGAACTCGCTGACGACGGCCGCGCGGTCAGAAGGATTGGGCACAGCAATGCCAACAGAACAGCGGTCTTCATCCAATGATCTCTGCGCACGGTGTTTTCTCCCCAAGTTGCCTCGTCGGCCGTACCGTGCTGAGTTCGGGCATCAGAAGGGTAGCAGCCCCAGCACCTTGAGTACGATGAGCAGGGCGATACCGAGCAGCCCGAATACAGCCAGAAGAATCAGGGCGATCCAGGGAAGTATCGACTTCGATTTGGGCTTCACCGCCTGGATGGTCAGGGTCTCTTCCCACTGGCCAGTAGCAGGGGTTTCGTCATCGGCATCGGGCTGAGCTTCCGGAGGACCAGCTGGTGACTCGGTCACGGGCTTCTCCTGGGCCACAGCCGGCTGTGGCGCGGGTGTCGGCGGCGTGGCAACGGGTTGGGGCGCACTCGGCTGGGGCGCACTCGGCTGGGGCGCACTCGGCTGGGGCGCACTCGGCTGGGGCGGAGGCGTCGGCGGTGCGGCGGCAGCTTGAGGCGGAGGCGTCGGTGGTGCGGCAGCGGCTTGTGGCGGTGGAGCCGCCGGCGGTGGGCCGCCGCCCGCCAGGTTCACGGTCTCGGCCTTGGGTTGCGCCGGCGCATCATCCTTGAGCACGGCGATGGCATCAAAGGTTGGCAGATCACTGGCAGGGCGCCCGGTTGAGCTTCCTGGATCGACGGTTTCGGGCGATGCCAGGTTGGAGACGGCGCCGGCCGACCCGCTGGCTTTGCCCAGCTGCTCGATGGCGGCCGCAGCCTCCGGCTGGGCGTCGGCGTCCTTCATCACGCTGATTGCATCGAAGGTTGGCAGATCGGAGATAGCGCGCCCCGTGGAACTGCCAGGGTCCACACTCTGGCCAATCTCGGGCGTAGCTTTCTCTTCTTGTAAAACGCCTGCAGGCATTGCGATGCGCGTTGCCTGGTCTTCCAGCTGCTGCTGTTTGGTGCCTGCAAGGGTGACCCTGTTGAGGGACCCGCAGGCTCCACAGGGTGTGAGTGCCCCACCCCCGGCTAGAACCAAACGCAGATTCGTTGCGCATTTCCCGCAGGTGGCTTGGTCTGCCGCCGGGACCTGCACAGCCAGGATCTCAGCGTCGGACAGCGGATCGACCTTGAGCATCAGCTTGTAGCCGCCCATCCGTACGACCGCTTTACCACCCATCTCCAGGGTGACTCCGTAGGCGTCCCCCGTCCGGCGAGCATAACCACCGTCGATCAGCGCCTGGGAAGCCAGCACCTGGCTCCCGGACAGCACCTCGACCTGGATGTCCGGCGTGAAGCGCAACAGCGCGCCTTCCGGGCTGATATTGAGAAACTCCAAAAAATCTGGGATCCCGTCTCCCTCGAGTCTGACCGTCGTCATTGGGTTTACGCCGACGGTCAGGATCGTGGAAGGGCGGAATCTGATGCGGTGGAGATACGTATCTCCCCGTGCTACGGCCAGCTCGACTTCAACTCCGTTAGCCAAGAGTCTGTTCTCCCCTCTATGCGCAGGATGGGCGATACCCTAACAGAGGCAGCGCAAGATCTCATCACCACGCGAAGAGCGTAAGCGTTACTCCCGATTCAACCACCGCCAGTCCAACGTTCCGCTTCTGACGGAAGAACACCATCACGAGTTTGCTACAATACCATGGAAAACAGACCGCGCGCTTTGGCTTGTGGCAGGTTGATCCAGTTTTTCGCTAGGGCTTAGAATAACAGTGGTTGGTGAGTCACCGGAGAGGGACTCGGTACCCGGGTACGGGGTGGCGGAGTCAGCTTGACCAAGGGTCTGAAATCGATCTCGAAGAATAACGGGTGAAACGTTAGCCCATGGCTATATTCGACCAACGGTCCAGCGAATTGATCTGCAAGGTTGTGTTCTGCGGTCCGGTGGGAGCCGGCGTCGGAACCACATTCAGGGAACTGTGGGCTCTCATCCCCGATGCCGCCGATTCAGCGGTGATACCGGGCCCCGGCGATCCGCCCGTGTACGAGTTGCACTACCGGACGCGCCCCGCGACCAAGGTCGATGGAAAAAAAGTCGTGTTCCACCTGGTGGGGTACGAGGCGGAACCCATCGGGCCGGCATTTGTCGAGATCTTGCGGGATCTGGACGGCTA
This sequence comes from uncultured Rickettsiales bacterium, assembly GCA_964504165.1. GTDB lineage: Bacteria > Myxococcota_A > UBA796 > UBA9615 > CAYRNR01 > CAZDDH01. The sequence continues at coordinate 25,515 of CAZDDH010000089.1, read as the reverse complement.
CGTGTTGGTCATGGATTCCGGGCCTACTGCTCTGCGCAGCAACATGCAGGCGCGCCAGAATATCGATGCCGCGATGGGTTCACTGGGCGCAGGGCTGGCGACGACACCGGGCGTGATCCAGTACAACAAGCGGGATCTGCCCGATGCCCTGTCCATCCGCCAGCTGGAACGCAGCTTGAACGTGGATGGTGTGCCCTATGTGGCCACCTCGGCCAATCGAGCGCAGGGCCTGCAGGACCTGTTGGCGAGGGTAGCCGGGGTCGTCTCCGTTCAGGTGCAGATGCCGGTGGAACAGCAGCAACCGCCGCTACCGCAACCCATGCCCCCCGCGGTCCAACCAGAGCCGGCTGCACCGGTGGCGCCCCCTCCCGGGTCACACGCCGCTCGTGCACCGACGGCCTCGCGTACACAGGCTTTCGAGCGGGCCGAACAGCAGATGTTCGGACGAGGGATCGCTTCCCAGTCGTTGGGACAGCCGGACGAAGCGGATGAAGACCGCACGGTGCTGGGGGCGCAGGGCGCGAGCCCGTACGCCAGCCGGCCGGCGCCTCAACCGTCGATTCCGTCGTCCAGCCCAGAAAACGATCCGACGATCCTCGGTGCCCAGCCCGCCAATCCCTTTGCGCCCGCTGGGGCGCCTCCGCAGCAGCCATCGTATCCACCCCCGGTGCAGCAACCGACGCCGTCCCAGCCGCCCCGGTACGAGCAACCGGCTCCGACCCCCTTGCCGGTGCCGAATGCGGCCCCACCGCAAGCCCAGCCACCTGCTGCGCAGCCGTGGGAGAACCCTCAGGCTGCGCCGCCACCGGTGGCCCCCGTCGCCCCTGCGGTTCCCCAACCCCAACAACCGCCGGTCTCGCCGGACGGTCAAGCACCCATCACGGTGCAATCCCCGCCGGTGCATACCAGCCCGGTCCCGGATGTTCCGGCCGCAGAGCAGACGGTCGCCCCCTGGGACGCACCCGCTGGGAATGAGCGAGAGATCGCCGCTCCCGATCGCAAGAAGGCCGCCCGGGAGATGATCAGTGTGCCCGTCACCGAGCTCACGGGTCAGTCCGCCGTGCGAGTGGGAGAAGCCCGTGTCCACGGTCCTACCACCGTCGCGTTGCCCCTGACCCTGCGCACGGGCGCCCGGGAGCGCAATGTTCAGCTTCTGTTGGAGCTCGGTGGCCCAGCAGGGAAGGGCGCACAACCAGTTGCCGGCCCTTCAACGGGTCGCAGCGTACCGCTGGGTTGGTTCCTGACCGTCGCGGCAGCCCTCGTCGTGGTGGGGGTCGTGCTGGTGGCGACCTCGATCTTCTAGATCATCATTCCTTGAGGAAGCTCTCGAAAGTCCGGTAGCCGTCAGACGGGGCGGTGTAGTCGTAGAGGTCGCTATCCGCCGACGGGCTCGTGTTGACCTTGCGGAAATCCACGGACAGGTCGCCAACGCTGCCGGGCATGTCCACCTCGATATTGGTGGGGAACCAGTAGCCATCGACCTCGGTCCACTCGGCCCAGTCCGCCGTGGCAATGACCTCTTCCGTATCGTTCATGACCACCATGTGATCCAGGCGCGCCGGACGAGGTCGCACGCCCAGTAGGGCACGATTCCCGTTGGCAAGGTCCAGCGCCAGCATGGGGCCATCCTGCTGGCGATCCCAGGTGGGGAGGCCGTCGAAGCCGAGAGGTAAGCGACCCAGGAACAGGTCCAGCAACAGGGATGCCTGGGCCCAGTTGCCCACCAGCCGCTGCATGAGGCCGGTGGCGTCGGGGGTGAACAGCACGAGCGCCGCTCCGGCGGATTCGGCGAACAGGCTCCCGTCATCCCGGAGGATGAGAGTCATGGCGTGCCCCCCAAAGGGGTAGGCCACATCCATCCGAGCGTTGCCCGCGTCGTCCCCGCGGAGCTGGAAGCCCAGGTTCATGTCTACGCCACCGAGGGTGGTACGTAAGCGCCCCTCCAGGTGATAGTCGGCGGGTTTATCCAGGTGGCTCAGGGAGGCCAGCAACTCGCCGGGCGCATGCGGCAGGCCAACCGGCATCGGCTGCTTACAGCCAACGACGAGGAGCAGCGCCAACAGCGGGATGCGTGTGGTTTTCATGGCGTGTCGGCCGAAAGTTCTTCGAGCAGTACTCGGGAGCGCTCGCCTGCCGCAACCTCCTCCGGATCGTCTTCGTCTACCGTACGGATGGATTCTTCCAGGCAGCTCCGAGCTTCGTCTGCCCGATCGAGTTCCAGGTAGGTCTCCGCAAGATGTTGCCAGATCACAGCGGACTTGGTCATCCGTTTTCGTGCATCGTCCAGCACAACGAGGGCTTCATCGAAGCGTTCTAGCCTGAAAAGGACCCAGCCCAGACTGTCCATGATCGACGGATCGAGGGGGTTGAGGGTAAGCGCGTGGCGGATGAGTTGCTCCGCCTCTTCGAGGTCCTTGCCCTCGACGGCGTTCGTGTAGCCGATGAAGTTGAGCGCGCGGGCTTCGTCCGGGGCCAGCACCAGCGCATCGCGCATCGCCTGGATGGCGCCTTCCGTGTCCCCCGCGAATCCGCGGATGAATCCCAGACTGATGAGGATATCCGTCCGGTATTGCCGGATGCGGTCGAAACGCATGGAACGGGTGGGGAAGAGGCCGACAGGGAGCTGCTGCTCCGCCGTGGGAGCCTCGAGCTTCTGCAGGGCTGCTTCCAGTGTCTCCTCCGCCTCGTCGTAGAGCGATTCCTGGCGGTAGAGGTCCGCCAACTCCACGGCCGAGTCCGGGACGACGCCGTCCTCCTCGATCTGTTCCCCGAGGAGAACGATGGCCTTCTCCCGTTGCCCCATGCTCCAGTAGAGGCGGGCCAGACAGCGGGCGTGGGTACGTGGCGCTTCGGTGCGGAACTCGTCCAGCACCGCCCGCGCTTCTTCGTACCGGGCCGCTTCGGCGAGTGTCCGCGCCAGCGTCGCACCGATCTCCGGATCCACCCCCCCGCCCTCGTCACGGCTCTTGGCCAGCGCCTGCTGGAGTAGCTCGATACCTTCGTCTGGCCTCCCGAGTTCCCCGAGGAGTCTCGCGCTCGCCTGGGCGGCGAGGGTGCTGTAGCCTCGCTCCGTGCCCACCGCTTCCCAGGCCTCGACGGCGCCCTCCAGATCTCCGGCCGACTCCAGGATGAAGCCCCTCTTGATGTGGAGCAGGTCGTCGTCGGGATACTCCTCGATGGTGCGGCCGAGAAGGTCGAGCGCCTCGTCGTATCGCATCAACCGCTCGAGCCAGTCGGCGGCGTCGAGGGCGTACCACTTGCGGTTGACCGGATCCTGCTCGTACTCGGAGAGCAGCTGGTCGATGACCTCGTCGTAACGGCCGAGGGACGCATAGACGCGGCCCAGGTCATCCCGCAACTCCATCATCGACGGATAGCGGAGAACCAGGTCCTCGAGGAGCTCGGCTCCTTCTTCCAACCGATCGGTCTCCGAGTAGATCCGCAGCACGAAAGCGCGGGACGAGGCATCCTCCGGAGTCACCTCGAGCGCCTCTCGCAGGGCCAGGATGGCCTCCTCGTCCCGGCCTAGCTTGCGGAGCACCTGGCCCTTGCGCCGGAGTGTCCATTCATCCGAATCCGCGTAGGCGCCGTACTGGTCCAAGAGCCTCAGTTCATCGTCGTAGCGCCCTTGCCCATCCAGCAGGATCGCGAGGTCTTGCCAGGCCTCTTCATCGTAGGGATTGCACTCTACAGTGGCGTTCAAATGGGACTCCGCGGACTCGTCGCCGCGGTACGCGGCCAGGCGGCCGAGCCAGTGATGGGCGATGCAATACCCCGGATCCAAGCGCAGGGCATGTTCCCACTGGGCGATGGCCTGTTCGTGCTTGCCGTCCAGGAAGTACTGCTCTCCGAGGCGCGTTCTCAGCGCCGCAGAGTCCGGGTCCGAGGTGGTCGCGGCGCGAAGCTGTTCCAGGGCATTGACGGTGTCGCCCCGGTAGATCGCATGCCTGTGGCGCAGGAATCGGTACGCGGCGTCCCTGGGGAGTTCGACCTCGACGGTCCGGGCTTGGGACGAGTGCTGAGATTGCCCGGAGCTCGCCGGCGGGATTCGGCCCAGATATCCCCCGCATCCTGTCGCAACGAGGAGCCCGAGGATCGGGATTATCCGGGGTACGGCCATCGAACCTCCCAGCGTGGCGTGATTCCGCCACACAGTATGTATAACGGTGCGCATGGAAGTATGGAACGGCCAAATAGGACGGTCAACGCGCACGGCGGGGTCGAAGCCACGAAAGATCGACGCCACGGACAACGGTTTTATGCAGGCGCCCCGACCGCTCCTATCGGCTGTCTTCCTCCCACAGCACTGCCGCGCCCCGGCGCATCACCCAGCGCACCGCGAGCAGATTGAGTGCGGCCGCCAGCACCATTCCAGCGGCCATGGCGCCGATCATGGGCGCGGAAAGGGGAAGCTCGCGGAAGTGGGCGGACAGGGCCCACGTGGCTGGAATGCCCTCGATGACGATCACCAGACCGATGAACAGGGACGTGACGACCATGTAGAGAATGGCGCCGGGGCCGGATGCGATGCGGGCTGCGGTGTCCGCATTGAAGTTGGGGTAGATGGCGCCGATACCTACACCGAGCCCGGTGATGCCCACGGACAGGATCGCGACCGTATAGACGGATAGCGCCATGAACAGGCTGCTGACGCCCAGCAACAGATTGCTGGAGACCACGAGCAGCTCCCCCATCAACAGCATCGGCAGGAGCCCCCACAGGAACTTGGCGGTGAGGAACCGGCTAGGGCCGATGGGGGAGGTGCGCAGCACCCAAAACGCGCGGCCTTCGGCGCTGACCGCGGGGAAGTTGAAACGGACCGATAGTGCCGCCAGCACGAATCCGGTGACCCCCACGTTGAGGAAGCCGATGAGGTTCTCCATGCGGAGCGTGGGGAAGGGCACCTGGTCCAGCGGGAGGGCCGAGACGTTGTACAGGTAGATGAACACCAGCGCGCCGATCATCAGCACCTGGGTCCACTGCCCGGCGTCGCGGATGAAGATCTTGACGTCCTTGGCCATCATCGCCCGCGTCATGGGCGGGAAGGGACGGGCCAGGGCGACCAGCAGCCGTTCGATGGCCCGGTTGCCGGCCAATCGCGGTGTTCCGGCCTCCTGAGCGCGGGTCCGGCCGTTGCCGTACAGGGGGCCGACGATCCAGCGTGTGGCCCCCGCCAGCCCCACGCCGGAGGAGAGCAGCAGGCCCAGCTGGAGCCAGGGGCGTTCGGAAGGTTCGCCCAGCCCCCATAGCAGAAGCTGCGTGGCCCAGTTGGACGGCAGCAGGACGGACTGGGGGGAGCGTATCGCCGCAAAAAAATCGGCGATGGTGGTGAAGCGCTCCGCATCCACCAGCAGCTCCGGGCGGGCGGCGCGCACCATGTAGAACAACAGCGTGGCCGCGCCCAGGCCCGCCAGCATCAACAGCTCACGGACGCGGCGGGCCGGGAACACGTTGACGAGGATGGTCGCCATCAGCACTCCGCCGGCTGACGGCAGGATCGTGATGACCAAAAGGGTGACCGCGATGAGTGGGTAGTACAGGGGTTGCGCTTCGAGCACGATCCCGTAGGCCAGTAAGATCGGGACCCCGAAGATCAGCACCATCCACGAACTCGAGAGGGTGGACTCTGCCAGGCGCGCATAGAAGAACCGAGACCAGCTCACCGGCAGCTGACGCAGGAGGTCCAGGTCCTCGGACAGGTAGAAGCTGCTGATGGCGGAGATCAGGCTGGAGAACAGCAGCATCACCAGCAGGGACAGCATCAGCATGCCCAGCAGCTTGCGGCACAGGACCGGACCGAAGACCTCCACCGAATAGATCTGCTGCACCAGGTAGATGCTGGTACCGAACAGCGCGACCCAGAATCCGGTCGTCAACACCCCGAAGAAGACGTAGGCCAGGCGTTGGCGGCCTTCGCTGCGGGTCCAGGTGTTGCGGAGCGCCAGCAGGCGCGGTTTCAACAGGGATGGCGGGCGGCTCGTCAGGGTGAAGACTCCCCGGAGTCCAGCCCCTCCGCGGCCTCGTTGGTGCGGATGGTGCGGCGTACGTAGTCCTTGAGGATCTTGTTGCGTTCGGCGCGCCCCAGCAGGGTCTGCAGGTCCTCGTAGACCGTCGGGTCGGTGATCAGCGCACCCACGGTGCCCTCGCCGTCCTTGATCATGCGGGTGACCTCCCGCAGGTTGGAGGAGGCCTCGGTGAGGTTCACCAGCAGGTTCTTCTCCCCCTCGTCGTAGACCAGGGTGTTGAACAGCCCCTTGTTGACCTTGACGTCCTCCACCAGCCCGTCGATCTCGTCGGCGGCGGCGGTGATCTCGCTGATCATCTTGGCGGCGTCGTCCTCGTAGAACAGCGTGTGCAGGGTGCCGTCCCCAAGCTCCACTTCCTCGGTGAGACGGTCCAGCGTACCCGTCAACTTCTCCAGATTGACCATGGTCTGCCGGTATCGAGTGGCGCTGGCCTTGTCGTAGACCAACTCGTGGATCAGGCCGCCGCCCTCCTCCAGCTCGGTGAGCACGTTGCGCACCGATTCGAAGATTTCCATCAGTGACTGGCCGGCTGATTCGCCTTCCGGGCCCTCGAGGATGACCTTGATCTGAGACGTAGAGTCCTCGATGTTGTTGAGGATCACGTCGGCCTGGGCCATGTAATCCTCCAGGCCACGGGGGTTGATGCGCTGGATGGTCTCGCCATCTTGCAAGATGGCGACCTCGTTGCCTTCATCGTCCACCGGTGAACCCACGGAGATGGCGACGTACTTGTCGCCCAGCAATCCTTCGGTGGCGATCTTGGCGAAGGAGTCGGCGCGGATCCGATCCTGATACTCGCGGTTGATCTGCATCTCCACGTGGACCTCTTTGTTGCCCAGGTCCTCGGCGAACTCGATGGCGATCACCTGCCCGGCGTGCATGCCCGCTACCCGCACCGACGCCCCCTCGCGCATGCCGCTGATGTTGGCGAAGGTGGTGTGGAGGCGGTAGTTGCGCTCGAAGATGGGGTTCTCGGCCCCCAGCATGAAGAACGCTACGATGAACAGGATGATGCCGGCGATGACAAACAGGCCGACAAGAAACTCGGTGCGTGGATCCCGTTCCATGATCGCTCGATTCTACCTCAACGGGCTGGTCTGCCGTCCGAGGGGACCTGGGCGATGACCTGAGTCTCGCCGATCTCCCCCTCGATGAACGCCTTGACCACCGCATTTTGCGTCTGGGTTGCGTCTCCGACCGAGCCGGTCCACTCGATGCGATGCTCGTAGAGCATGGCGAAGCGGTCGCTGATGTCGAAGGCCGAGTCCATGTCGTGGGTGACCACGATGCTGGTCACCCGCATCTTCTTCTGTAGATCTCGGATCAGGCGGTTGATCCGGTGCACATTGGTGGGATCCAGCCCGGTGGTGGGCTCGTCGTAGAGGATGATCTCCGGCTCCACGGCGATGGCCCGTGCCAGGCCCACGCGCTTTTGCATCCCGCCGCTCAGATCGGCGGGCCATTGCTTCTCGACCCCGGGCAAGCCAACCAGCTCCAGGGTCTCGCCTACGCGGGCCTGGATCTTGTCGCTGTCCTTCTCGCCCTGCTCCAGCAGGGGGAAGGCGATGTTCTGCTCCACGGTCAGCGAGTCGAACAGTGCCGCCCCCTGGAACAACATGCCGATACGGCGGCGGATGGACTGTAGCTCCCGCTCACTCTGGCCGGTGACCTCCTCGCCGAAGGCCTGGATCGTGCCGGCGTCCGGCCGCATGAGCCCGATCAGGCACTTGAGCATCACCGATTTACCCGTACCTGAACCCCCGATGATGGTCAGGGTCTCCCCGGGGTAGACGTCCAGATCCAGGCCCGCGTAGATCAGCTTGGGGCCAAAGCTCTTGTGGATGCCACGAAACGAGACGATGGGGTTCACGGCATCCTCACAGCAACGGCAGCAGCATCTTGGTCAAGAAGAAATCGGCGATGAGGATCGTCACGGCGATCACCACCACCGACTCGGTGGTGGACTGGCCGACACCGCGGGTGCCGCCCCAGGTGCGTAGCCCGTAGTTGCAGCCCACGATGCCGATGATGTAGCCGAAGAAGATGCTCTTGATCAGCCCGTGGCTGAGGTTGTTCATGTTGACGGTGGTGAGCACCTGGTCCAGGTAGAACCGCGCGCTGACGCCCACCTGGGCCATGGTGATGAACATGGCGGCGATGATACCGATCAGGTCGGCCATCAATACCAGCATCGGGATGGCCAGCGTACAGGCCAGCACCCGTGGCATCACCAGCTTGTTGATGGGACTGGCGCCCAGGGCGCGAATGGCGTCGATCTGTTCGGTGACCCGCATCGAGCCAAGCTCGGCGGTGATGCCGGCCCCTACCCGGGCCCCCACCACCAGCGACGTGAGCACCGGCCCCAGCTCCATCACGAAGGCGATAGAGACCAGCTTGCCCGCGTACAGCGAGGCGCCGAAGCGCTGCAACCCAAAGCCAAACTGGACCGCAAAGATCATCCCGGTGGCGGCGGCGGTGAGGAAGGCGATGGAGATGGACTGCACCCCGACGGCATGGACCTGCTGGATGGTGCGCGTCCACTCGCGAGGGCCGCGCACGAACGCCGCGAGGACGTCCCCGGTGAGCGCCGCGATGCCGCCGAATGCGCCCACGAACGACATCACGCCACGGCCGATGGCGTAGACGCCACCGCGCATCACGCCGGCAGAGGTGCTCATGGGCAACGCTCCACGTGGAAGCCGTCCAGCAGGGCTTCATAGTCGGAGAAAGCGTAGTCGAAGGTGTCCTTGGGGGAGATGAGCATCAGATCGAAGATGCAGGTGTCTTTCTTGACCACTGTCACGCCGACTTGCAGCAGGACTCCGTCCAGGCGGGCGGTGGCGATGCGTCGCAACGCTTCCCGCCCATCGAGTTCGAAGATCTCCTGGCTGAAGACCTCGATGTCGTCGAAACCGTAAAACAGGTGATTGGCCAGGGTGTTCAGCGAGGCGTCGCTGTAGCGGCGGCAGGAGTTGTCCACGTAGATTGTCGCGTCGAAATCCTTGCTGGCGAAGGACACGTCAGCCGGTTCGCCGGCGTCCACCTTCCATCCATCGGGAAGGATACCCACCACGTAGGCGGTATCCTTGGACGTGAAGCGGCCGTCGCGGAACTTGCCCGATCGGTGGGAGCAACCGGCCACCATCGCCAGGCATACCAGCAGGAACACCAGGGCCGTCAGTCTCTTCATGGAGCCACCCCATCCGGATCCTCGCCCGAGCGCAGGACCTGGATTACCTCCCGCATTTCCGTCCCACCCGTCAGCGACAGGAAGATCGCCTCCAGGTTGGCCGATCCGTCGCGCTGTTGTTCGCGCAGCGCTTCCATTGTACCCATGGCGACGATCTTGCCGCCGCGGATGATGGCGATGCGGTCGCAAACCTCCTCGGCCACCTCCAGCGTATGGGTGGACATGAACACCGTGTCCCCCTGCTCGGCCTTGCGGCGGAAGACCTCCTTGACCAGCTTCGCTCCGCCTGGGTCGAGCCCCACCATCGGCTCGTCGACCACCAGCAGCGGCGGCCGGGGTAGCAGGGCCGCCGAGAGGGTCAGGCGTTGCTTCATGCCGTGGCTGTAGCCCTCGATGAGCTCACCGCGGAACGCGGACAGGGCGAAGAACTCCAGCAGCTCGCCGGCGCGGCGACGGTTCTCCTTCGGATCGATGCCGTAGATGCCGCCGATGAACTCCAGGAACTCGTCGCCGGTGAGCTTCTCGTACAGGTAAGGGCGGTCCGGGATGTAGCCGGTGATGCGTTTGGCGGCGGTGGGGTCCTTCAGGACGTCGATGCCGTCGATGGTGATGCGGCCCGCGTTGGGATTCATCAGGCCGCAGATCATCTTGAAGGTCGTGGTCTTGCCGGCGCCGTTGGGCCCCAGGAAACCGAACACCTCCCCCTTGCGTACGTGCAGATCGATGGCGTCCACGGCCGTGAAGGCGCCGAATTTTTTGGTCAGTGCTTCGAGCCGGATCACCGGACCTCCACCAGTTCGGCCGAAAGGGCGCCGATGACGCCGATCAGTTCGGTTTGCTTCTCCAGGCCACCCTCCACCAGTTTGACGTGGGTTGCGTCGGCGGGGAACTGCCCGAACGTCGGATCCACCGGGACCCAGGTGCCGAGCCAGACTTCCGGCCATGCATGGTAGTAGAAGCTGCCGCTGGAAAACAGGGTGTCCGTGTACACGATGCCGGCCGCGACCCGGGTGGGGATGCCCGCCGCCCGCGCCATCGCCGTGTACAGCGCGGTGTGTTCATTGCAGTCGCCGCGGCGTGTCTCCAGGACCCGCCGGGCGGACGGCGGCGCCACCACGGGGACCTTCTCCACCTCGGCGAATACCCAGTCCGCAAGGCGCCGGGCGGCGGTCTCGGCGTCGGTGATGTCCGACAACAGGCCGTTGACCGCGTTGACGATGTCCTCGTCCTCCGTCTCCAGCAGAGGTTCGGCGGCCAGGTAGGGGGCGTATGCCTCGTCGATGGCGGGCAGCGGGTAGGTCTTGATCTCGTCCGGGCCGGGGATGCGGATGCCGATGTTGGTGCCGTCCCAGGCGTCGCCATGCAGGGCGGTCAGCATGGTCCCCAGGGCCTCGGGCCCGTTGAGCTTGAGCACCATCACCTTGGACTGGCGGGCGCCCTTGATGGGCTTGTCCACCGGCACGGCGGAGAGGGCGACGATGTCGGGAGCGCTGCCGCTGCTCCAGCCGCGGGTCAGGGCCGCCTCCCGGGGCTCGCGGAGCACGACCATGCCCAGCAGGCCTTCCTCGCGAAGGGAGTGGCCCTGTTCGTCGATCCAGACGTTGACGTCCGCCCCCTTGAGGCTGTAGCGGATGTGGCGGCCGGAGATGCCCTCCAGGCCCGGGACCGGTTCGGGGGCGCCCACGTTGTAGCGGATGACATCGCGGGTCATCGTCGATGGGTCCAGGTAGGGCAGCTCCAGCACCTCACCCACCTGGGCCTGGGCCAGCAGGCGGGGGTGATAGCTGGACAGCAGCGGCAGCTCCGGGACCTCCAGGACCTCCTCCGAGCCATCCCCCAGGGAGTAACGGACCGTGGTGCCCTCGCCGGAGGCGCGGAAGACGGTGCCCTCGGTCTGCATCTCGAAGGAGAAGCGCTGGGCCCGGAACTGGGGATCCAGTTCGGCCTGGGCGATGGTGTGGATCTCCCGCTCCTGGCCCATGGAGCCAAGGCGCAGGAAGCCCCGGTCGATGGAGCGGTGGCCGTCCGGGGTGGACAGCGTCCGATTCGAAGAGAACCCGATCTTGTCCTCCCCCAGGTAGACACCCGACCACAGCGTGTCCTCCCCCTCCATCTCCTCCCAGTCGATGGCCGCGGAGGGACCCGTCACGGGGGGGGTGGACGTCAGCGCCACCGCCGCGAGCACGACGAACGCCACTGCGGCCGTGGCCTCGAGTACCAGAATCTTGTGTCGAAGGAGCCAGCGCATGGAACGGATAGTGTAGCGGTTCTGGGAAAACCGATCGCCGATCGCACCTCCTGGGTTAATGAGGGGAATTAGGAGCCGGTAGGGGTATAATCCGTGAGTGCGGCGTACTAAACGGCGAGTAACGCCTGATGACGGGTACCCATCTACTCGCTAATGTTTTACCCACCCACGAGGGGAAAGGTGGTTTCAGCACCATGAAAATCTTGATCGCGGAGGATGATTTTGTCTGCCGTAGGCTGATGCAAGAACAGCTCAGGGAATACGGTGACGCCCATGTCGCGGTGAACGGCAACGAGGTGGTCGCTGCGGTCAAGCAGGCACTGGAGAAGGGCGAACCCTACGATCTGATCTGCCTGGATATCCTGATGCCGGAGATGAACGGTCATGAAGCCCTGACGGAAGTCCGTCGTCTCGAAAAAGAGGCCGGTTTCCATCTGGGCAAGGCGACGAAGATCATCATGACCACCGCGCTCAACGACAAGAAAAACGTGATGGACGCTTTCCGCAGCCTGGCCGATGGGTACCTGCTCAAGCCCATCGAGCCGGAGAAGCTCCGTACACTGTTCGAAAAACTTCACATGTTGCCCGAGTAGCTCCTCCCGCCCTTTACCGTCCCCACATCCGTCACCGTCAAGGCATCGCTCGACCATCCAGATCGAACCGTTCTACTGACACCGGGCACGTAGGGGTATGAGACCTATCAGCGAGCCTGTCCGGAGAGTTGTTGGAACCATCGTCATGCTTCCGTTCGCGGCGGCGGTTGGCCTGGCCACGTGGTCGGCGCTGGGGGTTGGCCCGGCACTGGCGGCGGGGTACCTGGCCACCTGCGCCGCGGGTGCGGGCCTGATCCTGTGGGCCTTCTGCGCTCGCTGTCCCTGTGCGGGCAAGGGGTGCGGCCATGTGGTCCCGGGGATGGCCGCCCGGGCGTTGTTCCGACCGCGGACGCCGGGGCGGTACACGGCCACCGAGCTGGCGGCCACGGCGGTGGGTGTGGTGCTGATCCTGGTGGCTCCCACCGCCTGGTTGTGGCGCTCGCTCCCGCTATTGGGGATCTTCTTGGCCTTGGTCATCGTTACCCTGGTCGTCATCCGGGCGATGGTCTGCCGTGGGTGCGGCAACCGCAACTGCCCGGGGCACCCGGCCCGCTGAGTTCCAGATGGCTGACTCCGGCTGAAGGATTCTGCTGCCTGCTGACACGAACCTCGTTGAATCCGGAAGGGTATTCGTGGAGGCATGCGCTGGATGCGTGGGAGCGTGACTGTCGTGTTCTTGATGATGGTGGCCATGGGGTGTGGCGGCGACTCCACCCACGGGGTTTACACCATGGTCGATGCCCAGATCTGGGTCGACGAGACGACCTTCGATTTTGGCCATGTGGCTGTGGGCGACATGGCCGCACGGACTCTGACCATCCACAGCACGGGCCGCGACACGCTCTTCATCGAGGAGCTGGCGATCCAGGGGCCGGGGACGTTCTTCATCGACGAGGGACTCACCGAACGTATCCCGCCCGCATGTAACCCGGAAGATCGTGCCACCATCGGCTGCCAGGGCACCACGACCCTCGAGGTCGGCTGGATACCCCAGCGCGAACAGCTGGCCGAGGCCAACCTGATCATCGTGAGCAACGATCGCACCACGTCGCCCATCGATGTCCAGCTGTGGGGGAACAGTTTTTCGGAGAACTAGGCGTGAGAACGAGGCGCGTGCGCCCGGGCTACTCCCCCTCCAACCCCAACAGCATCCGAAGATGCCGCGGCGCTGGCGAGCCGTGGGCCAGGATCTCGTCGTTATAGGCCTTGAGGTCGAACTCCTCACCGGACCTGGCTTCGTAGTCCCGCCGGATGTCCATCATCTCCAGCAGCCCGATGAGGTACGTGGACAGCTGGGTGGAGGTGAGGCAGGCCCGTGTCCACTTGCCCTCGGCCTCGCCCTCCTCCTGGAAGCCCTTGCCCGTCATCAGCGCGACGGCTTCATCGTGGGTCATGGACCCGGCCTGGACTCCGTTGTCGATGATGGCGTTGATGCACAGCCGCAGGACCATCTTGTGGCGCTGCATGGCCACGGCTGGGCCGCCGAAGCCGTGCTGCTCCATGACCCACTCCGAGTACAGGGCCCAGCCCTCCACGAACGTGCCGCTGCCGAACACGGCGCGGATGGGAGATTTGAAGCGGGCGGCGTGGGCCAGTTGCAGGTAGTGCCCCGGCATGGCCTCGTGCACCGTCAGGTCCTTGATCATGGTGCTGTTGTACTCGCGGTAGAAGGACTCCCGCCGCTCGTCGCTCCAGTCCTCGGGGGGCGGGGCGATGGCGTAGAAGGTCTGGGGATTCTCCTCGAAGGGGCCGGGTGAATCGCAGTACGCGATGGAGACGCCCCGATTGAACTCGGGCATCTCGATGACCTCGACGGGATCGCCGGGGAGGGTGACGAGATCGTGCTCCTCGACGAAACGGGTGGCCTCCTCCAGGGACGCCCGGGCCTGGTCGAAGACCGTGGCGTCGTCGGCATGGTCGGCGGCCATGTGGTCCAGAACCTTGCGGATCAAGGCGGTCTCGGCGGCTTCGTCCGGGGTGTGGGGGACCGGCTCCCCGGGGAAGAACTCCGGGTGGAGCTCCCGGGCCAGCACGACCATGTTGGCCCGGGTCTGCTCCAGGGTCGTCCAGGCACGCTGGACCACATCGTCGGCGGTCAGGCCCGTGTCCAGCGTGTACTGGAGTTTCTGTTCGAATAGCTCGGAGCCCATGCGGAACTCATCGGTGGAGCGGGGCAGCAGCTCGTCTTCGAGGAACCGCTGGAACTCCTCGAGGGCGGCGGCGGCCGCATCGGCGCTGGCGTTGAGCCCTTCGGCCTGCTCGGGGACCTGGTCGAAATCCGCCCGCATGCTGCCGTTGACGAAGGCGATCAGGCCCTTGTTCTGATCGATGGCGGTCTCGGTGTGGATGCGGGGGGGCGCTACCAGAGCCGCCTGGCCTCGCGCCAGGAACCCGGGTAATGCGTCCAGCCGGCCCTTCAGGGCCAACATCCGGATGGGCAGCGGCGCGAAATCCCGGGACACCAGGTAGTCCAGCCCGGACCCCACCTCGCCCACCACCGACAGCGGCCGGTTTTCCCAGGGTCGCAAGTGCTCCATGGAGAACAACGAGGCGTCCAACCGGTGGGCCAGGATGGCGGCGTCCACCTGGTCTTCCGGGGGTAGGGCATTCAGGGGGATGCTCTCCAGCCGGCCCCTCGTCTGCCGCAGCCAGGCGGCGCGCCATTGCCGGGCCTCTTCACTGTTGTCGGACCACTTCACGTCGTGCCGGTGGTCACCCAGCCGGGTGGCCGTGACCGGGTACTGGGTCAGGTAGGTGTCCAGGAAGTCCTTACAAAGCCGGTGGAATTCCGCTTCTGGCCCCTCGGCGGGAGGTTTTGTCTCGTCGCCGAAGGCCAGCCATGGAACGCCCGTCAACAGCATCGCCAGCATCCCGATCCTCCAGGAAAAAACCATGACACTCCTCGCTCCAACGTGGGCGCGTACCCTCGCTGACTACACCGGTTCGCTGGTAGGCTAGATACCATGAATCAGGCTGACTATTCGCAATATCCCTCCGAGGATGACGAGCTGCGCGCCTTCGAGGCGCTACAGAAGAACCTCGCCATCTATTACCGTCACTTCCTCGAGGACAGCCGCCGGGAACACACGGTGGTGGTGGTCCCCTCCCTGACGCTGAATGCGGGGGAGCTGACCAAGATCCAGGGTGTGGAGCACTACGAGGAGCGGCTGCTGACCCAGACGATGGTGCTGCGCTACCCGCGGACCCGAGTGATCTACGTCACCTCGCGGGCCATCGACCCGGTCATCGTCGATTACTACCTGCACCTGTTGCAGGGCATCCCCGTATCCCACGCGCGCAAGCGGCTGACCCTGCTGGACACCCACGACACATCCCCCATCTCCCTCACCGAGAAGATCCTCGCTCGCCCTCGGCTCATCGAGCGGATCCGGCAGGCCATCCCGGCCCCCTACATGGGGCATCTGGCCTGCTTCAACAGCACCCACCTGGAGCGCAAGCTGGCGTTACGCATCGGCTTGCCCCTCTATGCCGCCGACCCGATGCTGGGCGATCTGGGCAGCAAGAGCGGCAGCCGCCGCGTGTTCAAGGAGGCGGGCGTCGATCTGCCCGCGGGCCGCGAGGATCTGCGCGATGTGGAGGATCTGGCGGAGGGGTTGGCCGAGCTATGGACGGAGCGGCCGGCGAGCAAGCGCTACGTGGTCAAGCTCAACGAGGGCTTCAGCGGCGAAGGGAACGCCATCCTGCCCAGAGCGGCGCTGGGGGACATGCCCTCGGGTGCGTCGGCCAAGAAGGCGGCTGCCCTCAAAGCCCTGCCCTCCTTGCAGTTCGAGGCGGCGGACGAGACCTGGGACCACTTCGGGGCCAGCTTCGCCGAGATGGGGGGGATCTGCGAGGAGTGGATGGAAGGGGAGGGCAAGCAGAGCCCCTCCATCCAGTGCCGCATCAACCCGGACGGCGAGGCCGCCATCATCTCGACCCACGATCAGATCCTGGGCGGCCCGGGGGGGCAGATCTTCCTCGGATGCCGTTTCCCGGCGTCCCCCGACTACCGGATCCTGGTGCAGGACTCGGGGGAGCGCATCGCCGAGGTCCTGGGGGACCACGGTGTCATCGGCCGCTTCGGCATCGATTTTGTGGTGGCGCGGCAGGGGGATCAGTGGCGCGCCAGTGCCATCGAAATCAACCTTCGCAAGGGGGGTACGACCCATCCCTACCAGATGCTGAGATTCCTCACTCGCGGGGTGTACGACCTGGGCCACGGTCTGTTCCGTTCCCGGTCCGGGAGGCTCAAGTACTACCGGGCCACCGACAACCTGGTGTCCCCCCGTTACAAGGGGCTGTTGCCGGACGATCTGATCGACATCGCCGTGTACAACGGCCTGCACTTCAACCCGCTGGAAGAGGAGGGCGTCACCTTCCACCTCATCGGGACCCTCTCCCAGTTCGGCAAGGTGGGCATGACCTGCATCGCCAATTCCTTCGAACGGGCCGACGAACTCTACGACCAGGCCTGCGGAATCCTCGAAGGCGAGACCAAGCGGCAGCTTCATAGTCCGTATTGATCACTGGCGGGGGGGAGGGGAGAAGAAAAAATCGCGGAGGACGCGGAGGGGGACGCGGAGGACGCAGAGTGGGCTTCAGTGGTGGATCGGAGCATTGGTGGCCCTGATTGGGCTGTTTGTTTTTTTGTAAGAGACGCGGGGGCGCAAACGAAGAGGAAGCAAGGGATTCTGTGGAAAAATAAGCAAATACAGTGAGTTAGTCGGTCTCTATATATGCCCCGGGTTGCGCATCTTGAAGCCAGGTCGGTATTTCTCTTGTACTGATGATCGTCCCTTTTTCTGTCCCTTCCCCCCAAAGAAAGCAGCCTAGCCAGCGAAGCGCCTCATTTGTCACGCCCGGCCACAGAACTCCTACTCTGCGCCCTCCCTGTGCCCCCCTCCGCGTCCTCGGCGCTTTATTCTTCTCTTCCCCTCTTACTCCCGCTGCAACGACCCCACAAAATCAGGCAACCAGGGAAACGCCCCCACGACCCCTCCCCCATTTTCGAGGAAGGTCTTCCACAGCTCGGCCTGACCGCTGGCTGCCAGGACGGTGACCCAGGCCTTGAGGGCCTGGTCCGCCCGGGCCTGATCCAGGTCCAGCTCGAAGAGGCTGGCGCGGGATTCCAGGATGTCGCAGATCAGGGCGCCAATTCCGGCTTCCGGAATCGACTCCATCAGCTCCGTTGCCAACTCGTGAGCTCCGTCCACGTCGCCGGCAGCTAGCTTGGCCTGGCTCAGGCGCAGGGCCACCCTGCCGCTGGGGGGCTGCCCGGCCGCAGCCTCGAAGTGGGCCAGCGCCGTGTCCCAGTCCCCGCGGCTGAAGGCCTCCTCGCCCAGGGCAGCCTCCAGCTCGTCCGTGTCTCCGTGCCGGCCCCGGTGATCGCTGCACAAGGCATCCACGCCAGCCTGCTCGCCCTCCGCCCGCGCCAGGAAGACGGCGCACAGCAGCGCCTCGGGGTCACGGGCGTTGTGCTCCAGGGCCTGGCCCACCAGGCGCCGGGCGTCATCTAGCCGTCCGCCGGCCATGGCCACGCGGCACCGGCCCATCAGCGGCCGCACGGTGATGTTCTGCAGCTGGCTGGATTCGCTGGCCTCCAGGCAGCCACGGAACGCCGCGTCTGCCTCGTCCAAGCGTCCCGCCACCTCCAGAAGATCGCCTCGGCACAGGCCGTAGCCCGGCGACGCGCCGACCACGTCCTCCCAGCCGTCGAGATAAGCGAGGGCGCCTCCCACATCGCTGCCGTACAGGCCGGCGGTTAGCAGCGCCACCATCTCACCGCCATAGTGACGGCTGCCCAGCGAGCGCCGCAGCGGGTCGTCCAGCGTGGCACTCACAGCCTTCGCCGTCGTTTGAAGCAACTCCCCGTCGCTCCAGAAACGCGCCAGCTCCAGGATCTTGTACCAGGCATAGAGGTCGCGGGGATCCTCATCCACGCTCTGCTGCAGCAGCGTCAGGTCGCGCGTCTTCTTGTCCCTGGCTGCCGCGCGCTGGCGCACGTATCCCAGATGCTGCACGCGGCCGGTCAGGTGAGTCATCTGACGACCGCTGCGATCCAGATACTCGGCCAAGGTCCGGCCCACGTCCTCGTGGATACGATGCTCGAAGCGGATGCCTGGATCGTTGACGAACAGGCGCAGGAGTTTTTCCTGGCGCTGGTGCCCGTGGGGCTGTTCGTGGACCATCGTGATCGTGGCCGCGCCGCAGCGGTCGTCCGCGATGACCTCCCGGATCTGGTGGATCAGCTCCTCGCCGATCCGCTCGTCTGCATCCAGGAACAGGATCCAGTCCCCGCCGGCTAGCTCCACGCTGGCGTTACGGGCGGCCGAGAAGTCGTCGTTCCAGGGCTGATGGGTGATGCGAGCGCCGGCCTCTTCGAGGATCCGGGCCGACTCGTCCGTGGATCCGGTGTCCACGACGCACAGCTCATCCCAGACACCGCGGGCGTGCTCCAGGAACTCCGGCAACATGTCGGCTTCGTCGCGCACGATCATGCATAGCGAGAGACGGGGGGAGGTGCTCATGGCGGGCCCGACGGCTGGATCAGTCGAGAGATTTGATTTCGGTATGATCCTCGTCCCATGTGCCGGCCTCTTCCATCAACGCCTGGACGTCCTTCGTCTCCACGTCCGGCTCGCCGGCATCCCGCTGGAACGCGACGGCGGTGATGCCATCGTAGCGCGTGCGGACCTGGCAGGTGTACCCGCGATGGGAGAGGATCAGACACGCCTGGCTGTGGGTCCGGGCGGTGGCTTCGGGGGAGCGGAAGATGATGACGCCGTTGCGCATGGTGTACCTCACTTTGAAACAGGAAGGGATCTCTAGCACCTCTCGCCCTGCTCGTCACCTGCCGAATGCGATCGCCGGGTTGACAGCCGCAGCGCAGAAATTCATCGTTCCCAGCCATGAGCAACGAAGATCTCCGTGACCTGAAGCGATTTGCGGTCCGTGTCGAGGACGAACTGAGGGCCTTTTTCGAACAGCTGCACGAGGAGGTCCCCCGCCCGCGCACGGGCCCGGGCGCCGATGCGATGCTGGCAGCGGTCCAGGATCTGACTCTGCGCGGCGGCAAACGGGTGCGGGCCGGCCTGGCGTATTTCGCTGCGCTGTCCGTGCAGCCGGAGGAGACGCTACCGGGGCTGTTGGGTGCCTGCGCTTCGCTGGAGTTGCTCCAGAGTTATCTCCTGATCCATGACGACATCATGGATCAAGACGACCTGCGCCGTGGGGGGCCTACCGTGCACCGTATGCTGGGTGATGGTGATCCCCAGCAGGGGCAGATCCAGGGCATCCTGGCCGGCGATCTGGCGGCGGCGATGACCCGCTGGATGCTGGACCAGTCCATCGCCGATCCGGTCCGGCGATCGCGGGCCGCCCGGGAGCTCAACCGCATGGAGTGGGACGTCATTCACGGCCAGTTCCTGGACGTGACCGGCTCCCCGGACGTGGACACCATGCACGACCTCAAGACGTCCAGCTACAGCACCCGGGGCCCCATGCGGCTCGGTGGTGTGCTGGCCGGCGCCGACGAAGCCCAGCTGGCAACTTTCGAGGCCTACGGGACCCCCCTGGGGGCCGCCTTCCAGCTCAGGGACGATCTCATCGATTTCACGGGAGACCCGGCCAAAACCGGCAAGCCGCAGGGAACCGACCTGCGGGAGGGCCGCGTCTCCTCGGTCATCCGGGAGGCCCTCGAGCTGGCACAAGGTGAGCAGCATCAGCTCATCGAGAGGGCCTGGGGCCAGCACGAACTGTCCGCTGAAGGGCTCGCAGAGGCCGTCGCGGCGATCCACGACAGCGGGGCCATCGATGCCTGCGCCGAGCGGGTCCGCGGCCTGACCGAGGAGGCCATCGTCGCCCTCGACGGGGGCGGCCTGCGGGACGAGGGGGTCCTCCCCCTCCAGCGCATCGCCCGGGCACTGGCCGCCCGAGTTCACTAAACTGATCCAAAAAAAAAAGAAGGAGGCCGCATGTCCCTCGAAGATGATTTCGCCAACGCTCAGGTCCAGATCAAGACCCTCAGCAAGATGCCGTCCAACGAGCAGCTGCTCGATCTGTATTCCCTGTTCAAGCAGGGATCGGTGGGGGATTGCACCGGCAAGCGCCCGGGTATGATGGATTTCAAGGGCCGGGCTAAGTTCGACTCCTGGGCCAAGCGCAAGGGCGTGTCCAAGCAGGACGCCATGGAGCGCTATGTGGCGCTCGTCGAACGCATGCTGGCGGCGGATCGCTAGCGACTAATCAACTCCGACGCGAACACAAAACGGTACCCCTCCGTCTGCCGCTCCTCGACGAAATCCCGCAGGGTCTCGTCCACGCCCTGGTCCAGCCGGACCATCAAGATCGCCTCGCCCCGGATGGACGCCAGGTTGCGCAGGCGCAGCAACGCCCGGTCGTCTGCGTCACCGTCGAGCGTCGCGGTGGCGATGCCTGCGGGGACCCCCTGGCGGTTGGCCATCTGCAGCGCCACGCCGTCCGCCGCGGATTGCCCGTCCAGCAAGAACAATCGCTGTTCGGCGAGGAGCGCCGCGAGGCTCTCCATCCGGGGCGGGTCGCTGGCGGTTGGCGTGTGGGAGCGGATCACCACGCCGGAGGAGTAGGGCACGGCCTCGATGTCTTCAAGCGCCCGCTGGCCGAACAGCGCCGGCTCCATCGTCAGGCCCAGGGACGAGGGCCGGGCCATGCCGGTGGTTTTCTGCGCAGCAGGCTGGTCGAAGGTCAGCTGGACCAGCACCTCCTTGCTGGCCTGAGCGGCATCGGTGGCGTAGCGCAGGGAGTGGCTCCCGTAGGGGAGCACCGCAACGGTCAGGGGCAGGGGCTCGTCGATGAGCTGTTCGACAGCCTCCGAGCGCAAGCCGACGCCCTCGATGACGATGGCGAGCCGTGGGGGGGCGGCGGGATCGATGGGGGGGGCGGGATCCAGCGGCCGGTACATCAGCAGCTGGTGGACCGGTGTCTTGCCCAGATAGATGCGCAGGGAGAGGGTCAACTCGTCCGGGTGAGTGAGGAAGGCGTCCACACCGTCGGGGAGCCGGGCCGTCGCATGGTGGATCCGTTCTTCGTCCAGATCGGACGGCAGCGCTACCTCTGTACGGGTGAAAATCCAGGCCTCGCCATCCCGCTCACGGGGCAACTCCTCGCTGGTGAGGATATCTTCCGACCCCAGGCCCAGCTCACCGAGGAGCAGGGCCAGGGCCTCGTTGACGGCTTCCAGCTCGCCGCTGTCCAGCGGGCCGTCCGCAGTGGCCGACGGGAGGGCGGTCGGTGTCGGGAATACGGCGCGCCAGGCCATGGGGATCGTCCACCACGCGATGCCGGCGATGATCCACGCGAACAGGAAGAGCCGCAGGCCGTGCTTCACTGCGATTCGGCTCCCGCCGGTGCCAGCAGGTGGGTGATCGCCGCCATCATCTGGGGATCTTCGAGGACCCATGCCGGCATCTCGCCGAGATCGAAGCCTGCGAGGGGCTCCGGCTCCGGCGATGACTCGGCCGCCTCGTCCGGTTCTTCTTCCAGTTCGTGGGACGCGGGCACCACCAGGTCCGGCTCGATCCCGGTGCCGTGGATGGAACGCCCGCTGGGCGTGTAGTACCGAGCGATGGTGATCTTGAGGGCCGAGCCGTCGGTGAATTCATAGGTCGTCTGCACCGATCCCTTGCCGTAGCTGGTGGTGCCGACGATGGTGGCCCGCCCATGGTCCTGCAAGGCTCCGGCGACGATCTCCGCCGCGCTCGCGGTGCCATGGTTTTGCAGCACGACGATGGGGATGTGGGCCCGCGTGCCCGGATGGTGCGCCGTCTCGGTCGTTTCCTGGATGGCGCGACCCCGGGTGGTGACGATGTCGCCGTCCTCGAGGAACACGTCGGCCACCTCGGCGGCCTCGTCCAGGTACCCACCGGGATTGGACCGTAGATCGAGGACCAATCCCGCCAAGGGGGCGCCCTTCTTGTCCAGCGATGCAAGGGTGCGCCTGAGCTCCCGGCCGGTGCGTTCCTGGAACTGCAGGATCCGGATCCACGCCAGGTCCTCCGGCAATCTCTCCGACTCCACGCTGGGGGTGCGGATGCGGTCCCGGGCTACATCCACCTCCAGCACCGAATCGTTGGAGTCCCGCCGGACCTTGAAGTGCACCAGGGTCCCCCGGGGGCCCTTGATGCGTTCGATGATGAGCTCGAAGTTCTCCGTCGTGACCGCTTCGCCGTCGATGGCGACGATACGATCCCCGGCCAGCAGGCCCGCGCGTGCGGCGGGAGAGTCCTGGAACACCTTCTCGATGCGGATCGTGCCCTCGTCGAAGATGGTCAGGATCCCCACGCCGTAGTACCGCCCGATGGTGTCGTCCTTGAAGCGGGCATACTCCGCCGGGCTCATGTAGATCGTGGGCGAGTCCAGCCCGACGGTCATGCCCATGATCGCCCCGTGGAGCAGCTGGGCGACGGGAACCTCGTCCACGTAGTTTTCTTGAAGGAAGAACAGGGCGTCGGAGAAGGTCTCCAGGTGCTGGTACGGATCCGCCGGTGGCGTCTTGGCTTCCGTGTTGGCGCCAGCCGGCCACGCGAGCGTGGACCACACCAGGGCGGTTACTCCGATGAACATCATTCTTGTCATACGACCTGCTCTCCGCTGCGCGAGCCAGTGTAGCAGTCTTGCTGTACGTTGGGCTCACCGGTCTGTGTCATCCTGCCCTGCGCCGGGTGTCCGTCCTTGAAACTGCCCGCAAGGATTGCCATCCTAGATGCCGCAGCGTGGGTTACTGCGGGCACGAGGAACTGGATGCCACCGAGTGATGTGCTGACCGTCAACTACCCGCTCGCGACGCCGGAAGAGGCGCTGCAATGCCGCCGTGATCACATCGACAAGGGCGGCCTGGTGGTGGAAGCGACGCCCGGTAAGTTCGGGCAGTCCGTCGAGGTCCACCTGGACATGACCTTCTTTGGCCGCAGCTTCGTGGTCAAGGGCATGGTGGTCTCCTCGACGCCCTACGGCACGGCCCTGCAGCTTACCTCCGTGCCCGAAGATCTGGCCCTGTTCCTCGACGCCCTGGACCGGGGTGGCCACCCCGAGAGCATGGACGAGTTTTCCGAGAACCTCATTGCGTTGGGGAGCGAGACCGGGTCGCTGGACGAGCTGCTGTCGTCCGCTTCCCTGGAAGACCTGGCCGCCGAGTTGCTCGACGAGACCGAGTCCAAGAGGGGCAGCAAGACGGAATCCATCGAGCTGCTGCCTGCCGGGGACGAGTCGGTGGAGGAGCCGCTGGGCGAGACGGGCACTCCCGGGACCGAGCATCCTGCCGGAGATAGCATCGAGACCGAACTCGAGCCGGTCCCCGATTCCCTCCGTGAGCCGGCGCTTCCCCAGGACGGGCCGGCAGCCTCCCAGGAACCGCAACTTTCGCCCGAAGAGGAGCGCCTGCTGGACGACGGCGAATCGCACGTGACCCCATCGGTCATCTTCGACACGCTCCCACCGCTCGAAGAGGACATGAGCCGGGATCCCTTCGGCGATCTGGATGACGACGATCAGGACACGGATACGGATATCTCGGTGAGCGACGAGATCGTCTTCGAGTTCGACATGGATGAAGACGAAGACGGCGTCAGCCTAGAGGTGGAGACGGAGGCGGAGGCGGACCAGAACGAGGACATCAAGCAGCACCTGCGCAACATCTCCACGTACACCGCCGGGGGCGGGCCGACCACGCCGGGGGAGCCCCCGCCCGGGACCCTGTGGCAAGAGGTCACGGTGACCACCGATCCGCGGGACCCGGAGATCCGTGCGGCCTCCGATCTGGGCTGGGCCGGAGCCCTCGAGACCGAGCCCCCCCGTTTCAAGGGCATGGTCAACGGCAAGTCGATGAACGACGTGGTCCGTCAGCTGGGATCGTTGCAACTCACCGGTGTCTTGCGGGTGAAGATGGTGGGCCGGCTGCTGTTCGGCATCTGGCTGCGGGGCCGGCCGGTGTATTTCGTCGCCAGCCCACCGGAAGACAGCGGCAGCTTCGACGAGGCGCTGGCCACCATGCCCCAGGTGGACGTCGATACCTTCGAGGTGGCCCTGGGCAACGCCGAACGGACCGGTAAGCCGCTGGGGCTGGCCATGGTCGGTATGGGCATCTTCACTCTCGACGACCTGGCCATGTTGATGGAGCGCGAAGCCCGCAAGCTCGCCGCCACGCTGCCGTTGAGGCGGGGTGGCACCTACGGATTCTGGGAGATAAACGTCCCCGTTACCGGCGAGAACAAGGCGCTCGACACCGAGACGTTGCTGTTGTGGAAGTTCTGAGGGAAGCCCCCGCCGGCTCTCCCGAATCACTCGGCCTGTAGGGCCATCCAGTTGTTGACCTCGGGCTTGCCGAGCCAGACGATGGCCAGGATCTCAAGGACGAGACCGATCAAATTGCCGCAGAAGAATGCCGAGATCAGGCCGAGGATGGAGACGGTCTTGGCGCCCCCCTTGAACTGCCCCTGCATGATGCCGATGCCGAGGATGATCTCGAAGATCCCCACGACCAGGGTCAGGACCCAGAAGCAGCCCACCAGGATCCAGATCAAGGAAAAGATCAGGCTCAGTGAGACCAGTACGGTCAGAATTCCCGAGATCATCATGAAGATGCCTGCGGTTTTGTAATCTTGCGGTGCGTCCATGAGGTTTCCTCTCAGCCTCCACTGACCAGGTGAACGACCTTGACGTCAGCCCCCTGCGGTACCTCGGTGCGGTCGTAACGGTCTTTTTTGATCAATCGGCCGTCGATGTTCACTACGAGCATCGGAAACACAAAATTGCATTCCGTCAGAACATCCCGGACCGTCATCCCCTGTGTCCAGGGTACGGGCTTGCCGTTGACCCGGATCTCATCACTCATGGGGGGGAATATACCAGGCCGCGGCAGCGGCGCCGAGTTCAATTGAGAGGAATTCAGGGGTTGGGCGTGTGGGCTACTTGTCCAGCAGCGGTTCGACGACCTCGAGCACGTACGGGAAATCGATCTCGAGGCGCTCGAGCGTCTCGACGGTCGGTACGGCGTTGTTGTTCCAGCCGCGGCGCTTGTACACGGCGTCCTTGAGCATCTCGTACTGGCCCTCGCGGTACTCGCGCATGGCAGCGACCTTCTCTTCAGAGGACATGCCGGTGGGATCGATGCCCACCTTCTCCTTGAGCTGGCCGTCGTAGCGCTCGACGCGAGACTCGTACTCCTCGACGGTGACCGGGCCCACCGAACGGTAGGGGATGGCGTCGTTGGCGCGGTTGCCCAGGCCCATGCGGTGGTTGAACACCCGCTGGAAGTTGTAGACCCGCTCGCTCATCAGCACCATCGAGGCCTCGTCCAGCTCCTGGCCGGTCATGCCGGCGAAGAAGTTCCAGTAGCCTTCGACGTGGCCGGGCACCTTGTTGGGCTCGTTGGTCTCGGCGTTGTCCGCCGGCTCCACGTCGTTCCACGGCAGCTTGCACAGCCCC
>CAZDDH010000088.1:25229-31246 GCA_964504165.1 uncultured Rickettsiales bacterium | reverse complement strand
CGTGTGGATATCTCGGCCTGCTTTTCTTCTCAGAAACCTCACTTGTCACTTAGCGCGAAGGAAGGTGCCGGGTATTTCGCGTTTCGCTTTTATTTTTCCGTCAGCACTGGGTTTGGTGGTCTATGAAGAGAATTCAGGAAAAAGCGAAATGCGAAATACCCGGCACCTGATTTTGCGGATCAGTTCCGCGGATCCTGGATCGTCCTCCGCGTGCGTTCCCGGGTCTGACTACAACTCGTAGATGTATGCGGAACCACTGGCTTCACCGTGGTCGTCGTCCTGTGGGGAACCGACAATCAAGCGCGTGCCGTCCGTACCGGCTGCAGCCCCGAAATGAGCGGTCATGCTCGAATCCGAGGGCCACACCATGGAATTCTTCCATACTCCGTCGGGCGTGCGGCGAAAGTAGCGGACTGCGCCACCTTGATGGACTACCGAAGACTCCGTCGACTCCCCCGTCACCGCGACACTACCCGCAAGGACGATGCCAGTCGAGGATCCGGTTATCAACGTCTCCGGGCGGCCACCTTGCGCACCGCGTTGGGTCTGGTCTTTACGCGTCGCGATTTCCACGGGTGTCTGGTCGCCAGTCAGCGGGCCATCGAAGAAGTACAGCAGCGGGTACCCCTTTTTCGAGACGACATCATAGTCCGCGTACCCTACCAACAGGTCATCGTCGTGCATCGAAAACCGTTGGCCGCGCTGGCGGGGCGCAGGAAAACGCATGGTCTCACTCCAGGTCCCGTCCGGCTGACAATCGAAGACACAGATGTTGGATTGATCTTCCTCGGGCAATCCACAATCCACCACGATACGATCGTCGGAGAAACCAAAGAGGGCCCCGAATTCCGGTCTATGGACGCCCTGGGGCGGTGGAATGATCGTCTCCACCCAGGAGCCATCTGCTTTCCTGTCATACACGGAGATCTGCCCGGGCGGCGGACTCGGATTGTATGCCGACGATTGCCCGACGCTCACGACGATTCGGTCATCGTCGACGAGCACTCGGCTCCCGAAATACAGCTTTGAACTCGCCTCCCCGGTTGGGAGCTTGGTGTGCGCCCAGCTGCCATCCGGCTGTCTGTCGAACACATGAGCCATGCCCCCATGGTGATGCCCATCGGAGCGATGGGGCTCTCCCACGACGATCCGGTCCCCGTCGAGAGCAACCGACGAGCCAAAGAACCCGCTCTCGTTCTTGGCCTCGGGGACCAGCTTGGCGGCCTCTTTCCAGGACTGGTCCGGTTGCCTCTCGAAGACATATACCGCCCCGGAGTACTGGCCCTGGGCGCCATCGGCGGAGGCCCCGACCACTGCTCGATCTCCATCCATGGATACAGACTGACCAAAGCGCGCGCCAGCCGACGCATCCGATGCCGTGAGCTTGAT
Source organism: uncultured Rickettsiales bacterium (assembly GCA_964504165.1). Lineage (GTDB taxonomy): Bacteria > Myxococcota_A > UBA796 > UBA9615 > CAYRNR01 > CAZDDH01. The sequence goes on along the minus strand of CAZDDH010000088.1, from coordinate 29,857 downwards.
CTCACTCGCGGTGACCTGGGCCGAAGAGCGCACGGACCGATCCGAGCAAGCGCAGAAAAACAACGTGAATCCCAATGCTACAACGACCGGTTTCATGACGTCCTACCTCTCACAAAGGGGATAGACACATCATCGGTCACTTGGCTTCCCCCAGCCCGTTGGCACCTACTGACACGTATCCGAGCAGCTATCGAAACCAATATTCTCCCGGTAATCCTCGCAGCTGACCGCGGCCAGTTCGTCGAGGCAAGCCTGGGCTACCTCGGAATCAAAAGAGCACACTTCCATGCCGCCCGGCTCCGCCTCTGCATCCTCCTCCCGCGCATCGATACAGTCCTGGGTCGTCTCCCACCCGTAGAACTCCAGGATCACGGCGTCGAGGCATTCAAAATTGAGGTCGCAGAACGCCTGGTCATATTGCTCGGTGAACGAAGCCTCGGTGAAGCAGGCCACCGTCGTCATCATCGTCGCCGCCAACATCGCCATCATCCCAAAACGCATCGGCTCCTCCATCCTGAGGCCGTACTGTAGCGCGGGACCCGGTGTCCACCAACGACGGCACGCTGCCGCAGCCTGCGCCGGGCTCCTCAGAACAGATCGAGCTGCCCCGAGTCCCGGGCGCCGCCCCGGGGCCGGGGGCCGGCCGATCGCCGTTCCAGCAGCGCTTCGGCGATGTCCCCGAGGAATCTCGACGGCACCGCGTCCCGTGTCCGCCCTCGCCACGGCCGCTTTCGGGCGTGGCACAACAGCAGCAGTTCCTCGGCGCGAGTCATGCCCACGTAGAGCAGGCGTCGCTCCTCGTCCACATCCTCCGGATCCCCGTCCCCAAAGGCGAGGGGTAGGATCCCTTCCTCGCACCCCAGGATGAACACCACCCGGAACTCCAGCCCCTTGGAAGAGTGCAGGGTCAACAGCGACACCCGGTCCGCCCGCGAATCCCAGGTATCCACCTGGGTGGCCAGCGTCACCTCGGCCTCCAGCTGCTCGATCTCGCCTCTACAGCGGGCCGCCAGCGGCACCAGCTGCCCGGCCGCTGCCCGGACCTGAGCGGCCGTGATTTCTTCGGGAGGTTGGTCCGCCAGCGCCGTTGCCGCTGCTTCGATGCGCTGTACCAGCGTGCCTCCGTCCGATTCGCCGGCCAGCCGATCCAGGATCGAACGAACGCCCGGTAACCCAGCCATGGGCGCGTGAGATCGACGCTGGAACGGCATGCCCGATCGGGTCAGTGCCTCGTCGGCGGCGTCGGCCAGGGCGTCCGTTCGCACCAGCACGGCGAAGTCGGAAAACGACAGGTCCGCCTGCCGGTGTTCACCGGCGCGGCCGCTATCCACCGAGAAGAAGCTGTGCCCACCGATCATCCGTTCGATGGTCTTCACCACGAACTCCGCCTCGGACGGCCCGCTGGGAGCCTGGTGGATCACGATGCGGTCGGCGGCGGGCAGCATGGCCTCGACGGCCCGCTCGGTGCCGTCCAGGGCGGCGACGACCTGCGCCGAGCCCTCGACGATGCCGCCTCCGCTGCGGTAGTTGCGGGCCAGCCGCCGGATCCGTGTGCCCGGGAAATCCTCGCCAAAACGCCCGAAGAGCCGAACGTCGGCGCCCCGGAAACCGTAGATCGCCTGGTCCGGATCGCCGATGGCACACAGGCTGCCCCCGGACGACTCCCCTGCCGAAGCGAGCAGCTCGAGCAGCCGTACCTGCCGGGCGTCCACGTCCTGATACTCGTCGACCGAGAGGTGGCGATAGCGTTGCCGCAGGGTGTCCCGCAACTTCCCGTCCCCCTCCAGCGCCACCACCGCCAGCCCCACCAGATCGTCGAAATCCAGCCAGTTGCGCTCCCTCAGCGCCCCCTTGTAGGCGGCCATCTCGTCACCGCACAGCGTGCCCAGCAGGTGCCGGGCCCGGGCGGCGGTCAGCCCCAGGGTTTCCTGCAACAGCTGGAGCCGTTCCCCCTCGCCGGCGATGCGGAACCCCGGCTCCAGTCCAGCGGATGCCGGACTCTCCTGCAGAATGTGAAGGACCAGGCCGTGGAAGGTGAACACGGGCACCCGAGGTCCGTCGCCCGGGAGTAGAACCTCCAGCCGCTCGCTCAGCTCCTGGGCGGCGCGGCGGGTGAAGGTGATGGTCAGGCAGCTGGCCGGGTCCACGGCCCGATCCCGTACCAGGTGGGCGATGCGATGGGTCAGGGTCCGGGTCTTGCCCGATCCGGGGCCGGCCACGATGAGCAGCGGTCCCTCGACGATCTGGGCCGCGGCCCGCTGGTGCTCGTCGAGGGCCTCCAACGGTCCGTCCGGAACCTCGGACACCGAGGTCTCCGGGGGTGCTTCCGCCACCGGCGGTCTGGGGGGTGACGCGGGTTCGGGCTCCGGTGTCGGTGGCGGGACCGACGGCGACGCCTTGACCTCCGCCGGGCCGGGCATGGGGAACAGCCCACCCCCCGTCAGGCTGGCCAGCTCCTGCTCGCCGAACATGCGGATGACGCCAAACTCGCCGTCGAAACCGCCCTGGCGGATCACCTGGCCCCGGCGCAGACGTTCCACCGCCTCGGCCAGCAACGACGACCCCCCGCGGCGCACGTCCTCCAGCGGCAGGCTGGACAGGATCTCCAGCTCCGGCCCCAGGCGGGACACCAGGCCTTCGTAGATCCGTGTGACCTTCTTGCTCTTGGGCCCCACCCCGTACAGCTCGGACAACATCTCCGGCAGCGGCACCAGGCTGCTCACCGCTCCCCCCGTGGCCGGCGGCGGCGCCCCCTCGTCCCGATCCGCGAGCTCCTGCACCCGGTTCATCACCCCCACGGTCACCGGCTTGCCGCACACGGGGCACTTGCCGCCGTGGGCCGCCGTCTCCGCCGGGGTCAGGCAGACACCGCACTTGCGGTGGCCGTCCAGGTGGTACTTGCCCTCCTCGGGGTAGAACTCCACCGTGCCCACGTAGCCCACCCCCGTCTCCAGAGCGGTGCGTATGCCGAAATAGTCCTGCGCCGAGTCGAAGATGTTGGCCTCCCGGCCCAGTGCCGGCGGGGAGTGGGCGTCGGAGTTGGACACCAGCCGGAAGCGGTCCAGGGACGCGACCCGCCAATTCATCTCAGGGTCGGAGGAAAGCCCCGTTTCCACGGCGAAGATGTGGGGCGCCAGATCGGCGTAACACTCGTCGATGCTGTCGAAACCGGATTTGGATCCCATGGCCGAGAACCACGGGGTCCAGATGTGGGCCGGCACCAGATAGTTGCCCTCGCCGGACTCCAGCACCATCTCCAGCAGGTCCCGGGAATCGAGCCCCAAGATGGGGCGGCCGTCCGATTTGAGGTTGCCCACGTGGGACAGCTTCTCGGTGAAGCGGTCGGCGGACTCCAGATCCGGCGCATAGACCACATGGTGCACCTTGCGGGTGCGATCCCCCTTCTTGTAGATGGTCGAGATCTCCACGGAGAGCATGAAGCGTACCGGGCCCTGGCAGGCGCCGGGCAGATCGCCGATGACCTTGGCCTCCAGTTCGGGCCGCAGCCGGAACAGCCCGGCTTCGGCCGGGACCAGCTGCTCACCGAGCTCCTGGCGCCACCCTGGATGGGTAAAATCGCCGGTACCCAGCACGGCGATCCCCTTCTTGCGGCCCCAGAAGGCGAGGTGCTCCAGATCGCAGCTCTTGGCGGTGGCCCGGGAGTATCGTGAATGGACGTGAAGGTCGGCGTAGAAAGCCATCGGCGGGTGGGGTGGCCCGGCTCAGCGGGTCCGGAACGGGTACTTGAGGATGTGCGGGTCCGGGCCCTCGAAGGGATCGAAGTACATCAGCTCCAACTGCTCGACGACACAGGCCTCCAGCGGTGTTCCGCCGTACCCCTCGTTGACCACCTTGCCGTCGTCCACGTGCCCGTCCGGGTGCACCGTGAAGCCGACCTCCATGGAGGCGTCCATCTTCATGCCGTCGTTCATCGCCACCACGAAACACTGGATCAGCGACTGGTTCTGGCCCACGGCCTGGTCCAGCAGCGGCCCGGTGATGACCTCTTTGAACGGGGGATGGGCCGGGAGCTTGATCTCCTCGAAGAGGGGCCCAACGTTCACCAGCTTGACGCCGATCTCGTCGCTGCCCAGCGGCAGCATCGACTGGTAAGGGCTGCTGGGATTCTTCGTCTCCTTGAAGACGTGCTCGAGCTGCAAGATGGCGCCGGCCTCCAGCATCTCGGTGTGTTCCCAGGGGAGCCTGTAGATGGTGATCCCGCCGTACCCGGAGAAGGCCAGCTCGCCTCGCCAGCTGAAGATGGGCTTGTCCGTGGTGTTCTTGATGTCGATCACGAAGGTCTGTGTGCCCTTGGTGACGTTGCCCTTGATGTCCCGCTTGCCGCGCTTGGAGGCCCGCTTGAACTTCTTGACGACCAGCGAGACGCCCTCCAGCTCGATCTCCACCATGGGTTCCTCGGGTTCGGCCGGCGGTTCGGGCTCGGCCGGGACCTCGGGCTCGGCGGTGGTCTCGGGGGCGGCTTCCGTCTCCGCGGGGGCCTCGGTCTCGGCTGGGGCCTCCGTCTCCGCGGTGGCCTCGGTCTCGGCTGGGGCCTCCGCCGCCGCCGACGCTTCCGTCTCCGCGGGGGCCTCGGTCTCCGCAGGCGCTTCTGTCTCCGCCGGCGCTTC
>CAZDDH010000088.1:0-25129 GCA_964504165.1 uncultured Rickettsiales bacterium | reverse complement strand
CGTCTCCGCAGGGGCCTCCGCCTCCGCTGGAGCTTCCGTCTCCGCAGGGGCCTCCGCCTCCGCTGGAGCTTCCGTCTCCGCAGGGGCCTCCACCTCCTCAGGTGCCTTGGTTTCCTCGGGGGCTTGGGTCTCCTCGGGAGCCTCTTCCGTGCTCTCGCTCGAGTCCTCGCCCTCTTCCTGGGCCATCGAATTCAACGGGCAGGCCACCGTCAGCGCCAGCCAACCCGTCACTCCAACAACGCTCAAAGCCGTTCGTTTCATGTCTACCATCCCATCGCCAGAGCCGGAAACATAGCATGGAGTGCCGTCTTGCTCGAATACCCCGTTCGGGAAACAATGGGCGCACCTTGAACCGAAGGATGTGAGATGACCAGACCCATCGGGACCCTGATCGCGCTGATGCTCGCGCTGTGCAGCGTAGAGGCGAGCGCCTGTGACGTGGATCTGGATGGCGGTACGGCCATCGTCAGCGAGGAAGACAGCCAGTGCTTCGTCCAGGCCACCGAATACTGGTGGGACGTGGCCGAGGGGCACGACGGCCACCACTACTACACCATCGCCACGGACGCGGCCTCCGAGGAGACTTACGGCGAGTGGTTGTTCACCGTGTCGGCCCCCGGCGAATATCTCGTCGAGGTCCACATCCCGGACACCGAAGCCAACGCCGAAGGCGCGGTGTACCAGATCGAGCACGCCGGCGGCCTGACCGAGATCCCCATCGATCAGGCGGCGCAAAAGGGCTGGCAGGCGCTGGGCAGCTTCACCTTCGACGGCTCGGACGGCCAGGCGCTCCACCTGGGCGACAACACCGGTGAGCCGGAGTCGGACGGCAAGCGGCTGCCCTACGACGCCGCCCGCTTCACCTGCCCGACGCCGGGGGACGACGACGACGCCAGCGACGACGACGACGCCAGCGATGACGACACCGGCAACGGGGACGACGACGACTGGCTGGACCACCTGGAACCTCCGCCGGCAGACGACGGTTGCAAGTGTTCCCACACCCGGGGCCCCATCGCCCCAGCGGCCTCCCTCTTCGGGGCCCTGCTGATCGCTTTGTGGGCCCGCCGGCGGGCTTCATGAACCCGCCCGCCGGGAAAGCATCGCGTGCCCGCATCCGGGCCCTGCTGTTCGGCCTGCTCGCGGTGGCCCTGATCCTCGAGGGGCTCTCCCTGGCCGGCCGCCTGGATCGGGATCCACCCGTACTCCAGTGGCAGTACTCGGATCCGGGCCGGCCGGTCCACGGCCAGCTGGTCTTCGACGTCGCCGCTTTCGACGCCCGGCCCGGGCTGAGCCGGTTGGCCTACCAGGTCGACGGGGGCCCCCATCAAGACATCGGGGCCAATCCGTCCCAGCAGGGTATCTACTCGTTCACCCTCGACAGCACGACGCTGGACGACGGGCCGCATACCATCGCGGTCATCGCCCGCGATCGGGCCCTGCTGCGCAACACCGCCACCGCCACCCTCGAGCTGACGATGGACAACACCCCGCCGGAAGTGTCCCTGGTGTCCGGCCCGTCGCCGACCGCCCAGGGCGGGGCGCTGGCCATCCGCATCCAGTCCAACGAGGAGTTGGGGCCATCCGCGGTGACGATCGGGGACCGCCAGGTCGCGTTCTACGCGGCGGGGGAAGGCCGTTACCGCGCCCTGGTCGGCGTGGGGGTGGACGAGGACCCCGGCCCGGCCGAGCTGACCATCCTGACCGCCGACCGCGCGGGCAACGGCATCACGCGCGCCGCGGAGCTGGAGATCCGGGCGGTGGACTGGCCCAAGGGCGGCTACATCACCCTGAGCCCAGCCCAGGAGAGGGCACAGAAGGATAGGAGCAAGGGCCAAGGAGCGAACGACAAACGTGGCGCCGCCTACGACCGCCGCGTGCCCGAGCAGCTGTGGCAGGGGCCGCTGCAGGTCCCGTCCGCCGGCCGCTTCACGTCGCCGTTTGGCAAGTTCCGCGAGTACAGCACCGGCGTCAAACGCCACCACAAGGGCCTGGACATCGCCGCCCCCCTGGGTACCCCCATCCACGCTGCCGCCGATGGCATCGTCACCCTGGCCGAGGAGCTGGCCATCTACGGCAACGCCGTCATCCTGGCCCACGGCCACGGCGTCTCCACCAGCTACAACCACCTCCAGACCATCGAGGTCGAGGTGGGCCAGCGGGTGGAGCAGGGCGAACGCATCGCCACCATGGGCAGCACCGGCCAGTCCACCGGCTCCCACCTGCACTGGGGCATGGTCGTGGGGGGTGTGGCGGTGGATCCGGAGCTATGGTTGGAGGAGACGCTGGGGGAGTAGTTCCAATCGACACGGTCACGGTCACAGTCACGGTCACGGAACACGGTCCACGGTCCACGGTCCACGATCTTCCGGTCACGGAACACGGTTCACCACCACGATCTCGTTCTCCCCTGGAGAAGACAGAGATGGGGCTGGAGCCCCGGGAGGGAACGTCACGAGGCCGGAGCCTCGCGACGAGGAACGATCACGCTCACAATTACCCCTGTCCATCATCCATCGTCCTATGGGAAGACCGTGACTCTGAAGATCGTGGGCCGTGGGCCGTGACCGAAAGATCGTGAACCGTGTTCCGTGACCGTGACCGTGACCGTGACCGTGGAAGAATCGAGGCATTAAACCACCAGCCGGTCCCCCTCCGTCAACGCCGGAATTTCCGAATCCCTCAGATCCAGGTGATCCGGGTAATGGACCAACCGCATCTTCGCCCGGAGGGCCGCCGGGAGTGCGGTCAAAGCCCCCAAGGGCGTGTGCGACGGGCCCAGATTGGTCTCGTGGACAATGATGTCGGCTCGGGACAGGAACGCCAGCTGCTCGTCGTCGAGCCGCCCATCGCACGAGTATCCCAGGGTTCGCCCCCCCGCCTCGATGACCAGCGCCGTCGTCGGCACGTGATGGATCGTGGGCCGCGTCCAGACGCGGAACGGGCCGATGTGGTTGGGCTCCCCTCCACGCAATTCTCGGTAGTCGAAGTAGTCCTCGAAAGCCATCGCGCGCAGCGCGTAACCCTCGAACAGCTGGCCCATACTGCCCCGCAGCCGCTGGTCCCAGATCACCGCGCGGACCTCCGCCGAGGTATGTAGCCGGAGCCGGCGTCCTTCGACGAACTTCCGGTAAAAGGCAGCCCCCTCCAGGCCGTTCATGTGGTCGCCGTGGACGTGGGTGATCAAGAAATCGTCGATCTCCTCGAACCCATGGTCCCGCTCCGCCAGCCTGCAGGCGTCCCCGAGCACGGCCCGGTACCGATCCGGGCAATCGATGGCCAGCCGGTGCCCGTCGTGGACCAGCAAAAACGAGGTGGGCGGGTGACGCACCGAGAACGCGTCCCCGGCACCGAGCACGAGCATTTCAAACGCCATGGCCATCCTCCACGCGGTCCTCGCGCTCCGGGCACCGAAACCGCTCCAATAGGCTCGCCCACACAACCTTCGAGCAGTAGCCCGAACCGTCCCCGCCGCGGCTGGCTATCTCCTTGAGACCGCTGGAGCTGATCTGGGCCAGCTCGGCGTGGGCAGGTAAGAACACGGTCTCGATCTCCGGAGCCAGCGACCGATTGAACTGGGCCATCTCCGTCTCGTAGTCGGCGTCCGTCGCGCCGCGGATACCCCGCACGAGAACGGTTGCGCCCACTACCCTGGCGTACTCCACCACCATCCCTTCGGTGGAGTCGAAGGTCACGTCCCCCCCGGATGCGGCCCACGAGGCTCGGGCCATCGCGACGCGCTCGCGCACCGAGAACAGGGTCCGCTTGTCCGGGTTCACGGCGATGAGCACCACGACCCGGTCGAAGATCTTCGCTGCATGCTCGATGACCGACAGATGCCCGGCGGTGATGGGATCGAACGTCCCGGCGTAGACAGCTATTCGCATGGAGATCCTCCCTCCTCTCCGGTGGGCTCCGTGCCGTTCACCAGCGCGGCGGCCATCTGCCGCGTGCTCCGCGCCGCCGACCCCTTCGGGATCTGCTCGCGGGCCGTCGCGGCCAGCACGAAGTACCCCTGGATCGTCGCCAAGATCGCGCCGGCGGCGGCTCCGGGATCCTCGCAGCGAAAGGCCCCCTGCGCGTTCCCCGCCTCGATGATGGGGAGCAGACGCCCGATGAGCTCACCGACGGAGGCCTGGAAGGCAACGCGCACCGCCGCCTGCCGGAGGGCCTCGCCGCTGATGACCATCCAGCACGCCGCAGCCTCCGGATCCGCCTCGGTACCCAGGGCCAGATGCAGCTCGATGAAACGCGTGAGCTGTGTCCAGGGATCCGCATCACCGAGCCCCAGCTGCCCGTCCAGCCGGTCCAGCTGCCGCCGGGTGAGCTCCTCGAGCGCGGACAGCAGGATCTCCTGCTTGTTTTTGAAGTGATAGTGGATCAGCCCCTGGGTGAGCCCCGCAGCCTTCGCCACCTCCGGCATGGACGCCCGCTCGTACCCCCGCTCCGCCATCACCTGCATCATGCCCGCGACGATCTGCCCCCTGCGCTGTGCCTTGTTCGATGGTCGTCCCACGGTGCCTCCAAACTTTGTTGGTTAACCAACCAATAAACTACCCGTGGCTCCATGTCAAACATTTCGTGCCGTCGTTCACGCCCCCGACGCTTCCAAAATCAGGTGGGTGTAAGGCAGCCGCAACAGATCGTGGCGTGGTGTGGCCCGGATGGATTCGAAGTGTGGTTGCACCAGGCGGCGGTAGCCGGCCTCGTCGCGGATGTGCCGCCCACGGTCGGACCAGAACAGGAACCGAGTCACCGCGGACTGGCCGGGCGCGATACAAGCGTCGAAGGCCAGCAACCGGCCCCCATGAACCAGCAGGCGCGCCGCGCTGGCGGCGATCTCATCGGCGAGACGGTCGTCCACGTGATGGAACACTCCCAGCAACAGCACGACGTCGAAGGCCCCCTCGCCCTCCAGGTCGCCGATGGAACAGCAGCGGAATCGCCCCCGACCCCCATGGCGTGCGCGGGCGCTGGCGATATACGGTTCGTGTGGATCGAGCCCCAGGTAGTCCACGTCGGGCAGGTAGGCCAGCACGTCGGCCGGGCCACAGCCCACGTCCAGCACCCGCAACCCCCGCCGCGGCCGCAGGTACTCCTCCACGAAGGCGGTCCACACGGCATCGGACCCCGCAGCCCGCTGGAGGGCACGGTAGGCGCCCGGCCGCTCGAGGCACCGCGAGGACACGTCCCGTATCCCACGGAGCCAGTGTCGGTGCCCGAGCATGGTGTCAGTGGCCGCGTTTCTTGGGGTTGGTGGATCGCTCCAGCAGATGGAACAGATGACGCTCGGGCATCCTGCGGAACTGCTGGCGCGAGAACCGCCAGCGGGCCAGCGGCCGGTACAGGCGTGTGAAGAGCTGGGCGGCCCGGGAGTTGGTGCGCTGCATCACCTTGTCGTCGACGAAGAACGACGCCACGGTGATGCGCCGGGCCAGGTCGTAGACGTCGTCCGACACCCACGGGGACCGGGCTGAATGGAAATCAAAGCGGGCCCAGCCGGCTGCCGTCTGCGGCGGCGTGAACCCTTCCCTCACGGCCCGTTCGAACAGGGCCGAGCCCGGGTAGGTCATCAGGATGTGGTAGGGGCTCAGCCGGGCCCGAGGGTTGTCCTGCAGCAGCTGCCAGCCCAGCCGGACAGACGCCAGGATGTCGTCGGGCGTCTCATCGGGGAAACCGGCCATGAAGTTGTAATACGGCCGGATCTCCCGGCAGCGTGCCAGCCGCCGGTTCTGCTCCAGCGCCAGCCCGATGTCCATGTCCTTGCCGATGGAATCCAGGATCCGCTGGCTGCCGCTCTCGATGCCCAGCTGCACCGACATCGTTCCGCAGCGGTCCAGCAACTCCAGGGTGTCGTCGCTCATGCGCGACAGGGTGTCCACCCGCAACCCCTGGAACAGCAGCTTGAAGTCCAGATCGAGGCGGATCATGCCCTCGGCAAAGGCGTGGGCCCGCTTGGGATCGATGAAGAACTCGTCGTCGACGAACCCCAGCCCACCCACGCCGTAGTCCCGGTGCAGCCGCTGCACCTCATCCAGTACGCGGCCGGGGGACATGGCCCGCCAGCGGCGCTGGTTGTAGACCTTGTTGTAGCAGTACTCGCAGGCGAAGGGGCAGCCCCGCGAGGTCTCCGACTCCAGCAGCCGGGAGGCGCCGAAGTCGCTGAACATGTACGGCTCCGGATTCACCAGATGCAGAGGGAGGGGCGGGAGGGTGTCCAGGTCCATGAAGGGCCGGGGCCCGGTCAAATGCGCCCGCCCGTCTTCGGCGTAAGCCAGGCCCGGGATCCCCTCCCAGGAGCCCCCTCCGTCGATGGCCTCGACCAGTTCACGCAGCGTGATCTCCCCCTCCCCCACCACCGCCGCGTCCACCCTCGGATCGACGGCCACCGCCTCGGGGAACAGGGAGGGATGCACGCCGCCCCATACGACCTTCACCTGCGGGGCGATCTGCCGGCACAGCTCGCTGGCCTCCAGCGCCCCCAGCAGCTGGGGACCGGTCATGGTCCCGACCCCCATCACCAGCGGCCGGCCAGAGGTGAGCTCGTGGCGCAGCGTGACCCGCCAGTCGGCGTCCTTGCCCATGTCGATGATCACGACGCGGTAGTCCGGCTCGAGGACCGAGCCCAGGCGCAGCAAGGCCAGCGGGAGGCGGATGCCCACCACGTTGGCGATGGCTCCCGGATGCGGGCGAACCAGGATCACCTTACCCGGACTCATGGCAACTCCCTCGTACGCTGGCAGGATGACACGGTGCGAGGCGCACATCTACTGTGGCTGGGAGCGACTAGCCACGGGGCAGGAAATCCTCGACTTCTTCTTGCAGGCGGCGCTCGAATCCCGTGTAGAAGTGGTCGGCCCCCTGCAGAATCCTCTTGTGCGACTGGAAACTGCCGGCCCCCGGGAGCCAGGCGTCCAGTGCATCCAGGGAGCAGAATTCATCCTCAGCGCCCGTCAGAACCAGGGCCGGGCAGTCGGGCAGCACCAACCCGTCGAAGGACAGGAAATCCAAAGGCGGGGAGATCAGAATCAAGGAGGCGGGCGGGGGTTCGGTCTGCAGGGCCCTGGTGGCTACCCAGGCGCCGAACGAATAGGCCACCAGGTGAACTCTGGCCCCGTCGCCGATGCGGGAGCGCAGGTCGGATAGGGCGGCCCGAACGTCCTCCATCTCGCCATTCCCGTCGTCGTGGCTGCCGCCGCTGTTGCCGGCCCCGCGGAAGTTGAACCGCAGCGCGGCCAATCCCCGGGCGACCAGTGCGTCGCGGCACGCCAGCACCACGTTGTTGTCCATCGTGCCGCCGAACAAGGTGTGCGGATGGCAGATCACACCGCCGTCGTTCCCTCCGCCCGGCGTATACCGAGCCTCCAGCTCGAGTCCTTGGCCGACTGTCAGGGAAACTGCCTGCTCCGTCATTTGCGCCACCTCGTCCAGCCCCCTGCTCCCTCGGCAGGATCGCCCCCTCTAAAAAAAAAACTCAAGTTCTCATGTAGGTGGCCGATACACACGTATAGCGAAACAAACCACCGGAGAAAGACACATGACTGTCATTGCAGCCGCCGGGCCCAGCGCCCGGATCCAGCAAGAGGCTCAGGCAAACAACCTTCGGGAGGGCCCCACGGCCACCGAGGGGGAAGGCATCGAAGCGCCGCCGATCACCGAGGAATCTGCAAGTTCCCCGGCCGCCGCCGCCAAAGCTGCCGCCAAGCCCACGCCCCCTTCTGCAGCGGACCCGGATCTCGGACAAAAGGTAGACGTCTACATTTAGTCCGGGGCTCGACACTCCGGGAACTCGGCAGGCCTGCAACCCGGGCCGAGTTCCTGGAGGTCCGTTCTATTTCCCATTGAATTCCGCCCCCCTGTCTGCCTAGTCTGCGCGCCGATGCAATTGCGCTACGAGGACGTGGACCGCGAAGAGACGCCGCTGGGCGTGCTCACCTTGCGCCGCTACGAAGCGGAGACGGGTGAAGTGGGCTACGAAGTCGCCATCGATGGCAACTTCCTGATGGCGTCCCACGGCGCCCACAGCGAGCGTGCGATGGCCCACCTGGCCCACCAGCGGCTGAGGCGTTCTCCCGAGGATCTGCATGTGCTGGTGGGGGGGCTGGGAGCTGGCCACACGCTCCGCGCTGCCCTGGATCTCCCCACGGTCGCTCAGGTCACCGTCGCCGAGATCGGAGCCAAGGTGGAGGGGTGGAACCGGCGCTACTTCGCCGAGGTCAACGATCACGCCGTCGAGGATCCCCGCGCCCGGGTGCTGGTCGCCGACCTGGCGGACGTGATGAAGGACCACCCCGGCGCCTATGACCTGCTCCTGCTGGACGTGGACAACGGTCCCGGCTGGCTGGCGGCGGACGGCAACGCCGATCTGTACGAGACGGCCGGTGTCCGGCGCTGCCTCGACGCCTTGCGGCCCGGCGGTGTGATGGCCGTGTGGAGCCCGGCGGCCAATCCCCGTTTCATGAAGACCCTGGAGGCCGTGGCCGACGACGTGGAGGCCATCGACACCACCGAGATGGGCCGCGCCGTCGGGGAACCGGGCGACGTGATCTATCTGGTCCTCCGTGCGGCGGGTGGATAGCTGATACCCTGTCCCTCCCCGGGAATTGCCGGACGAAAGGAGACCACCATGTTCCGCAAGGAAGAACTCCCCCCCTGCCCCGTATGTGGGGGCAAGCTCAAATACGATCCCGAGGACAAGCGCTTCGAATGCGACGGCCTGGGCCAGCATTGCTACAAACAGTCCGGAGAGGGCCTGGGCCGGCACCTGATGCTGACGGCCTCCGACTCCGGCGAAGACGCCGACCTGTTCTCCATGTATCCCTGGCCCGAAGGCAGCTGACTCCCGGCACGTCGCCAAGGAACGGCCCATGAAACCGACCATCGACGCCCCATCCATCGAGCAGATCTGTAACGCGACTCATCACGACCCGTTCTCGGTTCTGGGCATGCACCCGGTGACGGTGGACGGCGAACCGGCCATGGCCGTGCGCGCCTTCCAGCCCGCCGCCACCGGTGTCTCTGTCGTACACCGCGATACCCGAGCGGATCAGCCGATGAAGCGGCTCTTCGGGGGCGATTTCTTCGAGGCGGTATTTCCCGGCGTCGAGCAGGTATTCCCCTACGACCTGGCCATCCATCGGGCCGACGGTACCGCCCACGTGACCCCCGATTCCTACTCGTTCCTGCCGGTCCTCAGCGACTTCGACCTGCAGCTGCTGGGGGAAGGCAACCACTTCCGCAGCCACGAGAAGCTCGGGGCCCACGTTCGCACCGTCGAGGGCATCACGGGCACCCACTTCGCCGTCTGGGCTCCCAACGCCCACCGCGTCAGCGTGGTGGGGGAGTTCAACAGCTGGGACGGCCGGCGCCACACCATGCGGACCCTGGGCGGCTCTGGGATCTGGGAGGTGTTCGTTCCGGGGCTGGGCCCGGGCACCCTGTACAAGTACGAGGTCAAGGGGATCCACGGCCAGGTCGTCACCAAGGCCGATCCCCACGCCTACTTCTCCGAGCTGCGCCCCCGCACGGCCTCGGTGGTGTGGGAACTGACGGGGCACGAGTGGTCCGACGACGCCTGGTGCGAGCAACGGGCCAGCCTCGATCCGCTGGCCTCCCCCCTGTCCATCTACGAGGTCCACCTGGGCTCGTGGATGCGGGTCCCCGAGGAGGACAACCGCTGGCTCACCTACAGGGAGCTGGCGGACAAGCTGGGCAGCTACGTGGAGGAGATGGGCTACACCCACGTGGAACTTTTACCCATCACCGAGCACCCCCACGATGGCTCGTGGGGGTACCAGTGCATCGGGTACTTTGCGCCGACGAGCCGGTTCGGCACTCCCGATGATTTCATGTTCTTCGTCGATGAGCTGCACCGCCGGGGTATCGGTGTGATCCTCGACTGGGTACCGGCCCACTTCCCCAAGGACGAGCATGGGCTCGCCCGCTTCGATGGTTCGGCCCTCTACGAGCACGAAGATCCACGCCTGGGGGAACACCAGGACTGGGGCACCTACATCTTCAACTACGGCCGCACCGAGGTGTGCAACTTCCTGCTCAGCTCGGCCCTGTTCTGGCTGCAGGAGTACCACCTGGACGGGCTGCGCGTGGACGCCGTGGCGTCCATGCTCTACCTGGACTACTCCCGCGAGGAGGGCCAGTGGGTGCCCAACGAGTTCGGTGGCCGCGAGAACCTGGAGGCCATCGCCTTCCTCAAGCGGCTCAACGAGCTGTGCCACGAGCACCAGCCTGGCACGATGATCTTCGCCGAGGAGTCCACCTCGTTCCCCGCCGTCTCCAAGCCCCTCTACGACGGCGGCCTGGGATTCACCTTCAAGTGGAACATGGGCTGGATGCACGACACTCTGGAGTACATCGCCCGCGATCCCATCCACCGAAACCATCACTACGATCAGCTGAGCTTCGGCATGCTGTACGCCTTCACCGAGAACTTCGTGCTGCCCATCTCCCATGACGAGGTGGTGCACATGAAGGGCTCGATGATCGGCAAGATGCCCGGCGACGAGTGGCAGGCCTTCGCCAACTTGCGCCTGTATTACGGCTTCCAGTGGACCATGCCGGGTAAGCAGCTGCTGTTCATGGGCCAGGAGTTCGGCCAGTACAACGAGTGGAATGACCACCAGAGCCTGGACTGGAACCTGCTCGAGTTCCCCAACCACGGTGCGCTCAAGCAATGGGTACAGGACCTCAACGCGGTGTACCGCTGCGAGGGCGCGCTGTACGAGCGGGACACCAGCTGGGAGGGCTTCCAGTGGCTGCAAGTCAATGACCCGGACAACAGCGTGCTGGCGTATTGCCGGCGCGGCGCCGACCCCGGAGACCACCTGGTCATCGCCTGCAACTTCACCCCCGTGGCGCGCGAGGAATACCGCCTGGGCGTTCCCACCGCGGGACCCTACCGCGAACTGCTCAATAGCGACGCCGGAGCCTACCAGGGAAGCGGCGTGGGCAACGCCGGGCAGGTCACCGCCACCGCCGAGCCCTCCGGCGACCAGCCGGCGACCTTGACCCTGACCCTCCCGCCGCTAGCCGTGCTGATCCTCAAACCGGCATCGGAGCCGTCATGAGCGCCCGTGACCGCGCCCAGAAGATCGCGTTCGGGCACGTGGTCGAAGCCGTACGCGAGCGACTGGCTGGCATCTTGCCCCGCGACGAGCTGGACAACCCCGGGGCGGAGACGGCCAAGATGCTGCGGCCCGTCGCCACCGAGGAGATCGAGCGCTACAACCGGTTGGCCCAGAGCGCAGACAAGCCGGCCCTGAAGGGGGCCAAGGACAAGCTCATCGACAAGATCCTCAGGGAACTCCTCGGCCTGGGGCCGCTGGACGCCCTGCTGGCTCACGAAGCCGTCGAGGACGTCTACATCCTCGGCCCCCACAACGTGATGGTGGTCACCTCGGACGGCACCCGCAAGACGGTGGGGCTGGATTTCGGTAGCGAGGAACGCCTGATGGCCCTGGCGCGGCGGGCCCTCGCACAGGACGGCAAGCGGGTCGATTTCCTGCACCCCTTTGCGGACGCGCGGCTCCGGGACGGTTCACGCCTGCACATCAGCATCCATCCCTGCGCCGATCCGTCGCCGCAAATCGTCATCCGGCGGCACCGGCAGCTCTTCGTGCCCGGGGACGACCGCCTGGGTCGCCTCGTGGAGCTGGGGACGCTCTGTGAAGAGGCGGCGACGCTGTTGCGCAACGCCATCCGGTCCGGCGTGTCCATCCTGGTCGCCGGCGCCACGGCGGCGGGCAAGACGACCCTGATCAACGCCCTGGGGGGCGAGATGGACCTGCAGGCCCCCGTCGTGTGCATCGAAGACGTACGCGAGCTGGATTTCCCGGGCATCAACGTCAGCTACGTCATCACCCGCCTCCCATCGCCGGAGGGAATGGGTGGCATCACCCAGCGGTACCTGGTGCAGCAAGCGCTCCGCAAACGGGCCGAGTGGATCGTCCTGGGAGAGGCACGGGGCGAGGAAGCATGGGATTTTGCCCAGGCGGGCAATACGGGCCATGCCATCCTGGGCAGCGTGCACGCCAACAGCGCCTTCGACGCCATCGAGCGGTATCGGGATCTGTGCATGCAGTCGGCGGAAAACCTCCGCGCGACCGTGGCGCTACGGGTAGTGGCCCGCGCATTCCGGCTGGTGGTGTTCCTCCAGCACGACCCCCAGCTCGGCAAACGGGTGGCGACCCATGTCGCGGAGGTCACGGGAGAGCTGGCGGATGGCGTACCGGTGCTGCGGGACCTGTTCACATTCGAGGACGGCGTGCTGAATCCCGGGCCGGACCGTCCTTCGGAGCTGCTGGAGCGCATGCTCAGCAGGCGCATTCAACCCGATAAAACGGCGCAACAGGACGACGGCACCTGAACGAACGAGGCCCGTTAAGCCCCGTATCGGCACGCCTTTTATTGAGTTCTTTCCCAAGGAGCCATAAACTCGACATGAGAGCCGGAATGGGACCGATGAAGACGTTCGTTCTGGCTCGAGACCGTGGGGAACCGATTCGATGTCAGGACGACTGAAGAATATCGGGCCGGACGAGAACACCGATACTGAGTTTTCGGATAGTGGCGCGATCCATGACAGCAGCGACGAGCTGACCATCGGCGCGGCCATGGCGCCCCGCGTGATGGTGGTGGATGACGACCTGTTGATCACCACGTTGGTGACCCGGTTGCTCTCCCACCAGGGGTACGACGTCGTCTCCACCAACGACCCCGAAGAGGCCCTCAAGCTGGCCCTTGAATCCCGCGTGGATGCCGCCGTGCTGGATGTGATGATGCCCGGCCTCAGCGGCTTCGACCTGCTGGATCAGCTGCGCAACGATCCCCGCACCGCGTCGATCCCGGTGCTGTTCCTGACGGCCTTGGATTCGAGCAAGGACCGCATACGCGGGCTGCGCGAGGGCGCAGACGATTACCTGGTCAAGCCCTTCGAGGCCGAGGAACTGGAACTGCGCCTGCAAAAGATGCTCGCCGGCCGGGTCCAGTCCCGCATGTCGCTGCGCATGATCGACGATCACCTCAAGCGCAACCTACCCATCAAGGGCATCAACCTGGGCCGCTACGAGCTGGAGCACGTGCTGGGCCAGGGCGCCATGGGCCTGGTGTTCTGTGCCTGGGATCCCAAGCTGATGCGCATGCTGGCACTCAAGACCATCCGCATCGACGAGAAGCTCACCCGGGGCAAGCGGGGCGATCGGGTCAACCGCCTGCTCAGCGAGGCTTCGGCCGCCGCCCAGCTCAGCCACCCCAACGTGGTGGCCATCTACGATGTCCACGACGAGCCGGGGGCCGCCTTCTTCGCCATGGAATAC
The DNA here is from genome assembly GCA_964504165.1 of uncultured Rickettsiales bacterium. GTDB lineage: Bacteria > Myxococcota_A > UBA796 > UBA9615 > CAYRNR01 > CAZDDH01. The sequence continues at coordinate 11,798 of CAZDDH010000088.1, read as the reverse complement.
GTGGACGGGATGAGCCTGGAGAAATTCCTGTTCCAGAACAGAATGCCCGCCCTGGAGCAGATCCTGACGGTCTCACTGGGCACGGCCCGGGCGCTGGAGGCCGCTCACTCCCGGGATCTGGTCCATCGGGACATCAAACCGGGCAATATCTTGCTGGGCAACGACGGCACCATCAAGGTCACCGATTTTGGTGTCGCCGACCTGATGACGGCTCTCGCAGAGGACAAGAGCAGGGTCTTCGGGACCCCGGGGTACGTGCCGCCCGAGGTCTTGCGGGGCAAGCCCTTCGGCCCGGTGGGAGACCTGTTCAGCCTGGGCGTGGTGATGTACCGCGCCATCACCGGGGGCCGGCCGTTCAGGTCATCGAGCATCCGCGAGACCTGCGTCCAGACCGTCAAGCTGAATCCGCCGCGTATCCGCAAGCTCAACAAGCTGATCCCGCAGGACGTGGAGGATCTGGTCCACGGACTGCTGGAGAAGGATCCCCGCAGCCGGCCGTCATCCGCCCAGGAAGTCGTGATGATCCTCGAATCGATGGTGCCGTCCAATCGGTCGTCGAGCTTTGACGAGAGCTTCTCCGGCTCCAGCGAAGAAATCCCCGCTTCGCTGCCCTCGCGCTGGATCGACACGCTCATCGAACGCAACTGACCGATCGTCTTTCCAGGCCCGCAATGGTGACGAATTCGACCATTTCTGCGACAAATCCATAAATTCACGAATTTGAGACAAACGATACATATCGAATAAACTACGCTGACGTGAGGAGGGAACCCCATGACCATCTCACGCAACCTCGTGTTCACCCTTGCGACGCTGGGCCTCTTGTTGATGGGCTGCCCGCCCGCCACGGACGACGATGAATTCGGCCCGGCCGGAGACGACGACGACGCTGCAGGCGACGATGACGACGCCAGCGACGACGATGCCGCCGATGACGATGACACGGGCGACGACGACGACGACGCCGGGGACGATGACACCGGCGATGACGACACCGCGGTGGAGTGCAGCGGCCACGGCACGCTCATCGTGTGGGACGACGTGTCCGTATGTGCGTGCGATTCCGGCTATTCACCGTCTTCCAGCCAGGGCACGGACTGCGTGCCGACGGCCCAGATCTGTACCGGCGGGGCCATCAACTACGACGTCGATGAGGACGGGCAGAACGAGACCTACTTCGAGCCCTCCGTCGACGAGTGCTGGATGTTCGAGCTGGTCAACTACACCCGAGCAACCCACGACGACGAGGGCACGCCCGAGTGCCACACACCGCTGATGTACGACGTGGAATGGTCCGCCCACGGCCGTAACCACAGCCTGCTGATGCAGCAGGCCGGCGGCCTGTACCACGACGACTACCCCTACGGGCAGAACTGCGCCTACGGATGCGACGCGGCCTGTGAAATGGACATGTACATGAACGGCCCCAACGAGCCCCACTGCCCCGAGCTATCGCACCATTGCAACATCATGCGTTGCGAGTTCAGCTACATCGGCATCGGCTTCGTGGGCACCTGGAACACGCAGAACTTCCTATAGAATCCCGCGCCTCGCCGTTAGCCGGTGCTGGACCGAGGCCTCCCCAGCTGCTATTCCCCCACGATGGCCCACCACGACAAGAAGCGCACCTCCCGACCCCAGCCGGCCCAGGACCGCAGGCGGCGCCCTACCCGGCGCCGGGCGCCGGAGAACTGCCCGGTGGCACGCAGCTGCGGTGGCTGCGCCCTCATCGGCACCCCCTACGCCGAGCAGCTGCGGTTCAAGACCGAGACGCTGCGCCGGACGTTGGGGAGGGAGTCCGCGTTGCGCCAGGTACCGGTGGCCCGCTGCATCCCCTCGCCGATGCGCACCGGCTACCGCAGCCGCGCCAAGCTGGCCACGGTCGAGCAGGGCAAGCGCGTGCAGATCGGCCTCTACCAGCGCCGGACGAACCGCGTCATCGACGCCGCGCCGTGCCTCATCCATCGGCCCGCGATCCAGACCGCCCTCGACCCCATCCGGGCCTGGCTGGGGGAACACGGGCTGGCCCAGCCGCGGGGGCCGCTCAAGCACCTGGACCTGCGGGAAACCCTGGACGGACGGCTGTTGCTGACGCTGGTCTCCACCGCCTCCCCCCGCCGCCTCGGTACGTTGCCCCTGGACGAACTCCAGGACCGGCTGGACGGACGGCTGGACGGCCTGGGCATCAACCACAGCCCACAGAAGACCTCCTACGTGTTCGGCGAGCACACCACCTTCGCCCGCGGGCCGGAGTTCTTCGATGCTCCCCTGCCCCCCGGGCGCGATAAATCCCCTTCCCTGCGCGTACCCAACCTGGGCTTCTTCCAGATCAACGTTTCCCAGATTCCGGGGATCACCCGCGAGATGTGGTCCTTCCTGCGGGAGGTGGAACCGCGGGTGCTGGCCGATCTGTTCTGCGGTGTGGGCACCTGGGGGCTACTGCTGGCGTCCAGCCAGGGGGCCGGCATCGAACGCCTGCTGGGCATCGAGGAGGTCGAGTCCGCCATCGACTGCGCCAAGGCCAACGCACGCCAGCTGGGGCTGTCCGACCGGACCGCTTTCCGGGCCGGTCGGGTGGAGCAGATGTTCCCGCGACTGGCCCGCAAAGAGCCGGTCGATGCGGTGATCCTCAACCCCGGACGTCCCGGTTGCCGCGGTGAGGTGCTGGGGACGCTGTTGCGCAGCGGCGCGCGGCGGGCCGTCTATCTGTCGTGTAATCCCTATACCCTGGCCCGAGATCTGATCGTGCTTCGACGGGGTGGCATGCGCGCCACCCAGGTGATCCCGGTGGACATGATGCCCCAGACCGATCAGGTGGAGGCGATGGCGCTGCTGGAAGCCAAGAAACCCCGCCCACCGTCACGCTAAGACCTCGCTAAGACCTCGCCACGAAAGGGTTCTGGGCCCCGACGGGCTGATATACCGGTGTGGATTGGAGGCACGCCATGCTGCGATCCGGCGCCTTGTGGTCCGCTTGGGCACTTTTCGCAGTCTCCGTGGCCATTTCCGGCTGCTCAGCGGGTGACGACGACGACGACGACGCGGCGGCCGACGACGACACCACGGCGGATGACGACGACGCGGCGGCCGACGACGACGACAACTCGGCGGACGACGACGACACGGGCGACGACGGCACGGGCGATGACGACACCTCTCCCCCATTCACCTGCGATCCGGTCCTGACCAGCTCGCCGCACCTCGCCGGCGAGATGTACTTCGATCCCGCCGAACCTCACCCCGGCGACACGCTGACGGTGATCGTGCAGTCCACCAACGGCACATCGCCCCAAAACGCGCCCTCCATGAGCCTGCAGGCCGAAGGAGCGGGTGGGGTGACCACGGAGCAGGCGTCCTACGTGGCCGGCGGCGGGGAGACGCTTTACTACTACGACATCGAAGACGTACGTTTGGGCGACATCTGCGTGCTGGGTTTGATCGACGGCTCCCAGCAGGAGATCTCCGGCAAGATCACCGTCACCGAACGCCCTGCCGGCGCGCCCCTGACCCACGGCGTGTTCAAGGTGGTCGAGAATCACCAGTGGACCTGCGGCGAGCAACCCACCTGGGGCAACGAGGTGCTCGTCCGCGTCCTCGATGAGAACGGCCAGGGGATGGGAGGCGTCGAGATCGACGTCCACTATGCCGACAGCACGGATTACGACACCATCCACAACGGTGGCGGCGACATCCCCGACACGGTCTTCACCGGCGGCGACGGCACGTTCCACGGCTACAATTACTGGCCCATCAGCGACCACGGCTTCCTGGTGTTCCAGCTCTCGGTACGGAACGAGCCGTCCGATATCGCAACCGAGCTGACCACCGGCTGGTGGGAGGACAACGGGCTGGGCTGTAACTACTGCAACACCTACGCGGTCAACACCTGGGGCCACTGGTCCTACACCGTCACCTTCCAGCGGGACACCGCCGCCACGGAGATCTGTGTGGTCGACAACGATCATGCAGGCCAGAGCAGCTGCGGCGCTCCCGGCCACCTGCACCACGATCCGGCCCATCGAGCGTGCTGGAACGCCCAGTGAGCGGCTTACCTATGGGTTCCGATAGCTGGTATCCTGTTTGGTGAGGGATCGGAGTTCTAAAAAGTTTAGAAGGGGAATCATCGGGGGATCCGCGTCTCCAATAGGACGACCTATTGAAGGGGCCTAGGCCATGAGTAAAACCGAAGAGACGTTTCCGAGCCCATTCGACATCGAAACTCCCGAGGGGGCAGAGGGCTGGGAAGAGCTGTATCCGAACTACCTCCTGTTCAGCGAAGATCGCCGATCGTCCGAAGAAAAATTCTGGTTCGCCGACACCATGCACTGGCCGCAGCCGCTGGCCCCCTTCGACGTGATCTCGGCCGAATACGCGATCCACGCTCTGAGCCAGTTCAACACGAGGATCTTCGCCATCCCGACGGCGCTCGGCATCGACATGCGTATCCTCAACGGCTACGTCTACCTGAGCCCGGTGCCGGTCACCGATCCTGCCCAGATCCAGCATCGTCTGGCCCTGTTCCAGGATCGCTCGCGGTACTACTTCGACAACTGGGATGAGCTATACGCAAAATGGAAGACCAAGGTGGTCGCGGAGATCGAAGCCCTGACCGCCCTCGAGGTCCCCGCCTTACCGGACATCGAAGAGCGGGAGGTAGTGACGTCGGCGGTGGGCATTTCCACCGGCTTCAAGCTCCTCGAGAGCTATGACCGTATCGTCCAGAGCGTCGGTACGATCTGGCAATACCACTTCGAGCTACTCAATCTCGGCTACGTCGCCTACCTCGACCTGTCGATGTACCTCAAACAGCTGTTTCCGGACATCGAGGACCAGACCATCACCCAGCTGCTCTCCGGCGTCGACGTGATCCTGTTCCGCCCGGACGAGGAGCTCAAACGGCTCGCCGAGTTGGCCCACGAAAACCACCTGGACCCCCTGTTCTTCAACCGGTCCTCCCCCGATGAGATCCTCGACGAGCTGCGGACGACCGAGGATGGGCGCGCCTGGATCGAAGAGCTGGAAGGGGCGCTCCACCCGTGGTTCAACTTCTGCTCGGGGACCGGCTTCCATCACACGGATCGCAGCTGGGTGGACGACCTCTCGGTGCCCTTCTCCGCGCTCAAGGGATATCTCCAGCTCCTGGAGAGTGGGCAGGAGATCCGGCGCCCCCTCGAAGAGATCAGGCGCAAGCGGGACGATCTCGAAGAACGATACCGATCGCTGCTGCTCTCGGACGAGGAGCGAGAGCAGTTCGACGGCAAGATCGCGCTGGCCAAGAAGGTCTTCCCGTACATCGAGGAACACAACTTCTACATCGAGCACTGGCACCACACGATCTTCTGGAACAAGATGCGCGAACTCGGGGCGGTGTTTGCCAGCAATGGTTTCTTCGAGTCCGAAGACGACGTCTTCTACCTCAAGCGCTACGAGATCCACGAGGCGCTGTACGACCTGTACTCCTCATGGGCCGTCGGGACCGAGGCCAGGGGGGTCACCCTGTGGCCCGCCGTGGTGGCCAAGAGGAGGCGCATCCTCGAAGCCCTTTGGGAAGCTCAAACCCCGCCGGCCCTCGGCACGCCCCCAGAGGACATCACCGAGCCCTTCACGATCATGCTGTGGGGCATCGTCTCCGAGTCCATCGCCAACTGGCTGGAGGTCTCTTCCAGCGGACTGTCCGCGGGGATGGCCATCAACGGGCACGCCGCGTCCCCCGGCAAGGTCGAGGGCGTGGCGAGGGTCGTGCTCTCCGTCGAGGAGTTGGACGACGTCGAGGATGGCGAGATCGTCGTATGCCCGATCATCGCTCCATCCTGGGCCCCGTTCTTCCCCAGGATGGCCGCGGTGGTGACCAATGTCGGGGGAATGATGAGCCACGCCTGCATCCTCTGCCGTGAGTACCAGATACCCGCGGTCGTGGGCACCGGCTTTGCGACCCAGATCATTCAGTCCGGCCAACGTATCCGCATCGACGGCAGCGCTGGTACAGTGGAGATCCTCGACTGAAGGAACGATGAGTCAGAAGCCTCACATCTTCTGGGAATGCGACCGAACGGCTGCCCCCGACGTGGGCAACAAGATGGCCGTCCTGGGCGAGCTGCACAAGGACCTGGGCGTACCCGTGCCCCGGGGATTCGGCATCCCCAAATCGGCGTTCATGGCGTTCCTTGCCCACAACCACCTGGAGGAGGAGATCTCGCGGCTTGCGGCGGACATGCCCGAGGACTACCTGGGTATCAAGCAAGAACACGAGAAGATCTCCCAGTGCCTGGCGCTGCTCGACATTCCGGATCCACTCCGAGGCATCATCCTCGAGGCCGCACGCACGATCTCCACCAAGTCGGGTAGTCTCGGGCCATTCGTCGTCCGATCGTCGTCATCGCTGGAAGACCGGCCCGAGACGAGCTTCGCCGGCATGTACGACTCGATCCAGCCCGTCTATGGCGAGGAGGAGTTGCTCGATGCCATCAAACGCTGCTGGTCGAGCGCCTTCAACCCCCGCGCCGTCCAGTACATGCGGCAGTTCGACATCGAGAGGCAGGAGCTGCACGACATCGCGATCGGGGTCATCGTCCAGGAAAAGATCGATCCCCGTCTCACCGGTGTGCTCACCACCGTGAACCCCATCACGGGCGATCGTTCGAAGGCCATCATCGAGTGCTCCGAGCCGGGCTGTAAGGCCATCTCCCTTTCCCTCGACGAGACGAACCCCGCCAGCATGACCGTGGATTTCTTGACCCGGGAGGTGCGTTACGACGACGGCCTCGGATACGAAGATCGGATGGAACCGGAGATCGCCATCGAGCTGTCGTCCATCGCCCGGCGGATTCAGGCCCATCTCGGGGAGCACCAGTACATCGAGTGGGCCGTCCACAAGGAGAGGGAGTTCCCCCACAACATCGTCATCCTCCAGTCCCGGCCGGTCACCTCCGTGAGGCGGCCCCTTACGCGGGCCAGTGCCGCCCCGCCCTTGGGCTCCAGCCTGGCGCACAAGCTGACCATCGGCGGGAACCGCGACGAGCAGAAGTTCGAGTCGACCCTGGACCACCTCCGGCGCGAGACAGCCCGTCTCTGCCGGGACGACGTGGATCGGATCCACCTCCGACGAGCCGAGGAAATGGCGCGTCTGTTGATGTCATCGCTGGGGGGCAATCCGCGCATCGTGCTGCCGGCCATCATCCTCCACGACATCGGCTGGTACACGTTCGCCATCGAGGAAGAGCGGCGGAGCCGGGGTCCAACCACGGTGGACCAGCGCCCCGTACGCCAACACGAAATCATCGGCCAGGAGAAGGCCCCGAAGATCCTGGAGGAGTTGGGTTTCTCCACGGATGAGACAGAGGTGATCGCGGATATCATCGGGGGCCACGACACCCGGATGGAGGCGCTCTCGCTGGACGATTCCATCGTCAAGGACGCGGATCGCCTGTCCCGCTATACGCCGGAATGTGGCGCAGCGTTTCGCCTGCGCTTCGAGATGTCCGAGGAGGCGTTCCGGGAGGCCCTGATCACCAACGTGGAGAACTGGTTCTTCAACGAGAGGGCCCGGATCCTGGCGCGCATGTTCCTCGCCAGCGGCGAGATCCCGGCCGGCGAAGAGCGGCTCGAGGCGTCCATCCGGTTCAAGTTTGCCGAGACCTTGGCCACCCTCGAAGACCGGATCCTGCGTGCCACGAGGCAAGACATCGAGCGGTCGTTCCAGGAGCGGATCAAAGAAAAACTCTACGACGTCAAACGACAGATCGAGATCTACCTGGAGAGCTTCGATGCCGTCGAGCTCTCCGAACTCCAGGCCGACGAGCAGTTCCAGGCCATCGCCGTGCAATCCGTGGCCGGGGCCGGGTACACCGCCATCATTGACCGGGCCGGGGGCGGCCAGCCGATCTTCCACGCCGATCCGCGCATCATCAACATGGACATCGAGGAGTTCAAGAAGGAGCGTCCACCCGACCTGGCCCGTGGATTCTGGTCGTGGTACGAGCGCGCCATCAAAGGCGAGGAGTTCGCCTCGTACTACCAGTCAAAGGACCGCGAGGACCGGATCCGCAACAAGTTCCAGTACGTGCTCCCGCTGGACGACGGCCAGATATCGTGGGCACTGGTGGCCACCGTATTCGTCGATGAATTCTTCGCGCCGGTGGAGGTCCTGGGCCGGGAGATCGGGCACACGGTGAGGGACATCTCGGGGGATGTCGAGACCCACGTCCTCGATCCGATCCTGGAGCTCGTCAAGGGCACGGAGCGTATCGGCGGCGGGGATTTCAGCGGCCGGGTGGAGACCAGCGACGAGTACGAGCTCGGATTCCTGGCCCAGAAGATCAACGAGATGACCGAGAAGCTGATCCAGGCCCAGCAGGCAGCGGACAAGAAAGAACAGGCGCTGCGGCAGGCCCAGAAGATGGAGACCGTGGGGACGCTGGCTGGCGGCCTGGCCCACGATTTCAACAACGTGATGGGGGGGGTCATCGGGACGATCTCCCTGCTCCAGTTCAAGCTCCGCTCCGAGGAGCAGCTGGAGCGCGCGTACCTCAATCACCACCTCAAGAGCCTGGCGAAGTCGAGCGAACGCGCGTCCAACATGGTCCAGCGGCTGCTGTCCATCACCAGGCCCCAGAAGCTCACGCTCGAGGCCGTCGATCTATGCAAGGTCGTCGATTACGTGGTGAAGATCTGCGGCAGCAGCCTGGACAAGAGCGTCGAGGTCTACACCAGCAGTCCCGGGATGCCGGCCCTCGTCGAAGCGGACGTGATCCAGCTCGAGCAAGTCCTGCTCAACCTGTGCGTCAACGGCGCGCACGCCATGACGCTCATGCGGGGCAAGGGCGAGCCGTGGGGCGGACGGCTGGAGATTACCACCAAACGTATCCAGGAGTCGCAGCGCTTCGCGTCGAACTGGCCGGATGCGAAGGAGACGGACTACTGGCTGATGTCAGTGGCCGACTCCGGCGTGGGTATCGCCGTCGAAAACCGGGAGCGGGTCTTCGATCCGTTCTTCACGACCAAGGGCAAGGGGGAGGGCACGGGCCTCGGCCTGGCGATGGTCTACAACATCGTGGTGCAGCACGGCGGGTTCGTCGAGATCCGAGCCAAGGCGGGCGGCGGCACCGTGTTCGACGTCTATCTGCCAGCCCTGGAAGCCAAGGAGACCCGGAAGGAAGAACAGACCCGCGCGGCGATTCCCAGGGGTAGCGGCGTCGTCCTTGTGGTCGATGACGAGGAGATCGTGCGGGACATCGCCAGAGAGCTGCTCACCGAATGCGGCTATCAGGTCCTGCAAGCCAGTCACGGTGAGCACGGGGTCAAGGTGTTCAAGGAACACCACGCGGAGATCGACGTGGTCCTGCTGGACATGGTCATGCCGAAGATGGCGGGGGACGTGGCCGCGCAGGAGATCCTGGCGTTCGACCCGGACGCGAAGGTGATCTTGTGTTCGGGCTATCGGGACGATCCGCGGGTCATCGAGACGATGCGCAAGGGCGTCAAGCGCTTCGTTCCCAAGCCCTACCGGATCGGGGAGCTGGTCTCGGCGATCAAAGAAGTGATGGATTAGTCGCCAGGCGCTATTCTCTCGCCATGAATCGATTGCTCAAGCTGTCTAGACGTCTACACACACCCCTGTTCACGGCGCTCGTGATGATGAGCGCCACGCTGTTACCCGTCCATGCAGGCGCCAAGGTCAAGCGCAACAAAGCCGCGCTGTTCCAGTGCAAGGCAGAGCTGACGACCCCGGATGGATCCGCGTTGCAGCTCACCGCGTGGGGGCCGAACGAAGGCGTGGCCCTTGAGCAGCTGCTCCGTACCGGCCTGCTCACCGCCGAGATCCAGGCCATGCCCGAGGCCTGGATCGGGCTGTTCTTCGAAGGCGCCCCCGAACGCACGTCCTTTGCCGAGCAGCTGGAATCCGTGCCCACTGAGCCCGCCGGCGTGGCGCCCGGATTCCCGGTGCCCGGGTTCTCACTATCGGAGGGGGTCTGCGCGGCACAGGAGCTGCCGCCCACGCGCGCCACTCACAAAGGATGGGAAGCGACCTGGCTCGGCGGTGGCAAACAGACGATGTCTAGCCCGGATCCAGCCATCGCCCTCGAGGCCACCCGCCGGCGTTCGTGCATGACCACCTACCAGGACACCCTGGCCACCATGTGGCAGGAGCTCGCCACCGCCCCGCCGGACCAGGTCCGGACCCGGTACGTGGATGGCTGGAAAGGGGCACGGGACGCCGCGGTCGCCTGCCTCACCGCCGACGGGCCGGCCATCGAACCGGTGTCCGAGGTCGAGACGCTACCGGCCATCGCCGGCGAATGGGCCGAGTGTACGGCGCGGGAGCCGTTCCCCAACGAGCACGCGGTGACGGCGCGGGGATGGAGCGACGGGCTCCCGTGGGCCATCGAATCGGCCCTCCAGACCCTCCCCTATGCCATCTCCCGCTCCACCTTCGGCCTCACCGCCGAGATCGTGACCGACGCGGCACCGGAGCAGCGCGCCCAGCTGGTAGCCGCCCAGGCGCAGCGCCTGACCCGGATGCTGGCCCCGGACGCGGCCCAGGAGCTACTCCAGCTCCAGTGCTCCGACATCCCGGCCGACGACACCGCAGCGCTGATGTGGCTCCCCCAGGATGTACGGCTGGCCCCGATCTGTGAGCCGGAGGGTGGCTGGAGCGTGGCCAGACAGCCCCTGGCTGGGGCGACGCCAGGCGAGGCGTTATGGGCGCTCCAGATGCATCTGGTGTACCCGTATCTGGGCGTCTCCCGCCTGGCCTGGGAGGCGTCGGACAAGGACCCGAGCCTGGCCATCTCGGGGCGCGGCATCGTGGCGCTGTGCGAGGCGAGTTCGCTGGGGGATGCCTTGCTCGTGACCGACCGACCGACCGCGATACGGCTCCCCGGTACGCCGGATCGTTCCACCCAGCAGGCGGCTAGCGCCGTCCTGGACAGGGCCCTGACCGGCCAAAATATCGGGCTGCTGTTCGGCTGCGTACGCCCCGAGCTGCGGGAGGCCATGGCCGACGGCTATGCGCGGGAAGGCGCCGAGGGGTTCTGGTCCACGATGAGTGAACTGTTCCCCGAGGCCATCGGTAGCGGGGAACTGGTCTGGGCCGAAAGCGGCGGGGTGTGGATGCTGGCTGAGCCCTGATTGGCCTTACGCGCCGACCCTATTTTGGATCCGGGTCACCTGTTCCTGCACGGTCGTGAGCTGCTTGTTGAGGTTGCGGAGCTCCTCCTCCAGCGACGGCTCCGGTCCCTTGCGCAACCGCACGAACTCGGCCTCGGCCGCTTCCGCCTGCGCCTCGTCCATGCCGTTCATGATGACGCCGATGAACAGGTTGAGGATGATCATCGTGCCCACCAACACGAAGGACACGAAGAAGAGGGCCCCGAAGGTCGGCATGGCGTGGCTCTTGGGCTGCAGCTCGGCGAGCATCGCCGCGTCGTAGCCGTAGGCGTCGGACCCGTACATGTTGATGTACATCAGGTCCGTCCAGTCCTCCAGCGTCACAGCCCGGAACAACGACAGCATGGAGATCTGCAGGTTGCGGAAGTGCACCGGATCGTTGTCGGCGAAGAGGAAGGTCCCGGCCACGCCGTACAGATAGAAGAGCAGGAACAACAGCACGGACACGTACAACATCGAGGGGATGGATTTGAGGAGCGCACCCACCAGGATCTGGAGCTTGGGTAGGGCCCGCACCAGCTTGAGCACGCGCAGCAGGCGCGCCAGACGCAGCACCGTGACGTACTGGGCATCGATGGGCATGAAGCAAACCGCGACGATCAGGAAGTCGAACACGTTCCACGGATCGTAGA
>CAZDDH010000087.1:0-31567 GCA_964504165.1 uncultured Rickettsiales bacterium | reverse complement strand
GATGTACTGGCAGGCGGTCTTGTCCAGCGCCTTGCACCCGTCACACTTCTCGGGGTTCACAAAACTGGGCATGTTTGAACCTCCTTAGCCCTTGTTATCCAAATGAAAAAGGTCGTTTGGTTTTATCTAGCGAAGCGACATTCTACGGGGCATCGGATGGGTGTCAAGCGAGCCTGCAGCCTTTTTTTGTGCCTTCGCCGCGGTAGGGTTTCACCCCCTAATATGCGTATTCTGTTCGCCTTTTATTAGGCTTGACTACCTCGAGCAGGGTATTGCCACGGCGACAGGGCGACGGATCAGCGTGTTTGCAGCGCCCGTGCGACCGCCTGGACCAGTGGGAGCACCCCTGGATGGTCCGGGACGATGGAACAATCGAGGCCGAGGGATTCGGCAATCCGGGCGGTCTTGCGCCCCACCGCGGCAATCTGCAGCTTGTTGCACGCGCTGTCCGCAACGATTTCGGGGACCGCATCGACCAACGACGCGGCACAGGTCCCGGAGAGGAACATGACGGCGTCCGCCCGCCCCTCCTTGAGGATGCTACGGACGTCGTGGGGCACGGGCACCGGGACCGTGTCGTAGAGATTGACGGGGAGGGGCTCATAGCCTGCCCGTTCCAGTGCATTCGGTAGCTCGTCGTCTGCAGCAGCAGCGCGGGGCAGCCAGACCCTACCGGCGGCGACCTTGCCGATGCGCAAGGTCTGGATCACCTGGCCGGCCCCCATGCGCTGTGGGGCCATCTCTGCGGGGAAGCCCTCGAGGGCCATGGCGTCCACCACGACCGGGCTGCCGGCGATGAATTGCGGGGTCGCGCCGGTCCGTTCCTCCTCGACCGCCTGCCGCCAGAGCTGGCCGAACAACCGCACCGCGACCTTGGACGTGAACGCCACGACATCCGACGATCGGATGCCCTCGATCATGTGCCTCACATCGTCGTCATCCCGCAGCACACAACGCACGGCAGGCACGTCCAGAACCCGTGCACCTGCAATCCGCAGCGTATTGACATCCTCGTAATGAGCCTCCTCGGCACGGACGAATACCACCGTACGGCCAGCCAGCGGGCGGGGCTGCTGGCGGACCAGGGTCTGCCCCAGTTCGACCACGTCTCCGATGACCGTGATGGCCGGCGGCCGGATGCCCGCCTCGCGGACCGCATCGACGAGGGTGGCCACCGACGCGCTCACCTGGCGCTGGCCCGGGGTCGTGCCCTCCTGGATGGTCATCGCCGGTGTGGCGCCGTCGAGGCCGTGGGCCATCAACTCCCGAGCGATGATCGGCAGCGTCGAGACCCCCATGTAGAACACCAGCGTCAGACCGCACCCGGCCAGGTGCTCCCAGGGCAGATCCGGATCGCTGCCGGCAGCCCGGTGCCCCGTGACGAACAACACCCCCGAGGTCACCTGGCGGTGGGTCACGGGTACGCCCGCATAGGCCGAGGCGGCGACTCCCGAGGTGATCCCCGGCACCACCTCGACGGGAACTCCCTCGGCGACCAGTGCCAGCGCCTCCTCCCCTCCCCGTCCGAAGACGAAGGGATCGCCGCCCTTGAGCCGTACGATCTTGCGCGGTGGCCCCTCTTTGGTGGCGTAACGCAACAGCAGCTCGATGATCTGCTCCTGGCGCATGGAGTGCCCGCCGGAGGTCTTGCCGACGTAGATCTGCTCCGGTGCCCTGCAACGGTTGACGAGCTCGGGGGCGACGAGGCCGTCGTACAGCAACACATCGCACCGCTCCAGCAGGTCCATGCCCTTGACCGTGATCAGGTCGGGATCTCCCGGGCCGGCCCCCACCAGGTAGACCGTGCTCCGCGGTTGTTCATCCTTCGCCACGTGGTTCTCCTTTGTCACCGTCCGCCAGGCACTCGCGCAACACGCGGCGAGCCCCCTCCAGATCCCCTCGGAGCACCCTCTCGCGGGCATCCGTCCGTGGTAGGGCGCTGGCCAGGCGGAATCGCAGCTTCGGATCCTCCGGATGGTCCCGCAAGATCTGCACCCGCGCTTCGGCCAGCAGCTCCACGTACGTTCCTAAGGACTGCTCCAGCCACTCGTCCAGTTCTTCCGCCAGATGCCGCGCGAAGGCCGGTGACGCACCGGATGTGGACACGGTCACACAGAGGGCCCCGCGCCGGACGACGGCAGGGAGGTAAAAATCACAACGGTCCGGATCGTCGACGGCGTTGACGAGCAGATTGGCCTCGTGAGCCGCGTCCACCACCTGCCGGTTGACGTCCCGATCACCGGACGCCGCCACGACGATGGTGACGCCGTCCACGTCTCCGCGCTGGAAAGGCCGCTGGTGCCAGCTCACCTCTCCAGCGGCAGCCATCGACTGGAGCGCCTCACAGGCCTGCGGGGCCACCATGGTCACGCGGGCACCGCAGACCCGCAGATCGCGAACCTTGCGCTCGGCGACCCGCCCCGCGCCCACGACGAGCACGCATCGATCGGCCAGTTTGAGAGCTGCTGGGAACAGGTCTGTGGGCAAGGGCGTACCTCCTCGGATCACGAATCATACCGACTCTGTGGGAAGGTAACTGAAGGAGGGGCGTGGCCCGCCCGCCCACAAGGACGGGCGGTCACGGTTTGAAAAGGATCAGACGCAGCCCGTGGGCTTGGGCAGTCCGGCCAGCTTGCAAGCGCCCTTGGCGGGGCCACTGGGGAACAGCGCGTAGATCGCCTTGAGCTTGAATCCGGTCTCCTTGCAGAGCTTGCGGATCATGGGGGCAACGCCGTACTCGAGGTAGTAGTTGCGCAGGTAGTTCATCACCTTCCAGTGATCCTCGGTCAGCTCCGTGATGCCCTCGGTGGAACCCAGAGCCAGCGCGACATTCTCATCCCAGTCATCGGGGTTCTGGATGAATCCGTCTTCGTCGACCTCGATGCTGACATCCCCGTGCGTGAACATTGGCATTGTTTGCCTCCTTGATTTCGTCGTCCCTCAGGACTGTTTTTGCTTCCTTGGCTCCCGTTCATCCACCGAACGAGTGCCCATTTGATATATCAAACGGCCCCCGGGTTTCAAGCCGGAGGCCGTCAGTCTACTGCAGATCGACGTACCCGCAGGGGCACTCTTCCGCACATTTCTTGCAGCCGTCACACGTGTCGAGCTTGAACGAGTAAGGTTCGCCCGGCTCGCCCTTGAGCACGCAGGCGCTCTGGCAGTACATCCAGCACTTCTCGCACTGGAAGCACAGGCCGCAGCTCATGCAGCGCAGGGACTCGGCCTTGAACTGGTCCTCGTTGATGCCGAGGTCCACTTCCAGGGTCATCGCATCGCCACCGAACCGCTCGGCGATGGGCACCCAGGCGCGGTCGTTGCGCTCGACCTCTTCGTAGTGGTCGAGGCGCATCTTGTCGGTCTTGACCAGCGGCGGTGCCGGAGGCCGGACCGGCTTGCGCTCCAGCAGATAGTCCGCCACGTACTCGGCGGCCTTGCGGCCGTGCCCCACGGCGGTGGTGACCAGGTCCAGGTTGACCGCGTCGCCGCCAGCGAACACGCCGTCGTCCACGGCCCACGTCTCGTTGGGCTGCAGCCAGTTACGGCCCTCGATGTACTGGTCGACGTCGCGGAAGACGGGACGCTGGCTGATGGCGGGGATCAGGGCGGTGCAGGGCACCTCGAACTCGGATCCATCGATGGGCACGGGGCGACGACGGCCGGAGTCATCCGGCTCGCCCAGCTCCATGCGCAGGCACTGAACGGCCACGGCACGACCACCCTCGAGCTTCACGCCGATGGGGGCGGTCAGGTACTGCAGGTCGATCTCCTCTTCGATCGCCGAGTCGATCTCGTGGGCGATGGCGGGCATCTCCTCGCGCGTACGGCGATAGAGGATGGTGGTCTTGGCGCCCAGGCGCTTGGCCACGCGGGCCGCGTCGATGGCGCTGTTACCGCCGCCGATGATGACGGCCGCGTCGCCGATGTCCGGGGCGTTGCCGCTGTTGACGTCGTGCAGGAAGCCGGCGCCGGACCAGACGTTGGGAGCTTCCTCCCCTTCCAGGCGCAGCTTTAGGCCCTCGTGGGCGCCGATGCCGATGAAGGTGGCGTCGAACTCGGCCTTGACGTCGTCCAGAGACTTGTCCTTGCCGATGATCGTGTTGCACTGGATGTCCACACCCATGCGGGCGATGGCGTCCACCTCGGCGTCCAGTATGTTCCTGGGGAGCCGGTAGGGCGGGATGCCGTAACGCAACATGCCGCCGGTCTCCGGGAATCCCTCGAAGATGGTGACGGACGCGCCGCGGCGGGCCAGCTGCTGGGCACAGGTCAGTCCGGCAGGGCCGGCGCCGACGATGGCGACCTTCTTGCCGGCCAGCTCGTCGTTGAGCTTGATGTGATCCAGCTTGTGCTCGATGCCGTAGTCACCCAGGAAACGCTCGAAAGCGTTGATGGAAACGGCCGAGTCCTTTTCCTTGCGATTGCAGGCCCCTTCGCAGGGATGTGGGCACACGCGACCGCACACTCCGGGCAGCGGAGAGTACTTGCTGATCTCGTGCCAGGCCATCTCGTAGGATTCCTCCCACGACCGATCCAACTTCTCGGTGTTCTGGACGATCTTCAGCCAACCGCGGATGTTGTTGCCGGCCGGGCATTCGGCGATGCACGGGGGCGTCTTCTCCACGTACAGTGGGCGCAGTGGGGATACACCACCACCGCCACCGCCGCCGCCACGCCCGGCAGACTTCTTTAGCTTTTTCTTCTTCTTTTTCTTCTTGAGAGCTTTGAGTTCGGCCAAGCCCATGCTGCAACCTCCTCAACGGGTTGTAGATTTCGTAGAAAGCAACGCAACTTTATAGACGAATCGCGCTGGATGTTCGAGTCCTATTGCGATGGGTACGCGCGACGGCCGCGAACCCCTTGGCCCACGCCGGTGTTCCCCTGGCGTGCAGGTGCAGATATGCAGCCATTACCTGACCGCGGACGAAGCCGTCGCGGCCATCGATGGCGCCACTCCCTCGGAGCATCTTCAGCGCTGTGGGCACGTCTTCTCCGCCAGAAATGACGCGGGAATAGTGAAATTCGTGCCCCCTCAGAATCGTGCCGGCGGGCAGGTACGGATTGTCCCGATCCACCTCGACCTCGCAGTAGCCATGCCCCTGTGGCTTCCGCTCCATCTCGATGTCCAACGGCAGCACCCCCGCCATCGGGAAGACCTCCCTCTTCCAGCGAATGGATCGGGAGAGAACCATCAACCCGCCGCACTCGGCATAGATGGGCAGCCCATCGTCCGCGGCCGAACGCACGGAACGCATCAACGAACGGTTGTCGGCCAGGGCCTGGCCGTGGGTCTCGGGGAATCCGCCTCCGATGTAGAGTCCGTCCAGTTCGGGAAGCTGCGGGTCATCCAGCGCGGACACGAAGACCAGCTCCCCCCCAGCCCGTTCCAGAGCTTCGAGATTCTCGGGGTAATAGAAGGTAAACGCCGAGTCCCGCAACACGCCTACGGTGAAGGGTCCCTCCGGCACTTCCGTTGTCGCGGGCTGGACCGCAGGCGGCGCGCCCGCGGAACGGGCGATGGACATCAGCGCCGGAAGATCCAGATGGTCCCTGGCGATCCCCAGCAATCGTTCCTGGGTGGCTTCCAAACCGCCGTGCTCATCGACGGTCACCAGCCCCAGATGCCGGCCGGGTAAAGGATCCCCGCCCCTGAGGCGTGGGATCGCCCCCAGCACAGGGATCCCGCACGTCTCCTCGATGGAACGGCGGATCACCTGTTCGTGGCGAGCACCGGCGACCCGGTTGAGCACGACGCCAGCCACACGGGTATCCGGTTCGAAATTCTTCAGCCCCTGCACCAGCGCCGCGACGGTGCGGGTGCTCTTGGTCACATCCAGGGCCACCACCACCGGCGCATCCAGGGCGCGCGCCAGCGCTGCGGTGCTGTGGGTACCTTCCGGGCCGGCCCCGTCGTAGAGCCCGCGGTTGCCCTCGATGACGTTCACGCCACGCGGATCCCCGCATTCGGTGAACGCCTGGCGCACGCCGTCGAAACCCATCAGATAGCTATCTAGGTTCCGCGCGGGGGATCCGGCCGCCCAGGCTAGCCAGGCGGCGTCGATGTAGTCCGGCCCCTTCTTGAAGGCACAAACAGAAATACCCCCGTCCCGCCAGGCCCATGTGAGACCCAGCGAGACGAGGGTTTTTCCAGAATCACCGCCAGTGCCGGCTACGACGATGCGGGGAAACGATGCAGTCAACGGATCGCTAACTGCATCGGTGGATTCCCCGGTCGTCTACCCAGCTGCCCTACTTGGACAGCTTGAGGTAGCTACCGCCAGCGTATTCGTAGTCACAACGGCCGTCCGTCGTGAGGATCTGCAAAGCGGCCTTGGCCGGCTTCTTGGCCTTGGCCCCGTACTTGGTCTTCATCATCTTGACCACGTCCAGGGGCTTGAGCAGCTTCTTGCCGTCCACTTCCTTGACGTACGCGTAGATCTCGTCCGCCATTGCCTCGGCACTTGGGATTTCGTCAGCCATGATCCGCTCCTAGCGACCCATGAAGTGCGTGGACCGACGGTAGGTCAGGCCAGCATGGGTGAAGTCGTCGATGTGGTACTTCGTGAACTCGAAGCCCGTGCGCTTGTAGAACTCGGGCCAACCGATGCGGTCGATCCACTCGCCCAGGCGCTCGTAGTTCTTCGCGTCCTCGGCCCACACGTCGACGATGGTCTTGACGGCTTCGACGACTTCTTCCCACCGGGGCGGGTCGTTGTCGATGAAGTGCACGGCCATCTTCGAGAACTTGGGCTCACAACGGGCGTTGCTGACCTTGCCGCCGACCCACAGAGCGATCCCGTCGTTGAGCGGGTCGTTGATGGGCATGGACGGGCAGACCGTGTAGCAGTTCGCGCAGAACATGCACTGCTCTTCGATGATCTCCACGGACGGGTTGCCGTCTACCGTGGCCGGGCGGATGGCGCCGGTGGGGCAGGAGGCGACGACGTTGGGGATCTCGCAGGTCTTGTCGATCTCTTCGTGGAAGATCTGCGGCGGGCGACGGTGCACGCCGAGGATGGCGATGTCCGAGCAATGCACGGCGCCGCACATGTTGAGGCAGCACGCCAGGGCGACCTTGCACTTGGCAGGCAGCTTGGACTCGGTGAAGTGGTCGTGCAGCTCGTCCATGCAGGCCTTGACGATGCCGGAGGCATCCGTGGCCGAGGAGTGGCAATGCACCCAGCCCTGGGTGTGCACGATGTTGGAAATGCAGGGGCCGGTGCCGCCGACCGGGAAACCGTACTCTTCGACGTCCTTGATCAGGGGGTCGATGTTGGCTTCGTCGGTGAGCAGGAACTCGACGTTGTTGCGGGTGGTCCAGCGCAGGTAGCCACCGCAGTACTTCTCGGCGAGCTCGCCGAACTTGCGGATGGAGTCGGTCGCCAGGATACGCGGCGAGCCAACGCGGACGCTGAACAGCTTGTCGCCGCCCTCGGCCACGTGGACCAGGACGCCGGGCTTCAAGATCTCGTGATACTTCCACTCCCCGTAGTTCTCTTTGATGACCGGGGGGAGGAACTTCGTGTAATGCGGAGGTCCAATGTCAGTCAGACCTTTTTCAAGAGCAGTAACCATCTATGGTCTCCTATCGAGGATTCCCTCGTAGTATTTTTGTTGTTGCCTGGTCAGAGTCCTACTCGTCCTCTGAATCCTCGTCCTCGTCGTCGTCCTCGTAGTACTCCTCGTAGTAGATGTACGGATTGTCACGAGGTGCGGAGATCATCCGCGGGTCGGGCTCGAGCTCGCAGGCCTCGAGGAACGCGCCATAGCCCATGCGCTGGATCAGCTCGCCGACCCGCTCACGGTTCTTGCCGTTCTCTCCCCACCAGTCCCAGATCTTCTCGGTGAGTTCCTTGAGCTCTTCGTAGCTCTCGTCGATGTCCACTTCGCCGTCTTCGTCCTTGACGATTTCCATCTTCATGAACGGGACGACGACGCAGGCCAGCAGGGCGCCCTTGATGATGGGAGCCTTGGCGCCGATGAGGATCGTGGCACCGGTGTCCGTGCCGGGCCTGAGGGCCTTGGGCATGACGTTGATGCAGTGCATGCAACGGGTGCAGCGCGGGTTGTCGATGGCCAGCTTGGAGCCGTCCCAGTCCATGCAGCCGGTGGGGCAGCGGGAAGTGACGTCGCCAACCATGTCCAGGCCACCGGCGACGTAGTCGGCCACGGCGGCGTCGTCCTGACGGATGTCATCGCGCCAGGTACCGATGACGGAGCAGTCGGAACGGGCGATGGAGGCCACGCAGTCGTTGGCGCATCCGGAGAACTTGAACTTGTACTTGTAGGGGAAGAACGGGCGGTGCAGCTCGTCCTGGAAGGCCATCGTGATGTTGTAGCAGGCCTCGTTGGTGTCGTAGCAGGACCACTCACAACGTGCCGGCCCCAGGCAGCAGGACGGAGTACGCATGTTGGAACCGGAACCACCGAGGTCCCAGCCGTTCTCGGCCAGTTCCAGGAACATGGGCTCGAGATCTTCGGTGCGGGCACCCAGGAACACGATGTCGCCGGTGGAGCCGTGGATGTTGGTCAGCCCCGAGCCGTACTTATCGCAGATGTCGCACAGCGTGTTCAGGGCGTCTGTCGTGTAGAAGAAGCCTGAGGGCTGGTTGACACGAATGGTGTGGAAGTGAGCCACATCGGGATACTCTTCGGACTTCGAGGAGTACCGGCCGATGACGCCACCGCCATAGCCCATGACGCCAACGATTCCGCCGTGCTGCCAGTAGCCCTGTCCGTCCTGGTAGGACGTCTCGAGCTGTTCGATCAGCGCGGCCACCATTGGCTTGCGACCAGCGACCTTCTCCATCTCGTCGATGAAGCTGGGCCACGGTCCATTTCTCAGCTCATCCAAGTACGGGGTTTCAGCCATTGAGATTGCCTCCTATTTCATGGCATTAGTCGTAACTAGAACAATTTGCGGAGCCTACCTAGCTAACGACAGACTCCTGTTTTCGATTGGTTCGCTGTCTGAGTTGCCTGTTGTGCAACGTCAACACTCACTTGATTCCGTTCTCGCCGTGGGTGGCAGCCTTAAACGGGTGCACCGCCGCCTCGCAGCGGAGGCATATTAGCTGCAGTCGTTGTAGCGCTGCAACCGGGGGATGCCGGTGCCAGCGACGAGCGGGCTATTCGAGACAGAAACCGACAACGGGATCGGTGCTGGTCGCATCTGTCGAGCCGCCTAGATCGTCGCTAATTCCTGGGATTTCACCGTGCTCGGATCATAGTACTGGAAGCGCGTGCGTGGCCGCGCACGCGAGGAGACGCTCCCCGGGCCCTATCTGAGGCCTCGCTGCATCTTGCAGGGAACAAACCAGTGCCCTCGAAAGACGACACTGCGTTGTGTTTTGAAGATGGCGCGCGCAGCAGGAATCGAACCTGCGGCCCCTGGTTCCGGAGACCAGTGCTCTATCCCCTGAGCTATGCGCGCACCGAGGTGCGGTCTTATAGGCGCCCATGCCGGACGGTGTCAACCGTTCCTATGGCTATCCACCCAAGGTGTCCTCGTGCAACCAGGTACGGATCTTCGGGGCGGCGGCGGTTTCCCAGCTCTCGTGGAGACGGTGCTGGATGAACGCCTCGAACAGATCGTCGAGCCGGGACTGGAGATCTTCGAGTTCGTCCATACGCTCCCGGACTTCCTCGCCCGACTCCACATTCTCAAGCAATTCCGGGAGCTTGACCCCACGCAGGCTCAGATCGGCGTGGAGCTCGAAGTGGAACTCCACCTCCCCCTCGCGGAGCCCAAATCTGGCGGCGCCCACGCTACGCCCCTCCAGCAACGCCGTGCGGGCCGTGGCAGACGACGCCGGCGCCCCGCCCTTGAGATCAAATCGCTGCGGGCCACCACCCTCACCGATGAGGAGCAGGCGATCGTCGACCCATAGATCGAATTCCCGCCCGGAAGCGCCGGTCACGCGACCAAACCCCTCCTCACTGCGGTACCACAGCCACAACAAGAACTCTCTGCCGAGGAACTCGACGCTCGGTCCGTCGTCTCCAGGCCAGTTGTCGGCCGTCGTCATGGTGTCCTCCCCTCTCCGGCATCGCCGAAGGCCAGATCGGTGGCCGCCAGCGTGGCCAGTCGGGCTTCGCGGGCCGGCCCGTCCTGTTCGAGCGCCAGCCGCGCTGGATTGACCGGCAACAAGGTGCGAGAAAAGGTGGCCGAGAATTGCTTGCAGACACGGCCGACGGCCTTTTCGGCGGCCGACCCGATCTGCACGTCGCCGGTGACCAGATTCCAGCACACCTCCACCACCTGGATGGTGGGCAGGATCTTGGGCAGGTATTCGCTTTCGATATCGTCGCGGATTTCGTCCTTGATGCCGGGTGGTAGCTTCACCAGGCCCATCTCCGACAGCATGACGCGGGTCCGCTTGTCCGCCAGTGCGCGCATCAGCGCCGGCGGTATGGCCTTGCGATCGGTTCGCAGAGCAAACAGCAGGTAGGGCGGCTGGTAGCTACTCTCGACGGAAAAATCGGTCTCCAGGAAATTCTGCTGGGAGACCCACCCCGACCGCTCTTCTTTGTGGCTGTCCAGCAGCTTGCCCCGGTAGCGGTCCGCCTCCAGGAGCTCCACCAGCTCCCGGGCCGAATCCGGGGAAGGATCGTGTTTGCAGGTGTAGCGACGGACCGTGACCGTTCCGCGTGCGAGAGTCACTCGGTTTCTCCTTTTGGGGCCGGCTCTGATTGAGTCGCGTCCTCTTCGGGCGCGGGGGGCGGCTGGCCTGGCGAAGTGGGCAACGCCGCTGCTTCCGGGAACTGGGGCAACGGCACGGACGGTGCAGGGCTCGAAATCGGTGCAGGGTCGGCGACCGGTTCTCCGGGCCGCTTGAAGACCACCAGCATCGACGTTCCGGTCCTGGAAATGACTCCCATCATCTCCCACCCTTCCTTGCCGAGCGGTGCGAGTACCTCTTCCAGTTCCGGGGCTGTGAGCAGCTTGTCGTCGGCGAAGACCCGGACCTTGGTCACCAGATCGATCTGCTCGACGCGGTACTCCCAGGTCTGGGCAGAAGCACGTGCGGCCACCAGGGTGCCAAGCAGGAGTCCAAATACCAGGAATCGATGCATGGGTTTCCTCCAGTCACGGGAAGGTGAAAAAAGCGGGCTACGTCATTGGAGCGCCGGAAGGAGACGAAGTATATTGATCGGGGAACGAATAGGTCAATCACAGGAGGAGCCGGCCACAGGCCGCGTCCCGGACAAGTTTATGGTGAAGAAAAAGGTCAACCCGAAGATCGAGATCCTCAAAGGGGATCGGGTGATCAACAGCTTCCTGCTGAACCGCACACGACTGGTGATCGGTTCGGCTCCGGGAGCCCACGTTCGCCTGCGCTCTGCATCCATCCAACCCGAACACCTGGTGATCGAGCTGGTCAACCGCCGCTATCTGGAGGCGGTCAACATCACCGGCGATCCCCACCTTCAGGCCGAGGGCCGCAGCTTCGACCGCGTGAGGCTGGACGATGGTTCGACCATCACGCTGGGGAACCTGAGCTTCCGGCTCAGGCATGTGGTCGAGGAGATCATTGATCAGCCCGATGCGACACCGGCCAAGCAAGCAGATCCCGTCCCGGTCGCTCCGGTCGCTCCGGCTGCGCCGGCCGCGCCGGTGGCAGTCGCTGCGCCCGTGGCACCTGCTGCGCCGGCGGCACCTGCCGCGCCGGTGGCACCTGCCGCGCCGGTCGACCAACCCGTCGTGGCTCCGGCGACGCCGCCACCCGCGGCGACACCGGAAACACCGGTGGCCGGGGGTGCGGCAGACAAGCCGTATCTGCTGATCTACCCCCCGAGTGGCTCGCGAAAGCGGGTCTCCTTGCCCACGGGGACCTTTGCCATCGGTCGGGCCGGTTGCGACATCAATCTGCATTACGAAGGGATCGCCGAGCAGCACGCGACCATCATGGCGATGCCCGACGGCAAGATCTATATCCAGGATCAGGGGAGTGGCCTGCCCACGTTGCTCAACGGCCAGATCATCCAGCTCTCCATCTTCGCGCCCGGGGACACGGTCCAGATCGGCGCGGTCTCGTTTGCGCTGGAGTCGTACGCCGCACAGCAGCCCGCAGCACCGGCCCAGCCCGAGTCCCCCGAGCACGCCGCGGCCGGTGCATGGGTCCAGGCGGCCATGCACGGGGCCCGTCCGCCAGATCAGGCATCGGATCCGCTGCCTGTACCGACGTCATCGGACCCAAAGGCCGTTCGACGGGTCGGCAAGAATCTGGGTGCACCGACGAACAAATCGATGGCTGCGGCGGAAGACGATCCGCACGTGACCGCGAAGGAGTGGGTACGCCAGGCCCTCGAGGACACGGAGCGCAGGAAGACCGGCGACGTCACGGACTCTTCGCAGGCGCCGGTATTCTCCGGCCAGCCCCGCGCCAAATCTCGCAGCAAGAAGAAGGCTCGTCGGCGACGGATGGCCCGCACCGGACCGGAGCGCGCCGCGGCGAATCGCTTCTCCACGTGGGCCACGGCCACCATCCCTCCCGAATACCGTTCGGCCAAACGGAGGCGTGCCGCCCTCATCGTCGTCGCCTTGCTCGCCATCGGCGGTGTCGCGGTGGGAGGCGTGGCCGTCATGAAACACCTGGAGGACCGGGACGCGGGCCGCTATCACTACGTCGGTCAGGAGGAGCAGAGCGATCGGGAGATGGAGGAGGTGCTGGCCAGCACGGATGGTTCCTACTCCGGCCTACGCTCGGGCAAAGGCAAAAAGGACCGTTCCAAGCGTAGCTGGCGGTCCAGGCGTTCCTCCGGACATGGCGGCGGCGGCGGCTCGGCCAGTGGCAGCGATGACCACTCCTATGGTGACGGGCTCAGCATGAGTGAAGCCGGTACCTCGGAGGCTCTCACCGCGGGCGACCGCAGCGGCCCGGTATACCGGGCGGACGGCCGGCGGGGCTCATTGGAGGAAGGCGCGGCGCTGGCCGGCTACGGATCTGGTGGGTACGATCCGTCCTTGGACGATCCGGACCTGATCCGCATCGGCAATCCGGGGTCAGGGGCGCGGGTGGTCCAGTTCGGGTCACCGAATCTGGATGGCATGATGCTCGAAGACACCGGCGGCGGCGAGAGGATCGTCTACGAGCAGGAGTTCGATTTCGAGCTGGCCGAGACGACCACCACCCGCGGAGAGGTTGACATGGGTGCCGTGGAACGGGTTCTGTCCGGACTCAGCCCCAACATCCGCATGTGCTACAACCGCACCCTCGAGAGCAAGCCGGGCCTCGCTGGCACGATGATCCTCATCCTGACGCTCAGCCCCGGTGGTCAGATGTCCTCCGTCTCCCTCGACATGTCCTCGTCCTCCATCACCGACACGGACCTCAAGCGCTGTGTCGAACGCCAGATCAAGTCCCGCAACTACCCCATCCCTCAGGGGGG
Source organism: uncultured Rickettsiales bacterium (assembly GCA_964504165.1). Taxonomy (GTDB): domain Bacteria; phylum Myxococcota_A; class UBA796; order UBA9615; family CAYRNR01; genus CAZDDH01. The sequence goes on along the minus strand of CAZDDH010000087.1, from coordinate 18,175 downwards.
GTCGGTGACGTTCTCTTATCCGTTCCGGTTCGGGAACTGACGACGCTCAGGATCAGCAAGCCCACTCCCGTGCCCAGATCGAGGGCTCCGGCCTGCGGCCTGGGCACGTTTGGGAGCGGGACTTACAACTCGGCCAGCAGCCGCCGGGCTTCTTTGCCGTGGGACGTACGCAGCTGGACGGCCTTGCGCAGGGCGAACTGGGCTTCTTGACGGCGGCCCAGGGCGACCAGCGAGACGCCAAGGAAGTAGTAGGGGTCCCCCCGTCGCGGGTCGAGCTGGATCGCCTTCTTGAGGTTCTCCACGGCGGTGAGCAGCTGCTTCTCCTTGCGCTCCGGCATCAGCAGGATGCTCTGGGCCACGAGCACGTGATAGACAGGACGGCCAGGCTGCTTGGCGATCGCCTCCTCGAACTCGACGATGGCGTCCTTGTAATCCCCCCTCCCGAACAGCCCCGTACCCGCCTCGAAATGGTCCTCTGCGGTCCGGGCCGGAGCGGCCTGTCTGGGTTCGAGGTCGGAGCGTTTCATGCGCCGCACGTCCAGGCGCCGAGCCTGCTGCTTGGCCGGAGGCTGGTTCGCATAATCGACGACCGGGGTCCCCTTCTCCTGGGCCGCGCCGGCCTTGACCATCTTCTTGCGTGGGACAACACGCGCGATGGCCGCCTTGCCCTTGACTGGCCTCGGTTTGACCGGGGTCCGGGAGGGCGCACGGGGCGCCACCGGCATGCTCCGCGCCGTCTGTTCGGGCGCGGACGCCACCGCGCGCTGGGAGGCCTTGCGCCCGCCATGGGATACGGGCGTCTTGTCCACGCCAGGAGTGGCCGGAGGCTTGTGGGGCGCCTTCCGGCGTGCCACCGGCGTGGGCTCCGGGTACTGGATCGCCGGCTTCTTGGAGGTGGCGACTGGCGTCTTGCTGAAACCCAGGTCAACGGGACGGGCCACGGGCTGGGCCACCGATTTTTTGGCTGCCTGGCCGGTCACCCACAACGCGCCGATCGTCCGCAATCCCAGGATCGTCTGCAGCTGGCCATCCCCGTCACGCAACAGGCCCCCGGCCCTGAGATCTGCCAGCTGCGCCGAGCGGGAGAAATTGCCCAGCACGTTCTCGTAATACGTGACGTCTTCTAGCTCGCGGATGATGAAATGAGCACCCTCGGCCGCCATCAACGAGGTCTGCTCCCCACCGAGCAACGTCAGGCACCGTTCGTCGCTGTAGCCTTCCCGGATCCCCCGCAGGATGTACTCCGGCGGGAGCGAGGGAAGGCCGATACCTTCGAAGTGCGTGGGTGGCGCACCGTACTCCAGGAAGAACTCGCCCTTTTCCACCTTGATGGCGGACTGGATCACGTTCTCCAGGTACATCTGCTGGGTGCGGAAGTAATCCCGCGCGGTGATGACGCCCATGCTCACGCAGACCACGCCCAGCGGGCGATCGATGTTCTGCCAGGCGCCCTTGGCCCGCACCATGTCGCTGCCTTCGCAGGTGCCGATAGACACGGCGTATGCCCCGAACTCCTCGCCCCGCGCGTTGGAGTCGGCGGCGATGGGATACCCCTCGAAGAAGACGATCTGCCGGACCTCAGAACCATCGGCGATCACGAGCGATCCGCTGCGCCGGTGCACGTAGAACGAGAAGATCAGCGTCGCAGGGCTCATGTCGGCCAGATCGCCGTTCTGTACGGGGATCATCGGGTCGGTGGTGAAGGCCTGCTCGCCCTCCTCTGGCTCGGCCTGGCGCCCATCCGGCGAAACACGGCCGATGAGACGGCCGTTGACCATCTCGTTGGCCTTCCACACCAGACGCTCCACCTGGAGCGGCTTGACCATGTAAAAATCTGAATGAAATCGCAGCGTTGCATCGGCTACGCTGGTGACGTCCTTGACCCCCGCCGAGACCAGCGTCACCAGACCGCCGGGCAGATCGGGATCGGTCTTCATCTTGTCGCAGACCATCGTCCCGGGACTGTCCGGAAGGTTCACCTCGACGATGGAAAGCATCGGCGAATGGTCGGTGAACAGCTGCAAGCCGGTCTCGCCGTCCTCGGCTAGCAGGACTCCGAAGCCCGCTTCGCTGAGTTCCATGTCGAGGATGTTGCGCTGGATCGGGTCTGGATCAACTACGAGGATCTTCTGATTCATTGGGAACCCTGGCTGATTCGAGCTTTCTCGGCACCGGCCCAGATGTTATCACACCGACCGACTCCGGATCTGCGTCGAAGCACTTGAAGGATTTACACACGTGCCTATGTTGGGCCTGACTGGATATGCGGAGAACCCCGTGCCCTCAGAAAAACGTATGGCCGCCGACTCGTTTGAAGCCTTACTCGAGCTGATGGCCACCCTGCGTGGCGCCGATGGCTGCCCCTGGGACCGCAAGCAGACCGCCCGTACTCTCAAGCCATACGTTATCGAGGAGGCCCACGAGGTCATCGAGGCCGTCGACTCCGACGATCCCGACCGGCTGCGCGACGAACTGGGCGATCTACTGTTCCAGGTCGTGTTCCAGGCACGGATTGGAGAGGAGAAAGGCCAGTTCACCACGTCGGATGTCTGTGCGGCCATCGTCGACAAGATGCGACGGCGTCACCCGCACGTGTTCGGCGACCAGCACTTCGAGAGCGCCGACGAGGTCCACGCAAACTGGGAGCAGCTCAAGGCCAGGGAACGCAAGGCGAAGGGGGAGCGGTCCGTCCTGGCCGGCGTTCCCAGCTCCATGCCCTCCTTGACCCGGGCCTTCCGGTTATCCGACAAGGCGGCCAAGGTCGGGTTCGACTGGCCGGACATCAGCGGCGTGCTGGCCAAGGTCCACGAGGAGGCGGACGAGCTGGCAGAGGCACGGGGCGAGACGGCCGAAGCGCTGGAGCACGAATACGGAGATCTGTTGTTCGCCCTGGCCAACATGGGACGTTTCATCGACATCCACCCCGAGGAAGCGCTCCGGGCCGCCAACGAACGATTCATCCAGCGCTTTCATCACATCGAACGGGATCTGGCCCGGCGGGGCGTCGCCTGGGAGGACGCCACCCTCGACGAGATGGAAGACCTCTGGCAGTTAGCCAAGCAGCAGGAACAAGGCCGTGGCAGCTGAGCGGCCTTGAAGCCGCGGACGGAGCACGATACCGGTGTTTGCACGAATCTTCCTGGCCATCACGCTGACCACCACCGTCGAACTGGTGTTGCTGCTCGTGGCCGGCAAATACCTGGGCATCCAGTTGACGATCGCGGTGATTGTGCTCACCGGCCTGCTCGGCGCCTATCTCTCGGCGCGGGAGGGTCGCCGGGCCTGGCGCCGCGTGGTGGACTCCATCACCCGCGGCGAACTGCCCGCCGATTCCATCATCCAGGCCCTGATGGTGCTGGTGGGCGGGCTGTTCCTGCTGACTCCGGGCTACCTCACCGATCTGGTTGGCTTCCTCTGCCTGATCCCCTTCACCCGGGTCAGGCTCGCGGGCCGGCTCAAGGGGGTGCTGGCCAAGCGGTTCAAGATCGAGGGCATGACGATGGGTGGGGCTCGTCCAAGGACCGAGAAAGCCCCACGCCAGTCAGACGCGGAACGGGAGGCGCCGGCCAGGAAGGTGTTCGACGCCACGGACCAACAGTAGCTCGGAGCCGGCGGGTAATGCCCGATAGGCTCCCAGGTCGCCTCTACTTGTCAATCGGGCGGCAATGGGTGGCATTCCGCCGCGCGTCACCATTTTCGGGATCGAGCTCCAGCGCTTTCTTGAAGGCGGCCGCCGCGTCGTTCCAGATGCCTTCGAATCGATCGCGGTCGGGGCTCGTGGCCAGCTCCTCGCTCTGGCGGAACAAGATCTCCCCCAGCAGGTTCCAGCCGAAGGAGAGCAAGATATTCGGCTCCAGATCGGCAGTCCACTGGCCGCCGTTGTTCAAAATCTCTAGAGCCAGCCGTGTCTGTTCTTCGGCCTCTTGCAGCTGTCCCCGCTCGATCTCGATGTGGGCCAGTTCCAGGCGAGGCTCCGCGAGCCTGGGTTCCTGCTTGAGGATCGAGTGGAACAGCTGCCTGGCTTCCTCGTCGAGGTTCTTCTCACGGGCCTCCATGGCCTGAAGCCAGATGGCTTCCAGTTCCTGGGTATCGTTCACGGTTCACTCCTGCTCTGGGAAATCTTCGAGATAGGTGTCGATCTGGGCCACCTGTTCCGTGGATCCCAGCTGGCGGTAGATGTCGCGGCTGCGGATGAGGGCTTCCCGCGCGCCGTCAAATTCTTCGAGCCGGTAGAGCAAGATGCCCTTGTTGCAATACCCAGCTGCGGCGAGCTCATCGACGCTGCTAGGCGCGAGCGTTTGAGCCGCCTCCAATTCGGCGAGCGCCCGCTCCGGATCGCGGTCGAGGGTTGCCAGGCCTGTCTGGAAATGGATGCTGCGCGCCAACTCGTCGTCCTTGGCGATCTCGGCGGCCACGATGGCCTGCTCCAGAAACACCAGCGCCTGTTCGTGGTCCTCGAGCTCGATCCGGACGACACCGAGATCTTTGAGCAGTCGCGCCTCGGCAGCCGGATTCTCCTCGAAGCTCACATGTTCGAGGGCAGCCTCCAGGTGCGCCATCGCCTCCGCCAGTTCCCCCCGGCCCAACGCTTCGAGTCCGGTATGGTGTTCGATCATCCGCAGGTTGGCGTGAGCGGACGGTCGCAAGGTCTTGTCGTCGCTGGGGGCCTGTTGCAGGACCAGCTGCATCCACTGGCTTGCCGTCGGCCAGTCCTCGGCATCCATGGCCGCCAGCCCCGTGTCGAAACTCTGCCGCGCCGTGGCGGCGGCCAGGATCCGTTCGAGTTCGGGGCTCGGCTCGGGGCCGGCGATACTCCGGGCGTCGTCTGGCCGCCCGAGCCGGATCAGCAGGTTCACTCGATTGGCGAGGAGCTTCTCCAGGAGTTCCGCGTCGTTCAACTCGGTGGCCACCGAGGCACACTCTTCAAAATAGGCCAGCGCCTCGGTGTTCCGCTCCCGTTCGGCCAGCACGTATCCCGCCAGGTGCAGGGCCTGCGCCAGGTCCCTCATCCGCCCCTGCTCCTCGAGCCAGTCCAGGGCCCGGCGGACCCGCCGTGCACCGTCCTCCACGTACCCTTCACGCAACAGGAACATGCCGTACCGCTGGCTGGCATCGGCTATCCGGGCCTCGTCGTCCAGGGCTTCCAGCGACCGCATGGCCACCTGGAACGCCGCATCGGCCGGTTGAGCCTCACCCTGCAGAGCCGTGGCCTCCGCCCAGCACAACGATGCACCGGCCTCCTGGAGAGCCTGCCCTGCCTGGGCAAACCAAACCCGGGCCTGTTCGGCGGCCGGGGCCGCTGCCGCCGGATCCCCCTGGTCCAACAAGACCTCGCACTCGAGGAACTGGAGTTCGGCGTCCGTCTGGGGAAGGGCCAGATCCCGATCGGCGATGCGCGCGAGTTCGATGAATTCGAGGGCTTCAGTGAGGCGGCCATCCGAGCGGGCGTGGCGCGCCTGCTGGAGGCGCACCTCCACCGCACCACGGTCCAGGTTCAGGTGGCGGAAGATGGCCAGGGCCTCCTCCAGATGGATGGCGGCGACGTCCGTTTCCCCCATCTGGTGTTCCAGGCCCGCCATGGTGATCAGGACGCTCGCTTCCTGGGTCCGATGGCCACTGCCACGGGAATGGACGAGGGCCTCGTTCAGTAGTTCGTGCGCCTTGTCCAGCTTTCCACGCGATGCCAGCACGTTGGCCAGGTTGTTGAGCACGGCTCCCTTGTCGTCGTTGCCCCGGCCCCGCTTCTCCACCTGCAGGCACTTCCGGTACAGCTTCTCAGCTTCCTTGTGCCGCCCCAGATACAGCGCCACGTTCCCCTGGCTGTTCTGCGCCGCCGCGATCACGTTGCTGTAGCGTTTTTGCTTGCCGATGCTCAGGGCCTGGCCCGCGAGTTCGTCCGCCCGGGCGGGTTGGCCCAGATCGAGTTCCACCTGGGAGAGGTTGAGCAACGCATAGGCCTCGAAGGCCCGGTTTTCCGACTCACGTGCCAGCTCGCCGCAGCGGGTCAGATGCTCGCGGGCATTCTCCGGGTAGCCCAAGGCTCCAAGGACCAGCCCCATCAGGTTGACGACGCGGATATCGTCGGGAGCGCCCTGCAGCGTCAGTTCTAGCAGTTGGTGGGCTCGGCCGTATTGCTCCAGCTGATAGTGCCCCATCGCCGCACCGAGCAACACGTCGGGGACCGGGACCTCCTCGGCGACCTCTTCGAACGCCTCGACCGCCTCTTCCCAACGGCCCTCATCGAGATGGGCAATCCCCTCTTCATAGCGCTCCCGCAGCTGCCCCAGGCGAACCATATCCAGTTCGCCACCATCCGCATCCAGCGGGAACAGGATTCCCCGTTGATCGGACCAGAAGATACCCTCGCTGTCGCCGGTGTCTTCCGTAGCTTTGGATTGCGTGGCCCCGGAAACCCAGGCGATCAGGACCACTCCAGCCAGGATGTGCCTACCCATCGTTGCTGGAAGATAACACGGAAAGCGCGGTTGGGATTCCAGTCTCGTCGAGCATCGAGGACAAACCGCGGCGCCCACAGGGGGGGTGCTGGCCATGGAGGCCCCGTATTTGATACCTTGGAGAAGGTGTCCTCGGGGGAGAATTCACGGGAGCACGTGAAGCGACGCGCCGCCATATTGAGCGAACTCAAAACCTGGTCCGCCGGGCGGGCAGAGGACAGTTTCATACTGCCCATCAGGCTGGATACCGCCCAGGACATTTCGGACGTGAGAACGGTTGTCAGCCAGGGCACCGATTCCCTCACGGACAACATCGATTCCATCAAGAGCGAGGATGTCACGGCGGAACAGCTGCCCTGTGAGGCCGCCGACGTGCTGGCGTTGTGTATCCTGCTACAAGGCTCCGAATTCCTCCGGGAACACGGCAAGGACGGCACCGGCTGTCCCAAGGACGATTTCAAGCTGCTGGTGAACAGCTACCGCCTCATCAAGGCGACCAAGGACGTGCTGGTGACCCAGCCGGAGCTGCCCCATCGCCTGACATTGGTCCGCACACTGGCCGAGCTGCGGTCCCGGCTCAAGCCGATCATCAACCAGAGGATCAAGAAATCCCGCAAGCGGGCAGAACAGCGGATCAAGTTGGGTCCCAACGGCGAAGACCTGATGATCGGGTCTGCTACGGACAGCATCGATACCACGATCGATTTTTCCATCGACGAGTCCATCGATATGGACCTTTCCGTGCCGGTCGAAGAAGAGGGCTTCTCCGATGAGCTGCTGACCGGGGGTGAACTACCCGTCCCGGCGGATCGCAGCCCCCGGCCATCGGCCAAGAAGACCACCACCATCGAACCCACGTACGAGTCCCCGTCGATCGGCGGTCGCGCCACCGGCTTCGAGGCCTCGTTGTCGGTGTACGATCTCGATGCGGCGGTGGCCCGGCGCAGGCGGATCGTCGCCATGATCGTGGCCGGTGCGTTCCTGGCCGTTGCGCTGGGCATCCAGGTCCCCCGTTGGTTCTTGAGCCGCCCGCCCGCCATGTCGAACTACACGGAACACCTCCCCGTCACGGGCCTGGTACGCAAGAAGGGCGACGATCCTTCGGTCGTATTCATGGTCGATGAGAGCTGGGATGACCTCACGGCGACCGCAAAGAATGCAGGGCTCGAGGCGCTGTACATGGAGGCCCACAAACGGGAAGAGGTGACCCGGGTCGTGGTGCGAACGACAGATGGTACGGATCGCGCACACATCGTGGACGGCACCATCACGATACTCGCACCGTAGGGTTATTAACGATTATCATCGGGGAGAGGCTGCCCAGCTTTGGGCCGCTCTGAAGAGGTCACAACTTGAGTTCGTTGGGCGCGGTCGGTCGTTACACTCTGGTACGCCCGCTGGGCAAGGGCGGGATGGCGGACGTCTTCCTCGCCCGGACGCAAGGGCTCGAGGATTTCCGCCAGTTCTACGCCGTCAAACGGATCCTTCCGCGGCTCACCGAAGACAAGAAATTCCTGCGCATGTTCCTCGATGAGGCGCGCATCACCATGAACCTCCAGCACCCCAACATCGTCCAGGTCCACGACCTCGATGAGTGCGAGGGCCAGTACTACATCGTCATGGAGTACGTGGACGGCATGGACCTCAGGTGCATGCTCAACATGTGCTACCAGCTCGGGACCACCTTTCCCTACAAGCACACCCTGCTGGTGATCATGGAAGCCCTCAAGGGGCTGCAGCACGCCCACGATGCCGTGGATGGCGATGGGAATCCGCTGGAGCTGGTACACCAGGACATCAGCCCGTCCAATATTCTGGTCTCACGTACCGGCTCGGTGAAGCTGACGGACTTTGGTGTGGCGGTCGCCGCCATCAAGAAATGGAAGACCGATCCGGGCGAGATCCTCGGTAAGTACCGGTACTTCGCACCGGAACTGATCCGTCGTGTGCCCCCTTCCAGGCAATCGGATATTTTCGCCCTGGGCGCCGTCCTGTACGAATTCATGACCGGGGAATCGTTGTTGCTCGGCCACAAGTACGAAGACGTCCTGAAGGAGCTGAGGGCTTTCGATGCCGAACAGGCCATCGATCGGGACATGTCCATACCCAGTTCCATGGAACCGATCCTGCTCAAGGCGCTCGCGGCCAATCCGGCCAACCGCTATGCCGACGCCGAGGAGTTCCTGGCGGACGTCACCGACCTGATCTTCGAGGAGCGGATCCGCGTCTCCTCCACCGATTTTTCCACCTTCTTCGAGCGGCTGGAAACGGCCGCGGACGAGGAAGGACACAGCGAAGACGTGATGCTCGATCCCCCTAGCCTCAGCCTGGAGGTCATCGACGAACCCGTTGCCGAGGCGACGTCGCTGAGTACCGCGACCCGCGCGGCGATGCCCGTGGACAGTTCACTGGACTGGCGGTTCCCACGCGGAACGGAAGCCATCTCGTTCATGCCTGGGCTGGGGATCCGGGAATGTGACGGCCGGACGCTGCGCAGCTGGGTAGACAATGGCCACGTGGGGCCCGAGACCCTGGTGAGATTCGAGGGCGACCAGTGGCGGGTCATCGGCGCCTATCTGCGCGGCAGATCGCCAGCGGCCGCCCAATGGAAAGATGGATCACGTCCATTCACACCCTTCGATTTCCGCAGGCAGCTGGCCGAAGCCCTGGAATCGGAGGAGCCTCGTTCGGCGATCTGCTGGACCCGCGACGAAGTGGTCGCCATCCATCTGGACGGCAAGCAGGTGACCGCCATCGAGGGCAGCACGACCCCGCGGGGGCTGCTGGAGTCACTGGAATCGGATGGATTGCTGACCCCTACCCAGGCCATGGTCATTTCCCATCTCGGCGGTGACGACGAGGAACAGATCCGAGATGTCCTGATCCAGCGCAAGCTGATCTCGACGGCGCTGCTGGAGGCACAATCCGCCCGCCATACCGCGGAAACGCTGGCCAGAATGCTGGGCTGGAACAATGGCTCCATGCGTCTGCACGAAGCGATACCGCCCCCGAACCGGCCGGTTCCCCTCCCCTTCGATGCCATGTTGACCGCAGCGATCCGGGAACGGCTGGACGAGGAGACGATCGGATCAATTTTCGCGGACCAGATGGAGCAGCACCTCCGGCTGGGGCTCGTGGATCCCGACCGTTGTGGGCTCTCGCTGGGTCCCGTAGAGCTCTCGGTCCTGTCCCCCGACTGCGAGGGTCAAACCGTGGCAGCCCTCTCCAGCTCGGCCCAATTCGCCTCCCCGGGTTCTGCCTTCCGGACCCTGCTGTTGCTGCTACAATTTGATTTGCTTGCTCTGAACTAGCCCTGCCGTCTCACCAAGATTGCCGGGCGAGGGGTGGGATTTGGATGTCCGGATCGGGCGATGAAAAGAGCGTCGCGTCTGACGAACGGAGTGCTGCGTCCGACGAACTCTCCTCCCAGAGCCCCACCAAACAACACCCCCTCGCGCACCGGCTCTCTCTCCTCCAGGTGGTGGTCAACGCCATCCGCCTCTACGGTGCACAACACGAGCAGGCCCACTCCCGGATCGAGGAGTTGATCGACTCCATCCAACCGCTGCTCGAAGACCTCGGTGCCCTGCCGCTCGAGGTCACGCACGAGAGCATCAACTATGAACACAAATCGGTGATCGTAGACCGGGGGCCCGGCGGCCTGGTCGATACTCTCTACAGGGATGGGATCCGGACCCTGACCCTGACCGCAGGGCTGTCCCCCGGCGAGTTTCTTGAGCTGGTCACCATCCTCGGCACCAATTTTAATCTGCCCCATAACCGGGAGGATTCCCTGCCCGGGCTGCTCTGGGCCGCCGAACTCCCACACATCCAGTACGAGTCCATCGAAGGACTCGAGGAGGCGGTGGAAGATTCGGACGATGCAGTGCGCGGGGAGAACCTCGATTTTGGCGAGATCTGCCAGCGAGTTTTTTCTGCTGCCCCAGCCGCTGGCGAGGGTGAGGGCGGTGGGCAAGGTGGAGGTGATGGCGATGGTTTGGGTCCCGGAGAGGGCGGGGACGGAGAGGACGCTTCGGAAGCCGTCCAGTTGCCCATGCTCCCCGAACTACCCCCCGAACCGGAGGATGAGGACGAAGGGATCCAGGTCGTGGACGGGGTCGTCGTACCCGCCACTGGTAGCGAGGCGGCCCAAGAAGAGGCCTCGGGGGAAGACGACGCACTGGCGGCGACAGCCCCCCTGCTCCCTTCGGACAACGACTCGGCTGCTGGCGCACTCTCCCAGCTCTCGCAGGGCAACACAGCGCTGGGCTCGACGGCCTGGCGAGGACTGGCGAGCCTGGACACCGTGGAGTTCATCGAGGGGCGACGGGGCCAGCTAGACGTGGGGCCTGAGCTCCTCGTTGGCCTCTGGGACGAGGCAGACGCGGACCGCTTCGAGGCCCTGCAGGAGCAGGTCATCGCCGTGCTGGTGCACACGCTCCAAGCCAACCCGACCAAGCTGACGGGCATGTACAAATTGCTTCAGACCCTTTCCGGCCAGGCCGCGGAATCCGGTTTGTTGTCCATCTACGCCGAGACCCTCGACGTCGTTTCGCAGATCGCCCGCACGGATGGGGGACATAGCGAGGCCGCCACCCTGGCTGGCCAGCTGACCACGACACAACGCCTGTTGTCGCTCGTACGCAAGGTGGATCTGAACCATGCGCGGACCGCCGAACTGCTGGATCACTTCCTCTCCATTGGCGGCGATCAGCTGATCCGGGATCTCCTGGAAGATGCCACCGAGGTCACCGACCCGCAGCGGCGCCAGTTCCTAGTGACCCACCTTGCCACCGCGCTGGCTCAGGACACCAAGCTGCTCACGGACAACCTGCGCTTCTTCGACGCCGCCCATATCCGTCTACGGCTCGAGGTGCTGGCTTGCATGGACACTCCGCTGGCGCGGGACAGCTTGCAGGCCCTGCTGACGCACTCCGACCCGTCCATCCGCACATCGGTCGTACAGCTGATCCCCGGGGATTACCTGCGGCAGATCCTCAAGAGTGTCGTGCAGATGCTGGCTGATGATCGCGATTCGTCCGTGCGGTGCGCGATCGTCGCGCGCATGGAGGAAGAGTCCATTCCCGTGCTGCCCGGGCTGATCGAGCGGATGATCACCGCCGAGAGTTTCCACGGCCGCGAGTTCGACGAAAAATCCACCATCCTGGGCTGCATCTCTCGCACCGATATCGACCGGGCTCGGCCTCTCCTGATCTCCTTGCTCAATGGCAAGGTCGGCCTGCTGGCCAAGGAACAGGGAGATTCTCGCAGGCTCGCGGCGATCACGCTGGGACGATACGGTGGCGCGGGGGTGCGGACCGAATTGAAGCGAGCGGCCAAGAGCCTGAATCCGGGACTGCGACGTGCCGGCCAGGAGGGATTGCGCGAGATGGAAAGGGGGCGAGCATGAGCCCCCAACAGCCCGATCTGCCGGGTGGCATCGACTCGGACCTGTCGGACGAACGACGGCGGAAACTGATGGCCACGGGCCAGGCCCTGATCCCGCAATTCTGGGGCCTGATAAGGACGCTGAAGCTGTTCCCACCGGGGAACGCCACACCCCAGCAGGCCCTCGATCTGCTCCTGCACACGATCCAGAACGTACAGGGCGGTGAAGAAGGAGCGGCGCTGATCGTGTTCGGGGACTCGGCGTTCATCAACGGCGTACGGCTTCGGCTGGATGCGGCCGCGTTTGCTCTCGTCCCCGCCATCGCGGAGTTCTTCGCCGAACGCGGTCTGGGGGGGTTGTGCTTCCTGCGCGGCATCCGCCGCGAACTGCTGATGGATTTCCTCAACGCGTTGGTCAATTGCGGCGACGACGACAACCCCCGGCAGCAGCTGCTACGCGCCATGGAGTCACAACGGATCACCGAGGTGACCCTGATCAATCCGCAGCGAGTACGCAGCGGCCAAGAAGAGGGTGGCTACCTGAAACTGGAAGCCATCGAGATTTATGCGCGGACCATGAACGCCATCCGCCTCCCCGAGGAGATCCAATCCGTGGGCAGCGGGGGTGGCGGTTCGGCAGCCACCGCTGCGATGGTCCGTCGCCAGCAGGTCTCGGTACGCCGGATGGTCGAGCTGGGAGAGCGGGACGACGAGACATTCATCCAGCTAGGAGCCTTGCGGGGTGTGGGCACGCCCACGCTGGACCACACGGTGAATACTACGGTCCTGTCCATCGCCCTGGGGCGGCGCGCGGGACTGAACCGCCGGCACCTGCTGAGGCTGGGGCTGGCCGCGATGAACCACAATATCGGGGAGCACATCGCCCCTGACGACCCCGGCGAGAGCGGTCAACATCCGGTGCGGGGGCTGCAATTCCTGCTGGAACAGTACGGCATCAATTTCCGCGTCCTGCAGCGCGCCATCGTCGCGGCTCAACACCATCGCCATTTTGATGGCCGCAGCGGTACGCCGGATCTCCCCCTTGGTATGCCTCATCTTTTTGCCCGCATCGTCAGCCTCTGCGACGCCTATGACCTGTTGCTGACCTCCAGGCCGGACAACCCCAGCACGCCACCCGACCAGGCACTCAAGCGCATCACCCGCGGTTCGGGGACCCTGTACGATCCGACCCTGGTGTGCCTGTTTGTCGCCATGGTCGGGCGGTATCCTCCGGGCACGCTGGTCGAGCTCGATGGAGGGGAGCTGGCCATCGTCCTCGCCCGCGGTAAGGGCGAGGAAGGATTGGTTCGCCCGCAGGTATTGATGATCCGAGATGCCGTGGGGCGCGACATCCCGCCCAGCATCGCCAGCCTCGAAGATAGGGTGCCTGGCAGACGTCGATACATCGCGAGCATCGTCCGTTCGAGGGACCCGGCCAAGCTTGGTATCAACGTCGCTGGCCACCTGTTCTCGGCGGACGCTGCTCAATCGTAGATCGCGCCTACGTGTGCGCGGTCGTTGAATTCAACGTAAGGTTAGTGCATAACGATTGAATGGGACCTGAGCTCCAGGAGACATCAAGATGAACCACAAACTGTTCCTGACCTACTCGATGGCGTTTGCCATTACGGTCGTCCTGCTGCTGCCCGCCGACGCCAACGCCAAGCGTAAGAAGAAAGACCCGGACGCAGGCAACGAATCCCCCTACTCGACCACCGAAGAGGCCGGCTACACGCGTGTAGCCGTCGATATCAACGATGATGGGCAGGCGGACATCTGGAACTACTACGAGTCCAAGGCGGACGTGGGCAACATGAGCCCGCTGCGTCGCGAGATCGATCTCAACCGCGACGGCAAGGCCGACCTGATCACCTATTTCAGCGGTGATGTGATGGTGCGCGAGGAGATCGACGCTGATTTTGACGGCGAGATGGACTGGGTGGACTACTACGAAGAAAACCGCCGTGTTCGCAGCGAGTGGGATACGGATTTCGATGGACGGCCCGACCTGTTCAAGTTCTACAACCGGGGCAAGGTCGAGCGTATCGAACAGGACGCCAAATTGCCGCGAGACGGACGGATCGATTACTGGGAGTATTACGAAAATGGCCAGATGCAGCGCGCTGGCCGCGACATCGATGGCGACGGCAACATCGACGAATGGGGCGAATAGCAACTCCAGATGGCTGAAGGCCCTACCCAAGACGATCAATCAGCTCCCCTTTTCCTGGACGACTACGTCCACCATCTCCTGAACCTCGCAAACGGCGAACTACCCGAAGACCCCATCGTCCGTGGCTTGCTCCAGCAGCTGGATGCCCAGCGCTCCGAGCTGGATCACGTCGAGGCCGGCTCGAAAGAGGTCTTTTATTCGGGGTTCATGTGGGAGTCGGACAAGGTCACCGACGATCTGTCCGATGATTGCCTGTTCACCCTGGCCATCACCGCCGTCCTGCGCACCCAGCATCAACTCCTGTACTGGAAGCCGATGCTCACGATGGGGCTGGAAGGCCGGTTCAAGGGGCACCTCGCGGCGCTGGACGAATCCCGCGACATGCTCCGCGCCATCGCCCGCGCGATGGCCAGCCGGCCCGAGGCCGTCAGGAAGGTGCCACGGATCCAGCGGCGGTTGGCGCACGTGCTCTCAGAGCTGCTGGGTTGGCTCCCATCCCCTGATCAGGAACTGGAGGGGGGCGGCATCACGTCTGACGGCGAAGAAGCCGCGGATGAGGTCGCCGAGGACGCTGCCATCCACACAAGCCGTGAGATCCGGACCCCTGCCACCCCCGGCGACCAGGCTCAGGTTCCGGCTGTCCCGCCCGCGGCAAAGACCGCACCGGCCGCGAGCGCCGGCCTGCATCCCGTACTCAGAGCGCAGCTTATCGCCGCCGCCGTCCTGGCGGTCGCGCTCGTCGTCGCCATCGCCGTCAAGTTTGGCTAGAGCGCCGTTTTCGATTCCGACCGCATCGCGTGCTCGAAGATGTCGTGGAGTGTGCTGTCCCCCATGGGGCGCGGCGCCCAGCCGATGGCATCGAGAAGGGCCGTGTTGTCCCCCACCATGTGCTTGAGATCGACGACCCGTTCGCGGGCGGGATCGGACTGCACGTCCGCATCGACTCCGGCCAACCGCAACAGATCTTGAAGGATCGAGCGGATCGTACGGGTCCTTCCAGAACAGACGTTGTAGGTCTGCCCCCGTTCCCCGTGGTGGAGCAGATCATCGTAGGCTCGCACCACCTCGCGCACGTCGCAGAAATCCCGTTCGGGATCGAGGTTCCCGGCGTGGATCACAGGTTCGCTACGCCCCTGTGCCACCCTGGCCACCTGCTCGGCCATCGCAGGCACGACGAAACGGTTGTCTTGCCCCGGCCCCGTGTGGTTGAACGCCCGGGTCACGATCACGCGGATGCGCCCGTCTCCGCTCATCAGATCGCACAGGGTCTCGGCCAGCGCCTTGGAGGCGGCGTACACCTCGACCGGATAGGGGCGACGCTGCTCGATCAGGGGCATGGCCGTTTCCGGGGCGATGCCATAGACGGCGGCCGTGCTGGTGAATAGCAGGCGACACCCGGGGGCGTGATCCCGGCAGGCCATCAAGACATTGAGCGTGCCCTCGGCGTTCACTCGATAGGCCGCACCCGCGTCTCTGGCCGCCTCCCCCACCGAGGAGAGTGCGGCCAGGTGAAACACCCGCTTGGGGCGAGTCTGCCGGATCATGTCCCTGACCGCCGTGGCATCGCAGATATCGCAGGAGATATGGTTGCCGGCCGAGAGATCGGCGGTCACCACCTCGCGTTCTTCGCGGTGCAGATGCTCCACGAGGTAGCGGCCAACGAATCCAGCGGCTCCTACGACGAGGTCGGTCACCCGGCTTGGCTCCTGATCCGTTCGAGATCTGCGTCAACCATCATTCGGATGAGCCCATCGAATTCTACCTTGCGCTCCCAGCCGAGCTTCTCCTTGGCCCTGGCGGCATTGCCGAGCAAGACGGGGACATCGACCGGTCGCAGCAACGCGGGATCGACATCCACGTACTGGCGATAGTCGAGCCCAACGTGCTCGAACGAGAGCCGGCAGAAGTCCTCCACCGAATGCGTGGAACCGCTGGCCACCACGAAGTCCTCGGGCTCCTCGAGGCGGAGCATGGATATCATGGCCTGCACGTAGTCACCGGCGTATCCCCAGTCCCGTTTGGCGGCCATGTTCCCCAGCATCAAGCGGTCCTGTTTGCCCTCCTTGATGGCGGCCACGGCCATGGTGATCTTGCGGGTGACGAATTCCTCGCCACGACGCGGGGACTCGTGGTTGAACAGGATCCCCGAGCAGGCGTACATCCCATAACTCTCGCGGTAGTTCTGGGTCATGTAATGCGCATAGACCTTGGCGGCCGCGTAGGGGCTCCGCGGATGGAACGGGGTCTTCTCGGTCTGGTATTCATCCTCGGCCAGCCCGAACATCTCGGAGGAGCTCGCCTGGTAATACCGGATGTCCGGGTCCACCTGGCGGATCGCCTCGAGCATGCGCGTGGCCCCCAGGGCGGTCACGTCGGCGGTCAGAATCGGCTGATCCCAGCTGGCGGCCACGTAGGACTGGGCGGCCAGGTTGTAGACCTCGCTGGGGCCGATCTCGGAGAGCAAGCGATTCAGGCACCCCTGATCGAGCATGTCACCACTGTGAAGATGGATGCGGTCCTTGAGGTGGGCGATGCGCCAGTCGTTGGGTGCGGACAGACGCCGTACCAGGCCATGCACCTCCCAGCCCTGCTCCAGCAACAGCTCCGCCAGGTATCCGCCGTCCTGTCCAGTGATGCCTGTGATCAGTGCACGCTCCATGCCCATCCTCCTTGATCGGTCGCCGATGCCGTGGCCTGACCGACAGTTTACACGGCTAGCACAGGTGTTGAACGGACAACGGTTCAGCGCCGCCAGCCATCGAGGCCCATCGCGTTGCGGATCTTGGCCATGCTGGCTTCCGCCGCCGTGCGAGCACGCTCTCCGCCGGCTGCCAGGATCTCCTCGACTCGCCCGCTCGCGGCGGATAGTTCCCCGTAGCGCTCCTGGATCGGGGCCAGGCGCGCGGAGAGGTTGGCCGCCAGCACCTTCTTGCAGTCGAAGCAGCCGATCTCCGCGTTGCGGCAGGCGTGATCCAGCTCCCCGCGCTTCTTGGCAGCCGAGGCGAGCGCCACGAGCCAGTCGCTGTGCGCCAGCGCCGGGACCTCCCGGGGCACGTACGCATCGGACGCGCCCTCGTCCCGCACCGCTCCCGTGGCCACCACCAGGTCACCGACCGCCACCTGGGGCTGAAGGCTGCCCGCGGAGCCGACCCGCAGGAAGCGCCGGGCCCCCAGCTCGATCAGCTCGGTGAGCACGATGCCCAGCGAGGGGCAGCCCATGCCCGTAGGCACCGCCGCCACATCCACCGACCGGTCACCGTCCCGCAGCGTGCCCAGGTAGACGTCCAGGCGCCGGGGGTTGGGGTGGACCTGCAGATCCTCGAAGTGCTCGGCGACCTGCTCGGTGCGGGCCAGGGAGCCGGGCACGAGGACGACTCGCCCCCGTCCGCCGTTCCCCGCCATGTGCTCCGGCTCGATGCACAGGTGGTGGGCCTCGAAGGGCTGCATCAGTTCTCCAGCCCGCCGGCCGCGCGCAGGGCGGCGAGGCGAGCAGCGCAGAGGTCGGCGAGCTCCTGGCTCCCGTCCGGCTGGGCCCAGAAGTCGACGAGCTGGCGATAGAGCCCGCGGATCTCCGCGTCATCCACGCCGCTCCAGGACCCCTGGCGCAAGGTCAGGAACTCCTCTTCGGTGCCCCGCAGGCGCTGGGGCCAGCGCTCGTCCCGGGCCTCCCGGAGGGTCCAGCCTTCCTTGGCGAAGCCCGCCATCTCCTCCCAGTACTCGGCGACGTCTTCGCAGTAGTGGGGGATGTCGAAGGCTCGGGAGCCGGCGTCGTAGATGACGCAGCGCTCGAGCATGGAACCGGGCACGTCGTACTGGCTGGCCTCCAGCTCCGGGGTCATGTGCGCGCCGCGGCGGATGAGATCCGTGCCGGGGATGCCGATCCGCAGCGGCGTCTGGCTGTCGACGAGCCGGAACTTGGCCTCCAGGTAGACGAGGATCGTGCGCTCGTAGGACGGGAAGGCCTCCCGGAGCTTGACGTCCAGGTCCTCGAGCACCTTCTCGGCCTTGTGACAGCCGATGGTGAAGAAGACGAGGGCCCGGGCCGAGGAGCCGAGCTCCACGAGGTGGTCGAGGATCACCTCCAGCCCGTTCTTCATGGTGACGCCGGTGGCCACGACGTCGCCCATCACGAGCACCGCGTCGCGGGGGATGTCCAGCT
>CAZDDH010000086.1:0-31797 GCA_964504165.1 uncultured Rickettsiales bacterium | reverse complement strand
GACGACGACGACGCGGAGTTGAACATGGACGACGCGGATGGGGACGGCCACACCTCCTGTGACGGGGACTGTGACGACGACGAAGCGGCCAGCTATCCGGGGGCCGAGGAGATCTGCGACGGCCTGGACAACGACTGCGACGGAGAACTCTCGGAGGAGGAGCGGGACGAGGACGGGGACGGCTACAGCAGCTGCGACGGCGACTGCGACGACGGCGACGCCAACAACTACGAGGGGAATCTCGAGGATTGTGGTGACGGCGCAGACAACGACTGCGACGGCGACGTGGACCTGGACGATCCCGACTGCCAGGGGGACGACGACGACGATGACGACAACGGCGGCGGCGACGACGACGACGATGATGCCGGCGACGATCCGGACATCGATATCGGCAACGACTGCGAGTGCTCCGTGGCCGACTCGAGCACCAGTCTCACCAGCCCCGCCGCCCTCCTGGCGGCCATGATTTTCCTCCTGGGCATGCGCCGACGGGGTTGAGGGAAGAAAAAACGCAGAGGACGCGGAGGAGGACGCGGAGGACGCGGGGGAGAGGTGCGTTTGAGTTGGAGAAGGAAGTATAGAAACGCGAGGACGCGGAGAGGAACGCGATAAGTTGCAGAGGTGAGCTTGGCAGTGGCTAGGGACTTTGTAGCTCCCCCCCCGGGATTTAAGGCTCTGGATCAAACATCAGGAATGAGCCAAACGGCCTCCCCCCTCAGCGTCCTCAGCGCGCGCCGGACGCGCGTCTCCGCGGCCTCAGAACGGCGGCAATGAAGGCGCCACACGCACCGTCTCCCCCAGCTCGGGGATCTCGAAGGGCACCAGCTCCTGGTTCTTCCACACGACGAACCGCAACGACGGATCCTCCAGGGGGACCTGGAAGCGGAAGGTGGCCACCGCCGGCCGGCCGTCGTCGGTGACCTGGTCGACGGTGACGGTCATGGCGGTGCGCTCGAAGGTGTCACCCGCATTGAACGGCAACGAGGGGGAGCGCACCAGCGCCTCGGCACGGTTGGCGAGGAAGCCGCCCACGGGCCGGACGGTGAGGCTGTCGGGGGCGCTGCGGGTGACGCGCATGTCGGACAGCAGGTGCCCCATCCAGTCTGTGCCCGCGGGCACGACTCCGCCGTCGAAGGTACGGATCAGGGGCACGTAGAACGCCATGAACTCGACGCAGTTGACGAATACCAGCTGCTGGTCTGCCAGGCCCGGATCCTCGGTGACGTGCTGTTCCCCGTTGCCGAAGGCCCCCAATGTGAGCCCCGTGCCCCACACGCGTACGGGCGTCAGTAATACGGATAATGGGATGTGGATCACCAGCAAGATGACCACGGAGATCCGCACGAGCCGGCCCGCGCCGGCCGGCGAACCCAGCCATCCAGCCCGCTCCACCAGGGCAGCCAGCAGGCCCGCGGCACCCAAACTGGCGAACAGCAGCAGGCGGTCCATCGGGAACGCCGAGCACAACGGGAGCAGGCACACGAGCATCCCGGTGAGCCAGAACCGGGCATGGTCGGACCGCCGCAGCAGCGGCCACAGCGCTGCCAGGAGGCCCGCGAGCATCACCACGCC
The DNA here is from genome assembly GCA_964504165.1 of uncultured Rickettsiales bacterium. Lineage (GTDB taxonomy): Bacteria > Myxococcota_A > UBA796 > UBA9615 > CAYRNR01 > CAZDDH01. Next base: position 30,222 of record CAZDDH010000086.1, on the reverse strand, counting down.
CAGCAGGCTCCACAGCCGCTGGCCCGCCACCGGCAGCACGATCCACAGATCGGCGCTGAAGTTGAGCCATTGGGCGGTCATCAGCACGGGAATCCGTTCCACCACAGCCGCGGCGTAGGCCAGCGGCGAAGCGGTGGGATCCACGTAGACGTCGGATCCAGCGCTGCCGTACCCCATCCACTTGAAGGCGGTCGCCCACAATACCAGCACGGCGCCGTAAGGCAGCAGCGTCGCCAGCCGGCGCGGCAACGGGCCCCGGTCCAGCCACAGCGCGTAGCCCAGCAGGTAGGCAGCCCCCCCCAGCGCCGCCTCACCGGATAACATCGCCAACGCAAAGGCCAGCGGCGCGAGGATCGAACCGGCAAGCCAGCGTTGCTTCCGCCAACGATGGTGCATGAGCAAGGCGGCGATGACGAAGGCCAGGGCCATCAGGGCGTTGCGGTTGGCGATCCAGGACGCGGAGGCCGCGTGGCCGTCCTCGAGGGCGAACAACAGGGCCGCCGCACCGGCGACGAGGGGACCGCTGGACAGCCGGCGGTAGAGCCAGCTGGCGAGGACCACGACCAGCCCGAGCCAGGCCAGGCTGTGGAGGTGCATGAGGGCTGGAGAATCGGGCCAGAGCAGGTAGTCGAGCTGGTGGGTGACGGCGGCCACGGGCCGCAGGAAGGCCGCGCGAACGATCTCCGGGGCCCACCAGGGGAGCAGGCCCCGTTCGGCCAGCGCGCGGTACCCATCCTCTGTTCCGTCAAAAAACACGAACAGTTCCAAGGCCACATTCTCCACCGGCGGCATGGCCGGGCTGCCGGTGATCAGCGCCTTGTGGAAATAATCATCCGCGAGCAGTCCCAGCCCCAATGCCGGCAGGCACAAGAACAGGGCAAAGGCGGCCAGGATCCAGGGCAAGCGCGGCGACAGCAGGAATCGTTCGAGGAGCTTGTACATGGAACTGTGCCCAATCTAGCACGGTGAGGTGTGCTCGGCAGGCTGGCTGGCCCGCCGGAAGACAGCCCGGTTTTGACTCAAGAAACGTGGATTTACGGTGCTTTCAGCAGCTTGACAACCGGTGAGCCTCCCCGGTAGCATCGAGTCCCGGATTTGGGAAGATTTCACCAGGTTGCTTATGGCCTATTTCAGGGGACTCGGAGCCAGATGAAGGCCCAACTCAAGTTCCTCAACGGTGAGCGGATGGGGGAGGTGTTTCCTCTGCGTGAGGGACGCACCGTGGTCGGTCGCCAGGTGGGTGATATCACACTTGCCGACAAGGAAGTTTCTTCCATCCACGCCATCATCAGTTACGAACGCAACGGCTGGTTCGTCATGGACCTGGGCTCCACCAACGGGGTGTGGGTCAACGAGGAATTACAGCCGGAATCACAGCTGGTTGACGGTTGTGAAATCCGCATGGGTCAGACTCGGCTGCTGTTCAACGACGGTGGGGTTTCCGCCCCCGAGGAACAGCCTGCCATCGCCGATGCACCCCGTGAGGACGAGGCCGCCGCCATCACCGAGGCGAATCCGTTGTTCCCCGGTGCCGCAGAGCAGACCATCGAGGTTCCCATCGGAGTCCCGGCCGCCCGCGAGGCCGTGCTGGACGAGGAGATCGAATTCGCCGGTGCGTTGCAGGAGGCGGGTGTCGAGCGCGGTGGGGTGAGTTCCTTCGAGATCGTGCTCGAGGTCATGGATGGCGCCGACGAGGGGCTCGTCTATCGCTTTAACAACGAGACCATCCTGCTGGGCCGGCTCAACACCGACCTGGTCGTCCGCGACAGTGACGTCTCCCGGCGGCACGCCATCATCGAGGTCTTCGAGGACAACCTGGTCTACATCCGTGACCTGGGCTCCACCAACGGGACCTTCGTCAACGGCAAGCGCATCTCCACGGTCAAGCTGAACCAGGGCGACAAGCTCAAGCTCGGCCGCTGCACGCTCTCGTTCGATTACAAGCTCACCGAATAGGTCCGAACCCCAGGGCCCGTTGGATCACTGACTGCTGCGGGCAGCTGCGTGCCGGCTCCACCAGTCTTTCCATCCCTGTACTTCGGCGTCTGTCGCGGTGACTCCGTTGCCGTGGCTGTGGTTGGGGCTGGCGCCGCTGGCCTCTTCGAGGGCCTTGATGGTGAGCGCTCTGAGGGTGGGATCCCGATCATCCAGGACACCGATGAGGGCCTCGATGGCCGTCTCGCCGCCCGTGCGGCCAAGGGCGAGGACCATGTGCCGGCGGGATGGCAACGAGGCGCCGCGATGGAAGTTGTCGGGAGTGTTGACGGCCCGGGCCAGCGAAAGGCTGGATGCCTGGTGCCCGATCTCTGCCAGCCCGTCCGCCGCCGTGCAACGGATCTCCATGGCCGGGTCGAAGAGGGCCTCCTCCAGCGCCATGCGGGCCTGGTCACCCTGCAGGATCCCCAGGGCCGAGGTCGCGCCGATGCGGGTCATGAAATCCGTGGAACGCATCCCGGCCAGCAGGCACTCGACCGCCTTGTCGCCGCCGATGTGGCCCAGGGCGCGGGCCGAGACCCAGCGGCGGTGCTCCGTGTCGTCCAGATCCTGATAGATGGCGATCAGCTCGGGCGTCGATGCCGGCCCGAGGGACACCAGATCGGTGAAGGCCCGCTGGGCGATCTCCTCGGGCACCCCCACCTGGGCGATCTGACCGAGCAGCGTCTCCACCTCGGTCTTCTCGACGATGACCGTCTGCAGGTTGTCCGGGATGGACTCGTCTTGAGCCCGAGCGACCGGAGTGATCCAGCTGATCAGCGCTATGGCGGGTACGGCGGCGATCCAATGACGCAACACAACAGCCTCCCATCGACGCGACGCGATCCTACTCCGGATCACTCGTGGGCGCCGATTCTTCTTGCTTGGGGCCGACCCAGCGCACCAGCAGGCCACCCAACTCGTACAGTAGCATCAGCGCCAGGCCCAAGAAGACCTGCGTGACGACGTCCGGCGGTGTGATCATCGCCGCGGCGACGAAGGACCCCACGACAGCGAACGGCCGCGCCTTCTTGAGCAGCGGCGGGTTGATGATGCCGATCTTACCCATGAACATCATGGCCAGCGGAAGCTCGAACACCAGCCCGAAGGCCAGCAGCAGGCGGGTGCTGAACGACAGGTACTCGCTGATCGTCAGCATCGGCGCCGTCAGCTCGTCGCCATACCCCAAGAAGAACTTGCACGCCCAGGGCAGGACCGCCAGGTAGCACACCACCGCACCACTGATGAACAGCAGCGTGCTGAAGAACACGAACGGCAGCACCATGCGGCGCTCTTTCTTGTAGAGCCCCGGGGCGATGAACTGCCAGGCCTGGTAGAAGATCAGGGGGGATGCCACGAACACCGAGGCCAGCAGCGCCACCTTGAGGTAGGTGATGAAGGCCTCGGGGAGCTTGGTGTAGATGAAGCTGGAGCCCTCGGGCAGGTACGGAACCGCAGGCTGGATCAGCATCTTGAACAGACGCTTGGCGAACAGCACGCAGCCCGACAGAGCGATGGCGTAGGCGATGAGGGCCCGTATCATGCGGGTGCGGAGCTCCTCCAGGTGCTCCAGCAGCGGCATGCGCTGGTCTTCGACCTCGTCCCCGGGGGTGCCTTCCTTATCCGGCGCGTCGTTCATTCGCCGGCCTCCTCAGAGCGGCCTTCGGCGGCGGGTGCTTCGGGCTCGGGGGCCGGGGCATCCGTCTCGGCGTCCGCCTCCCCAGGGGAGGGGCTGTCGGGCTTTTCCACCTCCTGGACGCGGGTCTTTTCTGGACGGTTGCCGCTGGATCGGTACCTGGGAGGGTAAGGGTCGGGGCTACCCCGTCGCCGGCGAACATCTTCCAAATAGAGGGCGGCCTTGAGCTCGTCGGTCGCTCGACGCACCTCCCCCATGGCCCTGCCCAGAGTTCGCGCCACCTGTGGAAGCTTCTGGGGACCCACGACGATCAGGAGGAGCAGGAAGACGACGACCAGCTCTCCGATGCCGATGCCTGGCATGGATGTGGTGATAACCCCCCGCGGCTGGTTTGGCAAGTGGTTCGGCCCTTTGAACACCGACGTCTTGGACTTCGACGGGCGCCGGGTTTAGGCTCGAAGCATGTGGACCCGAAGTCTCATCGTCGGGGCGGCCGCCGCGTTGTTGGTGGCCACCTCCGGGTGCGGAGTCAAACCACCGCTCAAGTACGTCTCACCGGACGGGACGCTGCACGATGTGCTGGTCCAGGGGGGGGGCTTGCGGCCTCAACGGCCGGAAACACCCGACCAGCGGGCTGACGAATCGGTTCGGGATGAGGGCGCGCCCCCGGCTGGCTCGCCGGCGGATGGATTCGCCGAACGCCCACCGGCAGATGAGGTACAGGCGCACTTCACCACGGCGGTCGGCCTCCAGGCCGAGTGCCGTCACGAGGAGGCGCTCGCTTTCTTCCGTGGCGTGGTGGAGGCTGACCCGGACGGGCCGTTGGCCCCTCGCGCCATGGTCCGCATGGCCGAGATCTATCTGGCCCAGGGATACGCCGGCCGGGACGAGCTGCGCGGTCGTGAGCTGCTCGCCGAGGTCGTCGGGCGGTTTCCGGGGAGCGCTGCAGCTACTGCGGCGTGTGATCGGATGCCGGAGCTCTGCCTTCCGACTGGATAGGCGCGCGCTCCCAGCGCCGGGGGTACCCCAGCTGGGGATAGGCATGGATGGCGGCCACCCGCCGAGCCCGTGCGATTTCCATGCTCCACGCCCGGGCGCGACGGTAGTCCGGACTCCACACGGGCACGCGAGCCAGTTCCTTGGCCACGTCGCGATAGAAATCGTCGCCATAGCTGGTCTCGGTCCGCCAGGCCTTGTGGTTCTGTTCCAGCGCGAGCGCCGCCCGATACCCGTCGGGCCGGTCGTGATCCACGCAGTACAGGCCTGCGCCTACAACCAGGCCCACGAGGGCCGTGCCGATAACCGCTCCTGCCCTGGTGGTGTTCGGACGTGCCATTTGGCTGCATATCCTATCGCTCAGCGCCAGAATTATCCCCTTACGGACCCTTAGGGGTGGCGAGTCCGGGACAGGGTTCATTAGGATAGCAGGGGCAGGGGGCCGGAGAAGCAGGGAGATATCCATGAGAGAGTTCGTCGCGGAGGTCGAGGTCAGCGAGGAGGCCGCCGTGTTCATCGCGTCCGGGCTGCGGGAGTTAGCCGCGGTGGATGGCGTCCATGAACGGGAACTGGCCCTCATCGAAGCCTTCGCAGCGGGGCTGGTCTACGAACCCGTACCCTTCGATCTGACGGGTGATCATCCCCTCGTCAGCGACGAACTCCGCGACCTGTTCATGCGTTCGGCCATCTTGTTGGCGCTGGCGGACGGCGGGGTCAGTGAGCTGGAAGGGGACCTCATCGGTCGATACGCGCTGGCCCTCGAGATATCGCCCAGGCGGCTGGCCATGCTGTGGCGCGACGTCAAATGTTACCTGCTGAGCTCCTTCGAGGCCGCCGAGATATTCCGTGACGACGTGGAGCAGATTGGCCGCGAGCTGGGCCTGGCCGATTCGGAGATCCACGACTCGCTCAAGTAGGCGTGATGCCATCCCTCACAGCCCGCTGACCACCTTGTTGCGACCCGTCTCCTTGGCCTCGTAGAGGGCCCCGTCCGCCTTCTCCACCAACATGATGGAATCACCGGCTTCAGGGTAGCTGGAGACCCCGATGCTGATCGTGACCTTGAACTGGATGGCGTTGGAACCCTCCATGTGCAGGAAGGTCTCGGCCTCCAGGGCCGCGCGTAACCGCTCGGCGAGGTTGAGGGCGCCGTCGTGGGGGGTATTCTCCAGCAGCAGCGCGAATTCCTCGCCGCCATAACGAGCGGCCATGTCCACCGCTTCACGCACCGACTCGTGTAGCAGCCCCGCCAGCCGGCGTAGGACCTGGTCTCCCACGGGGTGGCCATAGGTGTCGTTGACGTTCTTGAACTTGTCCACGTCCAGGATCAACAGGCTCACCGGCGTGCCGAAGCGGCTGGCCCGGTGCAGCATCTCGTCGAGCTTCTCCACGAATGCGCGCCGGTTGGGCAGCCCGGTGAGGCCGTCCGTAGCCGCCTGGGTGCGGCTGTCTTCCAGCAGCTGGATGTTCAGCAGGTGGGCAGCCGCCTGGTTGGTGACCATGTCCACCCGGTCCTTGTCGTTATCCTTGAACGGCCGGTTGCCCTGGCGGCACAAGCAGATGGCGCCGATGCAGGTGCGTTCGTTGTCCTCGCCGCCCGGCTTGAGCAGGGGAGTGACCATCACATCGGTGAACCGCCCCGCATGGCCGATCTCCGTGCCGAACAGGAGCGGCGGGCGGCGGCTACCCCCCAGCCGATCCTGGGTGATGGTCTGGGCGTGACGGATGGACTGGGCCACCAAGCTGGTGGTCTTGTCGAACGGGAAGCGCTTCTCGGCGGGGTCCGTGTCGAAGCCGGTGGCGTGGATGACCATCAGGGAGCTGTCGTCCTGCAGCATGGCCAGCGCACCGCACTGGGCCTCCACCACCTTGACCGTCTGCTCGACGAGCACCTTGGCGACGCCCTCCAAGCTGTCCAGACGGGCCATCTGCTGGCTCGTCTCGTGGAGCATCTTGTCCTCGCCGGATCCCTGGCGATAGGCGGACAGGTCGGCCAGCTGGCCCAGCAGGGACAGCAGCAGAGGCACGATCCCCTCGACCAGCAGCCGGTCCCGTTTGGTGATCGCTTCGGGGGTAGTGGCGTCCAGCACGATGACGCCCCAGAGGTTCTCCTGACGGATCAGCGGGACCACCAGCAGGCTGTTGATCCCCTCGGGTGCCCCGGTGTGGATCAGGCCGGCATAGGGCTGATTGACGACGGGCATCATCAGCGAGCTGTTGGTCTTGAGCACCACACCGAAGATGCCCTCGCGGGGGTCCACGGAGGGCACCACGTCCCCCGGACCGTCGCTGGCCGCATCCAGATCCAGGGTCCGGGCCTGCATGTTGGGCCGATAGACCAAGCAGCGGTCGGCGCCGGTGCCGTCGGCCAGCGTCCGGCAGGTCATGGTGAGCCACTCCTGGACGCGGACGCTCATGGCGTTGAGGTCGGCCCGGACCACTTCGGGGGAGAAGCTCTCCTGGCGTACCCGAGACTGCCGCCGCCCCGAATCCCGCTTGAGGTCGTGGGCCATCTTCTGGATCTTGCGCAGCGAGTCCTTGGCCTCCACCGCTTCCAGGCGGCTGCGATCGAGCATGAATGCCGGGCCGAGGGAGAGGCCGATCAGCCCGATGATGGCCGCAGCGGCCGTACCCCAACCGATGTCTGCCATGAAAGCGGCGGGCAAGATGGTCAGGGCGACGATGCCGATGGTGGGGGCGACGCGGCGTGTTCCCAGCAGCAAGCCGAGGAAGCAACCCGCGCCGAAGAGGATCAGGAGGATCGCCGAGGGGGCCTTGCCCACCTCGAGCAGGGCGACCACCACCAGCAGGATGTCCGTACCCACCAGCTGTTGATCCAGACGTCCGGTGACGACGGGGCGGCCGGCCACGAAGGACCACACCGTCCTTCCGATGGGCGGAATGAGCAGGAGCAAGACCAGGTACTGGAACAGCTTCGCGTTCGGCCCGAAACCGAACAGCCCCAGCGCGACTGCGGCCAGCAGCAAGAACGTGCTGATGGGGCCGGCGACACCCGGGATGATGTGCTGGACGCTAAGCGGTAGTCGGTTGCTCACCGTTCGGCCTCCCCACCGGTTTCCGGATCCCGCGCGGCTGGATCGTCATCACTCTTGTCGCGGAAGGTGTAGACGACCTCGTCGGGCCGGGCCATCAGCATCTCTTCGCGGATCGTCTTCTCGATGGCCAGGGGATCCTCCCGCAATCCGCGGACCATCTCCTCGAGGGCGGCATTGTCGTCCCGCAGGTCGTTGTTCTCCGCCTGCAGGCGCACCATCTGCTCCCGCAGGCGGTGATTGGCCATCAGCCCCTGCTCGCCAAAAAAGGCGATACAGAAGACAGCAACCAACCCGGCAATCGGGAGGAGGGTACGCATGATGATCAATGCTCTTTGCGCGGAGCTTCCCGACATCGCACTACAACTTCGAGTCCCTGAGTTTCAGTGTACCGCAGAGCCCTGGTAAAAATCGCCCTGTTCGACGCATGTCGCTCAAACAGGAACTGGTGGACGCGGGAGCGCGTACGTGTGTGCGGGCCGGGCTCAGGGATCCGCGGCCGGCTCGGAGCTGGTGGCACCCTTGCGTGGGATGCCCCCCTCGGTGGCCACGGCGATGCGGGTGAGGCCCATGCGTTTGGCGATATCCATCACCTGGACGACCTGGCCGTGGTCCACGGTGCGGTCCGCTTTGACGATGACGACCGTCTCGGGCGCGGACGTACCGGCCCGCTTGAATTCCCGGCGCAGGGTGTCGATATCCACACCCACGTCATCCACGAAGATGTGGCCGTCCTCGGTGAGCTTGACCACCAACTCCTCGCCCTCGTGGATGAACTCCTGGGTGTCCGAGTGGGGCAGATCCACGCGGATGCCACCGGGCTCGCGGACGAAGCTCGTGGAGACCATGAAGAAGATCAACAGCAGGAACACGACGTCGATCAACGGCGTGAGATCGAGGATGTCGCTTTCGGTCTTTTTGGGCGCGAATCTCATGATTCGTTTGGATTCTTGAGGAGGTCGAGCATCTCCAGACTCTGCTCCTCCATCTCCATGATCAGCCGCTCGGCGCGGGCGACGATGTAGGCGTGGGCCAGATGGGCCGGGATGGCCACCAGCAGCCCGGCAAAGGTCGTGTAGAGGGCCGTCCCGATGCCGCCGGCGAGGGCGTTGGCGTTGCCGACCCCGAACTCCTCGATGGCCGAGAAAACGTTGATCATGCCCCAGACCGTGCCGAACAATCCCATCAGCGGCGAGACGCGGGAGACCACCGCGATGGCCCCCGTCCAGCGCATCAGCTCCGCGGCCTCGAGCCGGCCGACCTCCTCCAGGTGTTCCTTGATCTCGGCGCGCTGGTTGCCAAAGCTGCGCAGCCCAGCTTGAAGGATGCGCGCCATCGGGCTGTCGTCTGTCTTGCACAGGGTCAACGCCTCGGGGATCTCCTCCCGGGTGACCAGATCCTTGATGCGGATGGTGAACTTGCGCGGGATCACCTTGGAGCGCTGGAGCGCCCATAGGCGTTCGAGGAACAGCGCCAGCGCAAACACGCTCATCAGCAAGATAGCCACCACGATCCAGGTGCCCGGGCTATCCCAGCTCCAAACCGAGAAGAAAGATTCCAACGCTCACTCACCATTCCTGGGCCGCCGCTTGGTCGCGAACGGCGCGTTCGATACGCTACGTTTGCCCCCGATTCAAGTCAAGGAACCCGCGGCCGCCCGGGGGCCTTCCCGGTAAACGGTTCAGCGGTGGTGTTCGTCACGATGGCGTGTAGAGTGGTGGTGATGAAAAAAACGTCCGGCCGTCGCTCCCGCACCGTTCGTTGGCGGATCACCCTGGGGATCCTGTCGGTCGTCGTGCTGATCGCCAGCCACCCGGCCATGCAGGTGGACTATGTGCTGACCCAGGCGGTCTACCAGTTCTCCATGCTGCTCAAGCGCCAGCCCATCGACGACGTCATCGCCCGGGGGGAGCTGAAGGCCGAGCGGGAAGAGCGCCTGCGCCTGGTGGATGACATCCGGCGGTTCGGAACCGAGCAGATCGGGCTGACGGCGGCGGACAGCTATACTGCGGTGGCGGTGGGCTTCGAGCGTAAGATGTACAACGTGCTGGCCTGCCGTCCCGACCGCTTCAAGACCTACCGGCGCTGGTTCCCCATCGTCGGCACGATCCCGTACATCGGCTACTTCCGCATGGCGGATACCCAGCGGGAGGTGAGGCGGCTCAAGGGGCTGGGGTACGACGTCAGCGCTCGGCCCGTGGGGGCCTACTCGACGCTGGGCTACTTCGAAGACCCTATCCTGCCGGGCATGCTGGACTGGCCCGAACACCGGCTGGCCGAGGTGCTGCTCCACGAATCGGCTCACGCGACGTTGTTCCTGTCCGGGCAGATGCGCTTCAACGAGTCTTACGCCCGCTTCGTGGGGGACCGGGGCGCGGAGGCGTACATGGAGTACCGCCGGGGGGAGGCACCGGAGGCCTACCGCAAGGCGGTGGACAATTGGCACGATCGAGACCTGATCAAGGCATTCCTCGCCGAGCTGTATCAGGACCTGGACGAGCTGTACAACGAAGACATCCCCCGGGCCGAGACGCTGGCCCGCAAGCGGGAGATCCTCGAATCCGCCGACAAGACGTGCCAGGGCATGCCGTTCAGGGAGCCCAAGTACAACCGGTATTTCCAGCGCCGTGAGGTCAACAACGCCACCCTCAGCACCTACCGCACCTACAACAGCGGCGATGACCTGTTTGGCCCGGTATACGAAGCTTGCGGCGAGGATCTGAGCTGCTTCATCGAGACGCTCCAGGCCCTCGAAAGCGTAGGCGAAGACGGCTTCGAGTGGCTCGAAGAGGGCCGTTGGCGAACCCATCTGAAATCCCGGTGAAGATCTAGCCACCGTCATCCGTCTCAAGACCGGTACCTGGGCTACGCCTCGGAAATCACACCGAGAGCTGGCACGCGGGTTGCACACTTGAAACCCCAGTTCTCCCGGCTGCGGGGTATTGTCTGCGCGATTAGTAGATGATAGAGTCAGGGAGACGAGGACATTTGAATGGTTGCTGGACGTTACCGCGATAGCGCACGAGTACTGAATCGATACCTTCATAGAATGGGCACAATTCCACTCCTCAGCCGGGAGGACGAGGTCCGCTTGGCGCGCCAGATGGAGGAGGGCAATCCCGCCGAATCCGAACGCGCCAAGGCCGAAATTATCGAGGCAAACCTACGGCTGGTGGTGAGCATCGCCAAGCAATATAGCTACCGCGGAATGCCGCTTTCCGACCTGATCCAGGAAGGGAACATGGGGCTGATCCGGGCGGTGGAAAAGTTCGATTACACCAAAGGATTCAAGTTCAGCACCTACGCTTCATGGTGGATCCGCCAGTCGATCATCCGGGCCATCGAGAGCCAGATCCGGACGATTCGTATCCCCATCTACAAGCTCGAACTGGTCAACAAGATCCAGCAAACGAGCCGGCGCATGGCCCAGGAGATGGACCGCGAGCCCACCCCCGAGGAGATCGCCGAATGGCTCGGTGAGCCGCTGGAGAAGGTGGAAGAGGTGTACCGTCTGGCCAAGGAGCCGATGAGCCTCGACGCGATGGTCGGTGACGACTCGGACGCCACGGTGGGAGAGTTCATTCCCAACCCCAACGCCGAGCGGCCGTCCGCTCACATGGAGAGCCAGGCGCTCCGCCGTTGCATCATGGAGGCGCTGTCGCTGCTGACCCCGCGGGAGGAGAAGGTCCTGCGGATGCGGTACGGGATCGACGAGCGGACTCACTACTCCCTCGAAGAGATCGGCAACGTGTTCAATCTGACCCGTGAACGGATCCGGCAGATCGAGATCAAGGCGTTGCAGAAACTCCGTCATGTGAAGCGGAGCAGAAATCTGGCGACATTCGTCGAACAGTAGTCCAATCCGCAACTTTTTTCATACCCACTGAACACTTTTTGTCATTCATGCCACCTGTCGGGCACCACAATTGGTTTCCGGCGCCCAATTTTGGCGCCAATGACCGGGCAATTTGGTGCCCGAAGGAGCGGGAAGCCGGTGTTCAGGGCTGGATGGCCACGTCGCCGAACGAGTAGGGGGGCAAAATCAGGGCGAGCAGCGGTTCGTAGTCGTAGTCGAGCTGGAAGCTCTCGTAGTACAGAAGTGGATCGGCCTGCAAGGTGACTTCCTCCACCTCGCCGGTGTCCAGATTGGCCACGGCCACGCCGTTGGTCATGGTGATGGCCGCGTACGGATCGAGGATGTCCTCGAGGTCGTAGACGAACTCCAGATAGATGCCGTTGGAGACGTAGAGCGCCTCGTCGTAGCGGACGTCGATGCCGGTCTGGAATCCGTAGGGCAGGAACCAGCTGGTGCCGATGACTGCCTGGCCGGCCCAGATGTTGTCCGCCTCTACCACGCCGCCGAAGCTCAGGCTGGTGAGGGCGTCGAGCAGGTCGGCCCAGGCGTTGATGTCCAGCGGATCGGCGATGATGCCGGCGAAGGCCGACGAGACGATGGCGAAGTTCTCGTCGAAGCTGGTGATGTAGGCGGTGCCGTCCGGAGCCATGGCGATGTCGAAGGGGACGGGAGCGTGGGAGGTGATCTCCACGCAGGTGCCGTCCCCCAGGAAATTGCCCGGCGGATCGATGGCCAGGTCCACCACCGTGACGCAGGTGTTCCCCAGGTTCAGGTCGGGCGGGATGGCCCCCTCGCCGCCGCCGCTGAGGACATAGGCGAACTGCCCGTCGTCCGAGATCTGCACGTCCTGGATCCCTGAGGCGCCGTCCACCACGTGGCTGACCAGCGTCGCGCCGTTGAAATCCACGTCGTAGAACCGGATGGAGGAGTCGAAGGTTCCCAGCACGACGGCCAGGGTACCGTCGGGGGTCAACTCCACGTCGGTGGCCGCCAGATCCTCCAGCGGATAGTTGGTGCGGCCCACGTTGACGGGGTGGTAGGGGTCGGTCAGGTCCACCACGTTGAGGCCCGCCGCGTCCGCCACCAGCGCGATGTCCACGGCGGTGGCTATATCGAACAGGGGTCCGATGCCGATGTCGGTGGTGGTGCTGGTGACCACCGGGGAGAAATCGGCGGTGAGGTCGATGAAGGTCAGGGTGGGGGTGAGGTTGATGTCCCAGCGTCCGTCACCGACCACGGCGGTGGCGCCGTCGCCGGTGATCTTGACCAGCGTGGCGTCTTCCACGGTGAGGTCCTGGAGTTCGACCTGGTAATCGGTCCCGTCGCCGAAGGAGATGAAGTTGACGGTGTCGTGGAAGGCATCCGTGGAGACGGAGTACCGCTTGACCCAGATGTCCACGCTGGTGTCCCCCCCGTCGTCCTGGGGGAAGTCGATGACGATGGGCTGCAAGCCGGAGGGGCTGGTGGGGGGCACGCGCAGGTGGATCTCGGTGGCATCGATGAAGCGCACCTGGGAGGCCGATGGCCCGCCGCCGAAGATCACCTCGGGTAGGTTCTCTTCGCGGAACTCCTCGCCGAGGATCCGGATCCACTCGCCGATGATGGCCGCCCCATCCACCGAGACGTCCACCTGCACCACGATGGGGAGGGGATAGAGCACCTCGACGCTGCCGGCGATGGTGTCCTCGCTGCCCCCGGCCGTCACGACCGTCAGCGTCACCTCGTATTGCCCGACCTCCTCGTAGATGTGGTCCAGCTGATACAGCTCACTGATCTCCGTCTGCCCGTCGCCGAAATCCCAGTGGAACTCGGCGATGGCGCAGTCGTGGTAGTAGGCCTCGATCCCGTACGGATCGGTGCTGCTGCCCGCGTCGAAGTGGACGGATTCCAGGGGATAGAGCGTCGTCGGGTTGGCCACGAAGGCGGCGTGCACCGCGCCGTCGCCGTCGCCGTAGCCGCTGGTGTCGTCGTCCCCTACGGGGTCCTTGCAGCTCATCATCGCCACGGCAAGGGCCAGGCCCACCACGAGTAAAAAGGAGGTTCGATAGTCGCTGGTCATGATCTCTCCCGGGCCGCCGCTCTGCGGTGAACGGCCATTCATCTCCAACGTTAACACGGTCTCGCATGTGCGCGTGTGCTACATTGAAGAAGGAAATGGGGGGTTTATTGCTGGCGGATGTCGTGTGCCCTCCCTCGATGTCCGGCTTGATCGATGCTGGGGGGGATGGGCTGTGGCGTGACGATGGACCTGCGACCCTATATCGAAAAGAAGCGTGACGGCGGCCGTCTGGAGGCGGAGGACTGGGCCCGGATCATACCGGCCATATCCAGCGGTGAGGTGGCCGAAGCCCAGATCGGAGCGTGGTTGATGGCCGTCCTGATGGGCGGCCTGGACACCGCCGAGCGCGCCGCCTACACCCGGCAGATGATCGCCAGCGGGCCGGCCCTGGAGTGGCCGGAGATCGACGGGATCATCGCGGACAAACACTCCACGGGTGGGGTGGGGGACAAGCTCTCGCTGATCTGGGCGCCGCTGGTGGTGGAAGCCGGGGTGGCGGTCCCGATGATCTCCGGCCGCGGGCTGGGCCATACGGGCGGCACGCTGGACAAGCTGGAGGCCATCCCCGGCTATCAGGCGGTCCTGTCTCCGGAGCGCATCCGCGAGGTGATGGCTCAGGTGGGCTGCGTGATCTGCGGGCAGACCGAGAAGATGGTGCCTGCCGACCGCGTGCTGTACGACCTGCGCAACCGCACCGCGACGGTCCCCACGGTGGACCACATCGCTCCGAGCATCATGAGCAAGAAGCTATCCGAGGGCCTGGACCGGCTGGTGCTGGACGTCAAATGTGGCACCGGCGCCTTCATGAAGAATCTGGACGACGCCCGGACGCTGGCCCGGGTGATGGTGGACCTGGGGGAGGCGGTAGGCTGCCGGGTGACCGCGTTGCTGAGCAACATGAGCACCCCGCTGGGCCGGTACGTGGGGCACGCCGCCGAGATCCACGAGACCCTCGAGCTGCTGGAGGGCGGCGGCCCTGCAGATTCACGGGAGCTGGTGCTGGCGCTGGCGCGGGAGATCGTGCCCGATGCGGCGCTGGAGCCGTTGCTCGACGGCGGGCGGCCCCGTGAGCGGTTCGCCCGGATGGTGGCCGCGCAGGGTGGGGATCTGGACGCCATGCGCTGGCCGGACGGTGTCCAGGCCGAGGAGTTGGTCTGTGACCGGGCGGCCACGGTGATCGAGCTGGACGCCCTGGGCGTGGGACTGTCCCTGGCCGACCTCGGCGGCGCGCGTACCGGGGACGACGAACCTCCGGATCCGCAGGCGGCCGTGGAGGTCCTCGTCAAGCCCGGCGACGCTGTGGAGCGGGGGCAGCCGTGGGCGCGCCTGTGGCACCGCGGGGGGCGCGGTCTCGATGAAGCACGGGTACGCATGGGGGCGGCTTTCCGGCTGGGAGACCCGGCCGAAGGTGTCACCACACCATTGATCTTGGAGCGGGTGGAGGGCCAGACATGAGCGAGGCCAAGAGGGTTGCTGCCGTCGCGGAAGAGCTGTCCCGTCGGCTGCCCGGGCTGACGAACTGCCGGCTCGCGTTGGTACTGGGATCGGGTCTCGGTGCCTTTGCCGACGGGCTGGATGACGCACAGAGCGTGGACTATGCCGACGTGGAGGGGATCCCGTCCCCCAGCGTTCCCGGCCACTCGGGGAGGCTGGTGGTGGGCAAGGTGGACGGCAAGGAGGTGGCCGTACTTCAGGGCCGCGTCCACCTGTACGAAGGGCACCCACCGGCGGTGGTGGTGCGGGCCGTGCGTTCGCTGGTCCGCGCCGGGGTCAACACCGTGGTGCTCACCAACGCAGCGGGGGCCATCGCCGAGGGACGCACGGTCGGCGATCTGGTGCTCATCTCGGACCACATCAACTTCACCGGGCAAAATCCCCTGGTCGGGGATCACGAGGAGGAGCTCGGGCTGCGGTTCGCCGATCTGACCGATCTCTATTCGGCCGAGCTCCGGGAGCGAGTTCACGCAGCGGCCAGCGCGGAAGGGATCGACCTGGGCGAAGGGGTCTACGCCACCATGCTGGGGCCGAGTTACGAGACACCCGCGGAGATCCGGATGGCCCGAGCCGCCGGCGCCGAGCTGGTGGGCATGTCCACCGTCCCGGAAGCCATCGCGGCCCACGCCATGGGAGCCCGGGTCGTTGCGATGAGCTTCGTGACCAACATCGCGGCCGGTCTCGGCGAGGGGGGGCTGGCCCACGCAGAGGTGACAGAAGCCGCAGAGGCGATGGGCGAGGAGCTGGTCCGAGCCCTGGGAGTCATCGTGTCTAGCCTGCACGAACCGTCGGAGGCCCCACGATGAATCACGTCTGGACCTATGTCGATACGACCGAACTGCTGGCGCAGGAGCTAGCTGCCATCGAGGGGGCCACGCTCCTCGGCGTGGACACCGAGGCGGACTCGTTCTTCCACTACCGCGAGCGGGTCTGCCTGATCCAGATCACCGGCAAGCAGCGGGATCTGATCGTCGATCCGCTGCGTATCCCCCACGATGCCCTGACCGAGGCGTTGGAACCCTGGATGGCCAACCCTGACGTGGAGAAGATCTTCCACGGCTCGGACTATGACATCTCGTCCCTCAAGCGGGATTTCGGCTTCGAGATCACCCCCATCTTCGACACCATGATCTGCGCCCAGGCGCTGGGCTTCGAGAGGTTCTCGCTGGCCGACCTGGTGGAACACTACTTCGGCGTCAAGCTGGAGAAGAAGTATCAGCGCCGGGACTGGTCCAAGCGGCCTTTGCGGGACGAACACCTGTCCTACGCGAGGCTGGATAGCCACTACCTACCGCGAATCCGCCGGTTGCTGTGGAAAGAGGTGGCCGCCGCCGGCCGCGAGGACCAGCTGATGGAGGAGTTCTCGATCCTCGAGAAGAAGGAGTGGGTCGATCACAGCTTCAAGCCCGATGATTTCCTGCGCATCAAAGGGGTGGGGACGCTGGACGAGCGGGGCAAGCGGGTCCTACGTGCCCTTGGCGTGATGCGGGACCGGCACGCGCGCCGGGTGGATCGGCCGCACTTCAAGGTCATCGCCAACCAGTTGCTCCTCAAGATCGCCGTCCGCCCCCCCCGATCACTCAACCAGCTGCGCCGTCTGCTGGGCGAGAAGAACCACGTGGTGCGGCGCTACGCCGAGGACGTGCTGGACGCGGTGGACGAGGGGCTGAAGGATCGCAGCAAGTTGCCCAAATCAAGGCCTCACCCCCACTCCCGTCCAGGGCGCAGGCTGAACACCCCCGAGGAGACGCGGACCTTCGAGGCGCTGCGTACCTGGCGCAACAAGACCGCCGAGACCCGCAAGGTCCAGCCGGGCGTCGTGGTCCCCAACGCCGTGCTCCAGGAGATCGCGGCCGTGGGGCCGCGCACCCAGACGGAGCTGGAATCCATCCGCGAGCTGCGCCGATGGCAGTGCAAGGAGTACGGGGACGAGCTGCTGCGGATTGTCGGCGAGATCCGGTCCTAATCTCCCACCGTCGCCACACAATCGATCTCCACCCGCACCCCCTTGGGAAGAGCTGCTGCCTGGATGGCGGCGCGGGCGGGGGGCTGATCCCCGAAGAAGCGGCCGTAGACCTCGTTCATGGCGACGAATTCACCCATATCCACCAGATAGACGGTGGTCTTGAGGACGCGATCGAGCCCGGAACCTGCGGCCTCGAGGACCGCGGAGAGGTTGCGCAGGACCTGCTCGGTCTCGGCGGCGATCCCCCCGCCGACGAGTTCCCCGGTGGCCGGATCGAGGGGGATCTGGCCCGCTGTGAAGACCAGGCCGCCATGGATGACCGCCTGGGAGTACGGGCCGATGGCCGCCGGCGCGGTATCGGTGGAGACGAGGGTGCGGTCCATGCTCACAGCTCCTCTGCAGGGATATCGGGGACGCCCACGTAGGGAAGGTTGCGGTACCGTTCATCAAAATCAAGGCCGTAGCCCACGACGAACTTCTTGGGGATGACGAAGCCGCAGTACTCGATGGGGACGTCCGCCTCCCGGGCCTCCTTCTTGTCGAGCAAGGCGCAGATGCGGAGGCTGGACGGGTTGCGTGTCTCCAGGTTGCGCAGCAGGTAGGTCAACGTCAGCCCCGAATCGACGATGTCCTCGATGAGCAGCACGTCCCGGCCCTCGATGGGGTGGGTGAGGTCCTTGTTGAATCGCACTACCCCGGTGCTCCGTGTGCCCCCGGCGTAGCTGGAAACCTCCAGGAAATCGCACGTCACCGGCAGGTCGATGTGGCGGATGAGGTCGGCCATGAACGGGAAGGAACCCTTGAGGATGCCCACGGCCGTCAACGGCTTGTCCCGGTAGTCGGCGGTGATCTGCCGGCCGAGTTCCTTGACCCGTTTGGCGATCTCCTCTGCGGTGATCAGCGGATTGATATGCTCCGGGTGATAGTTCAAAGGTGCCTCCAGTTCAGACGTACGAGTTGTTGATCAGCTCGCCGAGACCGCCCATCCCGGGGACGATGTACTGGCGATCATCCAGCCCTCGTTCCTCGTCGATGTGGGTGCCCGGGACGGTGTCGAGGATGGCCTTGCTGCTCATCCCCCGATCCACGCGCAGCGCGTAGACCTCGAGGTCCGGGAAGCGGCGGGGCACGGTCCTGAGGTATTCGGGGGTGACGATCAGGTGCAGCGCCACGGTCTTGAGCGGACGGCCGCCGATCTCCTTGCTGTACAGGTCCAGCGCGTATCCCATCGTCGTGCCGGTGGCGCCCATGGGGTCGGGAATCAGCAGGATCCGATCGTCCAGCAGGCCGCCGATCTTGACCCCCTTGCAGTCGACGCCGATGACGTTGCCGGTGGCGTCGGTGCGGCGGTTCATGAACAGGTGGTCCAGGCGGATGCCATCCTCCCGCATCAGGTCGTTCAACCGCTCGAAGCAGCGGTAGGCAGGCAGGGTGCCGGCCCGGGCGATGGCCGCCACCGAGACCTTGACGCTGCGGTCGAAGAACTCGCCCTGGACACTGGCGCCGGGGTGTGAGGCTTCCATACGGGCGCTGAACTTGCGGCGCCTGGTGGGGAATTGCCCGGCCAGCGCCGCGTCCAGCAGATGGTCGTACAGCGCCGCCAGCCAGCGGTTGAGCTGGGGCTGGCGCATGGCGGTGCCCCCCATCTGGGCCAGCATCATCCGGGCCACCGGGTTGGAGAGGATATGCACCCGCTCCCCGTAACGGTGCTCGATCTCCGGCACCTCGCGGCACAGCGTCTGGTTTTGTTGGTCCTTCATCGTTTGTCTCTCCGGGGTCAGCTGACCCCTCCCCCCGGTTGGCTAGAACCCCAGGTCGTGCAGCAGATCCATCATCCAGCTCAGCAGCATGACCAGGTCGCGGGTCGTGCCATCGGCGACCAGGCGCCCCAACAGGGCCATCGGCACCTCGTCCCCACCGGCCGTCCCCGGGGCTCCCAGGGCGTCCATGAATCCCTGGTGCTCGAACAGCAGCAACCAGTGAACACACAGATCGGGATCGCTGAGGATATCCCCGACATAGTCCAGAGTTTTGAGCTCGGGATCCAGCGCGAGCAGGCCATCGATATCGTAGAGGATCTGGTTGGTCACGGCGTCTTCGTCTACCAGCAGCTCACCCCAGGTCACCAGGAATGCATCGAGTTCTTCCGGTTCTCCCTCGATGATCCCGTCCACCGCCCGGGCCCCGATGATCAACGGCGAGCGGGGATAACCCTCCCCATCCGGGGGGGTGATCAGGTAGTCCATCACGTCCAGCAGGGTGTAGACATCCCCTGCGGCCAGCGGATTACCCGGATCCACGAAGGCGCCCACGATGGCCAGCGCGGCGGGCATGAAATCCTGGCCCAGGGTGGGCACCAGCAGGCGCTCCAGGGGGGTGATGGAGTCGCAGGCCACCAGGATATGGACGATGTCCACCAGCTCCCGCAGGTAGTTGTGGGCCGGTTCGTCCGGGTCGGCGAGGGCGTACAGCAGGGGGATCAGGGTGTGCAGCGCCCCGGACTCGGCCAGGCGGATGATGGCTTCGAAATGGGTCTCCAGGATGGGTGGCACCGTGCACATCAGGTCCACGACGCCGAAGAACCAGTCGTACAGGCCCTCGACCATGGCCACCAGCTCTTCGATGGTATCGGCCTCCAGGCCCAGATTCACGATCTCCTGGAGCAGCCACACGCTGACGCTGTCCGCCTGGATCAGATCGAAGCAGTTGAACTCCGCGTCCGCCTCGTCCAGCAGCACCAGCGCGGCCTCGAAGGCCGATTCCTCGTCGGGTTCGAGGGTCCCGCCGTACATGTCGATGGTCATCAGCACGATCAGCTGATCCGGCAGGTCGGAGAGCGTGCCGTTGTCGTAGAGGTCGCCGACGCCATCCACCAGCCGTTCCCGGACGACCAGGTCGGAGACGATGGGGTCCACGTGCGGCATCATCGCCTCGATGGGCATGGCCTGGCCGGGGAGTTCCGTGGCGGGGGAGGCGAGCTCGTCCAGGGCCCCGATGAGGGTGTTGTCCCCCACGGTGTCGTCGTGGGTGGCGATGAAGAACTCGCCCCAGTTGGCGGCGAAATCGTCGAACAGGTGGTTATTGGCGTTGTCCGCCAGCAGCTCGCGTAGCGTGATCAGTGTGTCCAGCAGCTCGGGCATGGACAGCAAATGGTCCAGGATATCTCCGCAGACCTGGATGTAGTCGTAGGGGTCGGCGCTGGCGGCGATCTCCTCGTGTTCGTCGACGATGACCTCGGCCCAGACACGCAGGACCGGCACCAGGTGCCCCAGCGGACCATCGGCCAGCAGGTCGGCATCCTGGAGCTGCCCATGCTCTTCCAGCTGCTGCACCTGGGGCCAGGGCACGCCGTAGACCCACTCGGAGGCCAGGTGCAACGCATCCAGCAGGAACTCGTCCTCGTCCAGCAGCAGCTGGCGTACGGCGGTCAGCGTGTCCCAGATGGGGATGACGTCCGGAGCCCGGTTGAAGATGTGCGCGGCGTGGGAGCCTACGGAGTCCACGTGCCGGTCGCTGCCGGTGACGAGCTGGTCCACCGCGGGCTCGAGGGCGTCAAAATCACCGCTTTGGTTCAGGCAGTCGTAGAGCCCGCGGATCTCGGCGGTGGACTCCTCATCCAGGCCGTCCATGATGTTGACATCGTGGCAAGGGCTTTCGGCAACCAGGCCCGGATCGGGATCGAAGGGGAGGAAGTAGCAGCCGGGCAACAGGCCCGCCAGGACCACGCCGACGAGGATCAGGAGCCTGAGCCCAGCTTGGCGGTTCAACCCTGGATGCATTTCAGTCGATGGGGAACCGCACGCCCGCGGTCACCACGGCACCGCCCCAGACCTTGCGGCGGAAACGAAGCTGCCCCGAGACCTCGGCGAACAGCGTGATGTGTTTGCCAAGCTCCCGGTGGATGCCGAGCCCCAGGTCGGCCATGCCGAATTCCTCGTGCTGAAGGGCGATGAAGCCGGGCCCCGCATCCAGATGGATGTGAACCCCTGCAGGGCGCTGCAGGTTACGTAACAGCTGGATCTCCATGCCTAGTAGGGCCACTCCGAAATGGTCGGAGGTGTTCTTGGAGTAGACGTAGTTGTAGAGCATCCGGATGCGGCCAGAGAGCCGCGTGGCCTTGCCGCCGATGAGCAGTTCGATGCCCCCACACTGGTCCAGCCAGGTACCGTTGGCGCCTTCTTCAGACGCGGGATCGACGCCGGCGTGGAAGCCGGTCATGTCGAACACACCCAAACCACCAGCGAGAGCCGGAGCTGGGAATAGGACCGTCATCAGGAGTACGAGGGCGAAGGTGTTGGAGCGTACGATCATGGGAATCCCGTGTTGGGGCCGCGGCCGCCCGTCGCTGGCAGCTTACCGACGGGCCCTGCAGTCCGTCAATTGCCTTGAGTTGACACGAGGCCCCGCGCGTTCGACATTGGGTGACGAGTAAGGAGGTCGCACCCCGACATGGCCAGCATCCTCTTCGACGGCGGCAGTTTCCGCGTGATCCAGAAAGAGGGATCACGGCGCATGATGATCCGCATCGAGGGGGGGCTACTCGTGGAAGACCCCGCCGACGAACTCAACGACGCCATCGACCTGATTCATCAGCGCAGCTTGGGCAAGGAAGCGTTGCTGCTGGACCTGCGCAACTGCGTGTACGCCGATGCAACGGCTCTCAAATCGCTGGTGCGCTGGGTGGACCTGCTCCGTGAGACACCGGAGGGCCAGCGGTACAACCTGGTGTTCGTCTCCGAACCGGATCACGCCTGGCAGCGCAGTTCATTGCGCAACCTGGTCCGCTATTCGGGATCGCTGACGGACATCCGGGTCCAGGCGGCCGCCGAAGAAAATACCGACGCAGTGGCCCGGTAAGCCGGGTCTTGTCCCGCGCGACAGAGTCGCGACGGTGGCAGCCATTCATCTAGGCCGGCCGTTGCCGGACGGCTCGAGCGATCTACCCGGGAGCTCGGGCGGGCAACCCTCGGACACTCCCCTAGTTGATCTTGCACCGGGTGGGGTTTACCTGGCCGTCCCCGTCACCGGGGACGCCGGTGCGCTCTTACCGCACCGTTTCAGCCTTACCGCGCCCACCCGGGGGTGGGAGCACGCTCCCGACCTCCCCCCGTCACCGGGGAGCGGGTCGCGTCGCCTGGTCGCCCAGGCGGGCGGTCTACTCTCTGTTGCACTTGCCTTCAGGTCACCCTGACCGGGCGTTACCCGGCACCCTGCCCTGCGGTGCCCGGACTTTCCTCCCGCGGGCGTAACCCGCCGGCGACTGCCTGGACCACTGCGTCGGCAGGGGTTTCCTACACGGTGGGGTATGGAGGGGTCAACCATGACACCCCTGTAGACTTGCCTTCCCCGGTCACGGCCCCGGTCACGGTCACGGTCCACGGTTCACGGCCCACGGTCTTCCCGATTCCGATTTCGATCCCGATCGTCCACCGTCACCGTCCTCCGTCCTCCGTCCTCCGTCCTCCG
Source organism: uncultured Rickettsiales bacterium (assembly GCA_964504165.1). Lineage (GTDB taxonomy): Bacteria > Myxococcota_A > UBA796 > UBA9615 > CAYRNR01 > CAZDDH01. The sequence goes on along the minus strand of CAZDDH010000086.1, from coordinate 7,722 downwards.
TCCTCCGTCCGACGTTGGACGTTGGACCAAAAGACGTTCCTCGTCGCGAGGCTCTAGCCTCGTGACGTTCCCTCCCGGGGCTCCAGCCCCATCTCCGTCTTCTCCGAGGGAGAACGAGATCTTGGTGGAGATCGTGATCGTAGGCCGTGTAGCGTGTTCCAGGACCGGGACCCTGACCGTCACCGGAAGAACCGGCATCGGCATGGAAAAGGAAATCGCGGAAGGGAGGCGCGGCGGCCGACAGGCGCCTAGTCGTTGTAGATGACCTTGGTGATGATCTTCTTGCAGCCTGCGCAGACGTGGATCGCCCGGCCCTGGTCCATCTCGACGATGTTCTGGGGCGGGGCCATCGTGTGGCAGGTCTGGCAGATCTTGTCGACTACGCTGGTGAGGGGATTGCCCTCGGTCTGGGCCGCCGTGTTGTACATGCGACGGGGGAGGGGATCGAGCATCTGGATCAGCTGCCTGCGAGCGGCTGCGAACTGACCGATTTCCTTGCGGGCGTTCTCCACCATATCGGGCACCGAGGATTCCACCTTGTTCATCGCCTTGGCCGTCTTCTTGGCCTTCTTCTCGAGCTTGGGCAGCTCCTTGGCGATGGCCTCGGCGGCCTCAGACTCCTTGAGCATCTTCTGCTCGTACTTGAGAACCTGCTTCTCCAGCGAGTTGATCTCGACGCGGCTGGCTTCCATCTGGGTCGCCGTCGTCACGCGCTGGGCGTTCTCACCGGACTGCTTGAGCTTACGTTTGGTGCTGGACAGGTCCTTCTCAGCCTGCCCGCGAGCTTCCTCGTGGGCCTTCTGATCCAACTTGCCCTGTTCGACGGCTGCTTCGGTTTCCTGGAGCGCTGCTTTGTGTTCGTCCAGCTCCTTGGGACCAGCCTTCAGGGTCCGGTTGAGTTCGGCAATCATCAGGTCCGCTTGTGCGAGCCTCGAAAGAGCGAGCAGGGTCTCTTCGTGCGTCATCGTGTCCTCGTATGGGGTCGTTACTTTACTCGATCCACGCTCAAGCTCAACCGGTAGCGCGAAATCAGCCGCCAAGATGTTCCTTCATCAGCCGGATCATCAGCTCCTGGTCCACGGTCCCGCCCATCTCCCGGATCGAGTGCATGGAGAGCATCGGGACCCCTAGATCCACGGTTTCGATGCCCAGCTGGGTGGCGGAAATGGGGCCGATGGTCGAGCCGCAGGGCAGGTCGGTGCGGTGAATGTAGCGCTGCAACGGAACGCCGGCACGGTCGGCACAGGCCGCCAGGTGGGCGTCGGTATGCAGGGTCGTGGCGTAGCGCTCCATGGCGTTGATCTTGATCACCGGCCCGCCGTTGAGCTGGCAGCGATGTTCGGGTTCGTGGCGGTCCACGTGGCTGGGATGGACCGCATGGGCGCCGTCCACCGACGCCAGGTACGATCGGGAGATGGCCCGAAGGAACTCTTCACGCGGGCGGTCCCCTGCAATGCACAGCCGCTCCAGGACGGCGGCGAGGAAGTTGCCGGCCGCACCCTCGGCGGTGGACGAGCCGACCTCTTCGCTGTGGAACATCGAGACGACGCGGGTCACCGAGCCGGGATCGTCGTGGGCGGTGAGCGCCTCCATACCCGCGTGGCAACCGGCCAGGTTGTCGATGCGTCCGGCGAAGTAGAATTCATCGGATGCCCCGCCCAGGGTGCAGGCCTGCAGATCGAAGAGTTCCAGGGTGGACCCGACCACATCCCCCGGTTCGACGCCCGCGGCTTCGGCCACGATGCGGTCCAGCGGATCGGCCTGGTCGTCCCCCTCCAGCGCCATGCCGTAGACCGGCGGGAGGTGTTTCTGTTTGTCGAGCTTGAGCCCCTTGTCATTCACCTCTCGGTTGAGGTGGATGGCCAGCAGAGGGATGCGGCACAGGGGGCGGTCAATCCGCACCAGCTTGGTGACCAGGCTGCCGTCCTCGGCGCGCACCAGCAGGCGTCCCGCGACCCCCAGATCCCGGTCGGCCCAAGAGGCCAGCAGGGGGCCACCGTAGACCTCGATACCCAGCTGCAGGAATCCCTCGCTGCGGGTCTTGGGGTGGGCCTTGAGGCGGAACCCGGGCGAATCGGTGTGGGCGCCGACGATGCGGAAGCCCCCCTCAGCCGGCGGGATGGAACCCATCTGCCCGGCGATGAGCGCGGTGTCCTGGCGCACCACGTAGAACCGCTCGCCGGCCTGCAGCGACCAGGGATCGGCTTCGTGGATGCGTTTGAACCCGGCTTCTTCCAGCCGGCGAGCTGCCTCGACGACGGCGTGGGACGCCGTGGGGCACGCATCGATGTAGGTCATGAGGTCCTTGCAGGTGCTCGTGGAATGCTCGTCGAACATGGGTCACCTCCTTGGATGAAGGGGCGCATTGTAGCAGGCCCGAAGGCCTCGCGAACGTGCTAGGGTGCGCCAGACTGAAGAAACTGGAGGATGAACCATGCTCGATGGTGGAAACGGCGGTGGCCACGGGCGGCCCGTCAACGTACGTATCCTTAAGACCGGGGTCGAGAAGCTCAACCTGAAACCGCAGTACATCGGTGGGGCGCTGATCGTCGTGCTCGTCGCGGCGATGGTGCTGACGTCCTTCTACGCGGTGCCTCAGGATTCGGTGGCGGTCGTGCAGACCTTCGGTGCCTATTCGCGGACCGCCGATCCGGGCCTGCACCTGCGCGCTCCGCTGGGAATCGAGAGGGTGACCAAGGTGCCGGTGGAGCGGGTAATCAAAGAGGAGTTCGGCTTCCGCACGGTCTCGGCAGGTGTGAAGAGCGAGTACTCGACGTCCGATTTCTCCGCCGAGTCCTTGATGCTCACCGGCGACCTGAACATGGCGGACGTGGAGTTCGTGGTTCAGTACAAGATCAAGGACCCCTACCTGTATGTGTTCCACGTGCGCAACGTGGAGGACACCTTCCGCGACGTGGCCGAAGCGGTGATGACACGGGAGGTGGGGGACCGGTCCGTGACCGACGTGATCACAGAAGGCCGCTCCCAGATCGGCATCAACGTGCAGCAAGAGCTGCAGGACATGCTGGACCAGTACGAGACCGGCGTGGACGTGGTCACCGTGCAGCTGCAGGACGTGAACCCCCCGGGGCCGGTGAAGGACTCCTTCAACGAGGTCAACGAGGCCGAGCAGGAGCAGGACCGGATGATCAACGAGGCCTGGAAGGCCTACAACACGGCCATCCCCGAAGCCCAGGGTAAGGCCAAGCGCGTCATCGCCGAATCCAACGGCTACGCCACCGACCGGGTCAACCGGGCGCTGGGTGACGCCACCCGGTTCGACGCCGTCTACCTGGAGTACAAGCAGGCCCCCGACGTCACTCGGCGCCGCCTCTATCTGGAGACGATGGGCACGGTGATGCCCCGCATCAAGAGCAAGGTGATCGTCGACGACGACATCGAGAATCTGCTGCCGATGATGGAGATCCAGGGCGCCGCGGTCAGCAAGAAGAAGGGGGGTGGCAAATGAGCTCCACCAAGCTGAGCATCATCGCCGTCGTGGCCGTCGTGGCGATCATCGCCATCAAGGCCTGTGTCTACACCGTAGATGAGCGGGAGACCGTCATCATCACCTTCGCCGGCCGGGCAGTCTCCCAGGTTGAAGATCCGGGTCTAAAGTTCAAGGGCCCGGTCATGTGGAAGGTGGAGCGGATCCCCAAGTGGATCCTGGAGTGGGACGGTTATCCGTCCGAGATCCCCACCCTGGACAAGAAGTACATCTACGTGGACACCTTTGCCCGCTGGCATGTGGTCGATCCGCTGCTGTACTTCGAATCGGTCCAGAACGAACGCGGCGCTCAGGCCCGCCTGGACGATATCATCGACGGCGCCACTCGCGACATCGTCTCCGGCCACAACCTCATCGAGATCGTGCGTGATACGGACAGTGATCTGCTGCAGGAGACCGAAGGCTATGGCGTGGAGGTAGAGCAGGAGACCGTTGAGGTTGGCCGCCGCGCGCTGGCGAAGATGATCCTGGAGAAGGCGGCCCCCCAGACCGCCGAGAAGTACGGCATCGAGATGCTGGACGTGCAGATCAAGCACATCACCTACGTGGATCAGGTCCGCCAGAAGGTGTACGAACGCATGATCTCGGAGCGCAACCGCATCGCCGAGCTGTACCGTTCCCAGGGGCGGGAGTCCGCCGAGGAGATCGCCGGTAAGCGGGAGCAAGAGCTCAAGCGCATCACCTCGGAGGCCTACAAAGAGGCCGAAGAGATCCGCGGCAAGGCAGACGCCGAGGCCACCCGCATCTACGCCGAAGCGTACGGCAAGGACCCGGAGTTTTACTCCTTCCTCAAGAGCCTGGATTCCTATGAGGAGACGCTGGGCAAGGGGGACACGCTGATCCTCTCCACGGACACCGAGTACTACGATTACATCAACAGCTACCGGCGCTAGATTCGCGATCTCGGTGGTCGCGGCAATCGTCGCGCTGCTCGCGCTGGATGCCCGGGCGGCGAAGGCACCCGAGGCTCCCTACCTGTTCGTACGGAACACCGACACCGGGGAGGTCCTCTACTCCCACCGCTCCACCCACCCGCGCCCCATCGCCAGTGTCACCAAGCTGATGTCGGCGATGGTTCTACTGGACGAGGAGCCCGACCTGGAGCAAACGGTGACGCTGGGCGAGATCCACATGCTCGATCCCATCGGCTGGAAGACCCCGTGGGAGCCGGGATTGACGGTGCAGCTGGGGGAGCTGCTGGTGTTCGCGTTGGCGTCGTCGGACAACATCGCCATGACGACGGTGGTCGAGGAGTCGGGGCTGCCGCTGGAGGTGTTCGTCGAGCGGATGAACGACAAGGCCGAGGCGCTGGGCATGATGGAGAGCACGTTCGGCAACGTCACCGGGCTGGATGACCGCAACACCTCGACGGCTGAGGATGTGGCGAGGATGGTGGAGGCCGCCATGACCTACCCGGAGATCCGAGACGCCTGTGCGGCGACGGAGGCGGTGGCCCGGGTGCCGGAGCTGGACCGGCCGGTGCGATCGGGGGTGACCGACCGGCTGCTGTTCGATCCCTTCTGGACGATCCTGGCGGCCAAGACCGGCTACACCCGGCTGTCGGGGTACTGCTTTGCAGCGGTGGCGGATGCGGCCACGGGGCAGCGCCTGACGATGGTCTTCTTGGGCCTGGATCGGGATGGCAAACGGTTCCGCATGGCGGGCCGGCTGAAGGCTCTGCTCCTCGAGCAGGGGGCCTCACCGGGAGGGGACCCGTGATCCCGTCGTTCCCGGGGCGGTGGTGCTGGCTGATCGGGGGGCTGGCCCTGGCTGCGCTGGCCTTCGTGCTGTTCAGTCTGGGCGGCGCGGCCGTACGGTGGGTGGCCTGGATCCCGTTCACCGGTGCCCTCGCCATCGCGTGTGCACGTCCGCGCACCGGCGTCGCGGTGTTGATCATCGTGACGCCCTATGCCGGCGCCGTCGGCGAACTCCCTGGGGGAGTGTCGATCCTGCAGATGATCTGTGGAGCAACCCTGACCGGCTGGGCCCTGGCCTGCGTACGGGGGCGGCGTTGGCCTTCGGCCCATCGCTCCCTGTGGCCCGTCGCTGCCCTCGTGGTGTTCGCCGGGCTTTCCGTTGGGTTGCGGGGCGGGCAGGGGCTGAACGTTCTGCTCAGCTGGGGCCAGCTGCTGTTGCTGGCGGTGCTCTTCGCGGAGCTGATCCGTGAGGAGGGCCACCAGGAGGAGCTGGGGGCCGTGCTGGTCGTGGCGGCGAGCCTGCTGGCGGTGGTGGTGTTGTGGGACTACGTGGCCTTCCGGCGCTGGGTGGAGCCCGCCGAGTGGGTGCCCCGTTTCCGCTGGGGGGGTAGCCCGGCCCTGCATCCGTTCGCCATCGCCGAGGTGGTGGGGTTGGCGGTGGTGGCGGTGGCGGCGCTGGCGCACAGGGTGCGGCTCCGCTGGCAGGTGGTGTTGGGGGCCGCCCAGGTAGTGCTGGTGATGGCGTTGATCGCGGTGTCTGTGCGCACGTCCTGGGCGGCGGTGCTGGTGGGCTTGGCGGTGGTGGCGGTGGTGGGGCGTGCCCGACGGGTGACCCTGATGGCGGCGGCGGCCAGCGGCCTGTTACTGGTGACGTTGTTCGGCGGGGGGCTGGCGTTGAACCTCTGGGACCCGGGCATCGCAAACCGGGCCACGGAGACGGTCACCTCGCTGGAGAAGGGGACCAGCGGTCGCACGCTGGTGTGGACGGTCTACGGGCGCATCCTGGCGGAGCATCCGGTAACGGGTGTGGGGCTTGGGGCGGGGCCGGAGATCTACGAGGAGACGCGGCTTGCGGCGGATCCGCCCATCATCACCTATCCACGGCAGCTACCGCACAACGACTTCTTACGGCTGGGGGTGGAGCTGGGTCTGGTGGCGCCGCTGCTGCTCGCGGCGGCGGTGATCTGGGCGGCTGTGAGCCTGTGGCGGCGCCGGGATCTGGCTGCGATCCTGTGCCTGGGGCTGCTGGCCTTCCAGCTGATGATGATGCAGACGGTAGATTCGTTGGGGGTGCTGGCGCCGTGGATGGTGCTGGGGATCATCGCGGGTGCGGCCACCGCGGAGGGCGTGGCGAATCAAACGGAGTGATTCACGCCTCGTCCTCGTCTTCCGCAAGCGTCATCGTCGCGGTGAAATCCATCATTTTGTGGACGATGTTGCGCCAGGTTGCCACCGAGAACTGGGGGTTGGACTCCTCGACCTTACCCTGGAAACCCAGCGGCCCGTGGGTGGCCATGGCCAGGTTGGCGACCACACCCAGGGTGTCCGGCCCGTCGACGTGGGTCATCACCCAGCCGGTCTTGCCGAACCGCTGAAGGGCGTGGATGAGCGTGACACCGGCGGTCACGCCCTCGGCCGTGATGACCGGGACCATCTTCATGGAGGCGATGGTGCTGGACCATGGTTGCAGGTAGAAGCCGAGATTTGCCGCGATGACCGGCGGCATGTCCACGACCGCCAGCCGTAGCCCACCGATCTGTGCGAGCTTGGCGGCCACCTCCTGGGGGGTGGTCAATTCGATGACCTCGAAGGAAGACCGCTGCGCCAACCGGGCGGCGTCCTCCGACACCAGGACGACCCCGTCGGAATCCTGCAAGGTGGCTTGCCTGCACATCTGCCACGCGACAGAGCTCCGCCCGCAGCCGCTTTCACCGACGAGGCCCAGGATCTGCGGTTCGGCCAGCTTCATGGATCGGTCGCAGGGGACGTCCTTGGCGAGGATGGTCAGGACGCGCCGCCACGGGGGCAGTTTGAGCTCTGGATCCCCGACCCACGCCTCGCGGCACAAGATCGTGGCCTGGTCCGAGCGCATGCCCGTTTTGCGGAGCTGATCCCACAACAACCGGTAGCGGGCGGGGAAGGAGTCCGTATCCTGGGTACTCTGCGCATTGGGGTCACGGTTGAAGAACTCGATCATGGACGGAATGCCGAGCTTGTCGAGCCGGATGGCGTCGATCTCCACCATGGGGATCCGCGTCCCGTCCTTGTACCGGCTCTTGTCGGCGTTCACCGAGATGACGCCGATCTCCTCCCCCATGACCTCGCGCGCCTTGCGGTACGCGTCGGCGACGGTACGGGCGGAAAACCGATATCGCTTCTTGTCCCTGATCACGGTGTCCTGCTCATCTGAATTTAGGGCCAATCCGTCCCCAGGCTGAATGGACGTCCACACCCATTATTCCAGAAGGGGGGTAGACGGTTAGCGCCTCCACCCCCTACATGTTGTGGTCACCACTC